>NZ_JASATP010000038.1:0-59013 GCF_038440375.1 Bacillus sp. OTU530
ATCACATACCCATCAAGTTAAGAAATTGAAATCACCCCAAAACAAAGATTTTGCATAAGTTGCTCAATTTTATCGTTTTGGGGATAGTTTATTTTTATTAGGTTTATGGCTATGGGGGATGGGAAAAAACATCCATTTTGTAATATTTATCGCATATTCCTTATATATCACTTAATACCTTTGGAAACAAAAAAACACACTGTTCTCACGTACAACATGTACAAGAAAACGGTGTGTTTGCCGCCTTTTATTCTACTATGATTTCTGCTGTAATGCCGGTATGTTCGTGAAACTGTAAGTCAATCCCTAAGCGCTCCGGAATAAAATGATGATAGTCACGTAAATAGACAGCAATCGCATCAATGAGCTGCTGTTCTCCCAGCTCAACAGTGCGATAAGGTAATCGTGCACTTGCATGAAAGCCGTGCGCGGGATGAAACTGCAAATCCACCTCAATCTGCTCGGGACGATATGCATGCTCAGCAGCTTCATACACACAAACCGCGTCAATAACGTCCTGTTCCTCAAATAATATTCTCATTCTCTCTCTCCTTCTTATCGTCTGCCAAAGATGCGGCGCCCAATCCACACCACAATTAAAATCAAAATCACATCCATCAACAAGCCGCTGAACGAAAATCCTGTTCCGCCGACTGCACCCACTGCATGTGTACCAAACGGATGAAGCATGCTGCCCAAAAGAGCACCCGCCCCAAATGCAGCTGCATGACTCAAAAGGCTGGAACGCTTAGACTGAACCGGTACAGTTCCTACTGAGCTATTGCTGTGGTAGGAAGGCTGCTGAGACCGCACGCTTGATGATGGAGACTTATAGCCGGAATGATACGTACCGGAGCTTGAAATGCTTCCGCTTCTTGAAACAGAGCTGCTGGAATGTATGCTCGAGCTGCCCCCGCTAAACCCCTTCGCCTGCGCTAGGACAGGGGTAAGCAATACGGTAAACATTAATAGAAATGATAGAATTTTCTTTTTCATCTGATTCCCTCGCTTTACAAATATCTATAAAATTAAATAGAAAAAGGGGATTACCTGCCTACCTGCCTTACTCTTAATACGGAAATCTCCCATTCCTCAAATCCTCTTCAACACCACATTCCAGCATAACACCCCCCTCAGTGTTATACTCTTTTATCTTATCATGGTTACTCTCGCTCTATAGTAGTAGACTTCTCTGCTGCATATTTTTTAGCGGCTTGCGTCTATGCTCATCATCCATAGCAGGCGGCTGTATAGATGGGATTTTTTCAAATTTCTTACTAGGTAAGATAAGGTCAGAACATTAAAATCACATGAGAATTACGCTAAAAATTTTTCATTTATTGTCTGCAAGATACCTAATTAGATCCCACTGTGTTCAGATAAAACTAACGAAGATTGGTACGGAAAAATGGCGCAAAAATACTTTATATCCCACTACGTTCAGATAAAGCGAAGAAACAAAGGCGTCACCTCCCAACGTTTAATCCATAGATATATGTACGATATCCTTTACGTAACGCACTTTTCTTTTAACGTCAACTATACGAAGTTGATTCCGTTGTGTATCGTAGTAATGCACATGCCCGCTAACGTGCGTTATATATCCATTTCGCCAGAAGTCGACGTACAGCAGGTCGTTATTCTCCAGCGTATCGTCTACAATCACATTGAATTGTTCTAGCGCTTGGTCATCTATTTGTGGTTGGTTGACCTTCATTCGTGTGAGAAGCAAACCTAAACAATTTATGAATGAATTCTTTTTGATTTTGGGCAGACTTCACCCCTTGGTGAACTTGCTTCTTTTTGATCATATGCATCGCTTCTATGCCACTCAGTATGTAAGTAGCTGTATAAAATGATTTCAATCCTAACATCGAACGAACCCGCTTCTTGATAAAACGATGATCCTGTTCCACAATGTTATTGAGATATTTCACTTGCCTTATTCGTATACCTTCAGGCATACGCTTCTCTTCTTTTAACTCTTGAATCGCTATGGGTTTTTGTCTACTGTTATGACACGAGGTTTACAAACAGGAGAAGCAGCCAAGGCTTTCTTGAAAAAGCGCTTGGCTGCTTGTTTATCTCTTGATTCACTTAGATCAAAATCAATGGTATTCCCTTCTGAATCAACGGCACGATATAAATACATCCATTGACCTTTTACCTTGATTTATCTTGAATTTTTTGCACCAGAACCAAAAAACTGATTGCAGTTTATCAGGAAAAAAAAGGAATTTTCTCATGGATAAAGAATTTGTTTAGCAAACATCTATCTTAAGGGGTGAGTTTAGCTATGCCAGAACAAGTAAGGAAACCTTCTTTTATTAATCCTAGTGAGGAAAATGAAACTATAACCATGACCAAAGCTGCTTTTCAGGAAGCGATTAGGATAGCAGTTACAGATGCGGTTAGAGAAACCATGAAAGTAGCTAAGGATATTCAAAAGGAAAACTCTGGGGAAGTTTTTAAATTAGTAGATGAGGCAATGGATAAGCGGGATCAAAAAATAAATAAAATTGCTGATCTTGCACTTAAGTCAAGTGTATTAAAAGAATATAAAAAGCTAGGGGGGAGCAGCAATAACCCTAACTTAATGGAAAAATATGTGGAGCTTTGGGAAGCTTATTTAAAAACATCTCCTGCTGACTATTGGGATATCTGGATAAACCTTTGGAAAATAAAATAAGATGGGTGTGATCCGGTAGCAGCCATTTAGAAGGGAATCCCTCTTTTAACTTCAGATACACTGGTTATAACTGTTAATTTAATAGGTAATCGCTTGAGAATAGCTCGTATTTCATATTAGACTAGGATATTTTATCCTAGTCTATTTTTTATGTTTCCAGGCTTAACTATTAAATAGTATAGTCCTGCCCTCCTTCAGTAGTACAGGCTCCTCCAGGAAGCAAAAGCGGCTCCCTGTCGGAGTGTAGGTTCTGGTGCAAAAACGTTTTGCTTGTTATCTAATTAATGGAAAATTTAATGTATTTTCATTAGTTTTTAATGTTAAAAGAGTACGGTGTAAATTGTATTTCTATAAAACTCTTGTTTTTGTAAACAATTCAACATATATGCACAACCAAGTAACTAGTTATGGTTCTGGTGCAAAAACTTCAAGGCACTTGCAAGTAAACTCTAAGTCTTGGACATACTGATACTATCAGTCTAAATAAGGATGTGTGACTGTACAATAGATTCTTCTTTGGTTCGTTATATACGAGTGTTGCATGAAAAAATATTAGTCTAGCTATTGTACTCCAAGTGTGCTCGTAGGCAATAAACATTTACTTGGCAGCATTGTTCTTTGGATTTTTGGAGTAGCTTACACATGGGGGAGAAGAATTATGTCAGAAGCATATCGTTCTCGTCAGGAGAGAAAACAACAAGAGCAGGTCAAACAGCAAGAGAAAGGTAGCAAGCCCCCTAAGAAAGGGTCTGTCTTAAAAAAGGTGTTACTCGCTTGCTTACTGATTGGTATCGTTTCTGTAGGTGCCGGGGTGGCTGCGTTCTTTTCGATAATTCAGGATGCACCGCAAATCGATGATGCCAAATTGGCAGATCCGCTATCTACAAAGTTTTATGATAAAGATGGAAAGTTTATTTATGAATATGGAAAAGAAAAACGTACAAAGGTTACGTATGATCAAATTCCAAGTGTGCTGGAGGATGCTTTCATTGCTACCGAGGATGCTGATTTTTATAACCATCATGGCATAGATATCAAACGCACCGGTAAAGCCATTTTCGAAAACCTGATTGGAAATTTTGGATCGCAGGGCGGAAGTACGATTACACAGCAGGTCATTAAGAATTCATTTTTGTCGCCTCAAAAAACCGTCAAACGGAAGGTGCAGGAATGGTATCTAGCGTATAAGCTGGAGCAAAAATATTCGAAGCATGACATTTTAACGATGTATTTAAACAAAATTAATTTGGGAAACCGTTCTTATGGAGTGGCTGCAGCGGCCAAGAATTATTATGGAATTGATGTGAAAGATTTAAAGAAAATGACTCTGCCGCAGGCTGCCATGCTGGCAGGCTTGCCGCAAAGCCCAAATAACTATGACCCATCTAAACCGGAAAACGTAGAAGCGGCTACAAAGCGTCGCAATCTTGTTTTGACTTTCATGCAAAAGCGGGGCTATATTACCGAGCAGCAAATGCAAGCTGCTATGAAGGTCCCGGTAACAGCGGGGATTGTGCCAAAAACAAATCAAGAGGGTATGCCGTATGAGGCATTTTTGGATGCTGCAACGAGAGAGGTGGAGAGCGAGCTGAAAGATGTTGATATCCGTACAGACGGTCTTCAAATTTACTTAACACTTGACCCGCAGGCGCAGAAATATTCCGATGCCATCATGAATACACAGGGGGTTGTACGTTATCCGAACGAACGTTTTCAAGCGGCTCTCGTTTTACTGGATTCGAAAACGGGTGAAGTGCGTGCGATCGGGAGCGGCCGTAATGAGTATAAAGCAACCTTCCGGGGGAATAACTTGGCGGTTGATCTTATGCGTCAACCAGGATCGACATTTAAGCCTATTTTTGACTATGGCCCAGCCATTGAAAATTTAAAATGGTCGACATATCATCAAATTGTCGATGAACCGTATCAATATTCAAATGGAACGCCAATTCGAGACGCTTATGCTTCCTACAAAGGATCGATGTCAATCCGGGATGCTTTAGTGGAGTCTCGTAATGTTCCGGCCTTGAAAACATTACAAACGGTAGGTTTAAATAAGGCGCAGGCATTTGCGCAATCACTCGGTATTACATTCCCGAACAATCAAGTATATGAATCCTACGCAATTGGAAGTAATACGGTGTCTCCGCTTGAAATGGCAGGAGCGTACGATGCATTCGCAAATGCGGGTGTGTATACAAAGCCATCCTTTGTGACAAAGGTTGTATTCCCCGATGGAAAAGAAATCAACTTTAAGCAAAAGGGAAAACGTGTGATGAAGGATTATACAGCATATATGATAACCGATATGCTTCGTGGGGTACTGACTGCCGCGAACGGAACGGGTACAGATGCGAATATACCGGGACTAGATGTTGCGGGAAAAACAGGAACAACCAATTTCGATGACAAAACAAGAAATCAATTTGGTTATCCCTCCAAAGCGACAAACGATAGTTGGTTTGCTGGGTATACCTCACAATATACAATGGCGGTTTGGACCGGCTACGCAAAGAATGACCCGGGGAATTATATGCTTGGGGACACTACAAAAGTCTCTCATCTTATTTTCAAAGCTATGATGGAGAAAGTTGGAACAAGTGTGCCGGGATTCCAGCAGCCAAGCAGTGTATATCGAATGAATCAGGATTTATACATTAAGGGAGCAAAGCCTGACGATGTTCCATCGGAAGAGGCTCCGTCGGCACCAGATGTGACTCCGTCGGCACCAGATGTGACTCCGTCGGCACCAGATGTGACTCCGTCGGCACCAGATGTGACTCCGTCGGCACCAGATGTGACTCCGTCGGCACCAGATGTGACTCCGTCGGCACCAGATGTGACTCCGTCAGCACCAGATGTGACTCCGTCGGCACCAGATGCGACTCCGTCGGCACCAGATGTGGATCGTCCCGCCTAAGGCGGTAACGAAGGGAATGCAGAAGGAGCCCCAGATCCAGGTCATGGAGAGCACAAAAATGAGGGGAAGCATAAAGGAAAGAATAAACATGGCTAAAACTCGTGGAATGGGTAACGATGAGACTTTGAAGAATACAACAGGATAAGAATATAGCTAAGGGGATTGCTTATGAGGGGCTGTTGACAAATACCTATTCAAAACAAAAAGAAGACAAATACCTACAATGTAGCATTTGTCTTCTTTTTTATTTACTATATGGGTTCTGGTGCAAAGATGATTTCAGAAAAACATAGGACATGGATTTCCTGCTAACTTACGGATTATGATGCAATGCCAAACAGTTTATCAATGAATTCTTTTCGATTTTGAGCAGACTTCACCCCTTGGCGAACTTGTCCTTTTTCTATCATATGCATGGCCTCAATGCCACGTACTATTGAAGTAGCAGTTTCATACGTTTTGAATCCCAGCATGGAGCATAGTCTTTTCTTAATGAAACGATGATCTTGTTCTACGATATTATTGAGATATTTCACTTGTCTTATTTGGATGGAATTTCTGAACTGGACACATCAAGCTGTTGCTATGGTTAGAACCTTTAGACAAAGGTACAATGGACCCGGTGACCCAATGTGGAGGGCCGAAGCCATAATGTACTATAAGTATAACAACTTAGGTCCTTTACAGATAATCAATTTATTGAAAGGTAGGTATCTCAGGAATTTGCCGAATTAGTGTAATGATCTAACAGGGAACTCTGGAAGCTGAGTCTCCCGTGTTTAAAGTTTTGGAACAATTCCATAAGACCTAGTACCAGAGCGAAGCTGTCATCAACCGCAATAAGGGTTATGACGCATACCCATCAAGCCAAGGGAACAGGTCACCCCCAAAACGATAAAATGGGCTTCTTTGTTACAAGAAAGTCTAAAATTTCGTTCTGGGGGGCTGCATAATTTTAACTTGATGGCTACGGGACGGGACTCCATTCTAGAGTGATACTATTCAGAATGTAGAAGAACCAAACCTAATTAGATCCCTATAGTAATACGTTCTGGGGCACTATCTGTTCTGGAATAATTATGTAATTCAATGGATGTTGAAGAACCAAAACGACGATGAAGTTCCTGGCTAACTTTTTCTATGGCAAAGAATTTAGAAGAGGCATACACTGTAATACATTCACCTACAACACGATTTCCAATGGTCATCGTGTATTCAACTTGATAGGGAGAAATAATCATTTGTGGCCTCCTTCCTCCCGCTTGTCTTTGCTACAGCATATGAAGGAGGAGTTTGAAGTATTCCAGGTACTAGGTTGGTAGTTTCTATTACTATTAGGAAGGATTCCCTTTCTTTCTTTCTTGATTCAAACGTTCTATTAAATAGTGCATGACCTTTGTTTCGGGAGGACGATCCTTTACCCCATGCCATGTGCCGAGGATAGCCAGTCTCACTTTTATCTTGAAAGCTCTTTTTCTTATGCGGAAAGAGATCATGACGGTATGACAGTCGTGTATGATACCTCTACTTCGTCCTTGGTTACATGATCTTTAACTCCTACAAAGGGATTCCATATAAGCAACCACTAACAAAGCAGGGGATGCCCTGTTTCCCAGAAGTAAGTGCTCGGGCATTGCTAACATGGCATACATGACATGCAGGGATTCCCCACTTACATATAGAAGGAAGCCGTAGGAGAAAGGGGGATATGACGGCATGACAGTCGTGTATAAAAGTAGCGACGTTATGAAGCTCTTAGATGTAAAGGAATCCGTTTTTAAGAAATATGTTTCACATATTGAGAAGGAAGGCTTTTTGTTTCAAAAAAATGCGCAAGGCCATCGAATGTTTAGTGAACTGGACATTCAAACACTTGAAACCTTCATAAAGTTAAGTCGTTATGACGGTGTAACTCTAGAGTCAGTAGCCAAAAGGGTTGCAGAATGGAGAAAGAATAAAGGTCATGACGACATGACAGGAAACGAAATCCAGGAGCAAGCCACCCTAAATCCCCAAGACTTACAAAGTCATGACGTTATGACTCTTGTAGACTCCCTTCTTCGGGAGCAAGAGCAGCGGTTTACCTCTCAAATCCAACAACTTATCCAGCAGCAAAAAGAAATGACAACGAAACAAGATGAAAAGCTGCATCACATTTTGCTTCACTTGGATCGCATGGATCAACGTGAACAGGAACGAAATAGAATGATGCAAGAGGAAAAGGAAGCGCAGATGCAAATAGCGGCAGCCCAGGAAAAAAGGTCATGGTGGCATCGTTTTTTCGGTAAATGACCTAGGGCATGGCTTGGGGGATCCCTCTTGTTTTTGGCGAACTATTGGGGATGCCCTTATAGTCCGCCAAACGTAAAAATAGGTGCCAGTCTGTTGCATATTGAGTGAGAGCAGGGCCTTTCGTTGTTGTAATAACCGTGTGTGCAATACAGCCCTTCTGCATCGTATTTACAGCAAATCTGACGGATATACAGGACAAGCAGCTTGGTTTTCACTTAGATTCAGTAATGGTGGCCTAAAACAGGATCAGGTACCTAGGGATCTTATCGAAAAAGCATTGGAGGATGATTTTTGATTTGGTAGTGAAAAAAAGGTGTAGACTTGCAATAGAGTTTGCTCAAACTATCCTTATGACATCTTATAAAAATATCTAGAAAAATGATTATACGCTAACAGAGGATGAACTAAATTGGATAAGGCATGTTTTGAGTGATTATAACCTTTTTGAAATATTGCCATCATGTTTCTATAAAATGAAAACTGAAATGGAGTAGATAGATGTTTGAGAAGATACTACGCATTAATTTCGAATCCAAGCATGCGTTAAAAATAAATTTAATGTGAAATTGGAATAAGATTAAACTCTGAAGATGGATATCCCCCAACATTTAAAACGCTTTAGGGTGTAAAAGAAGGCGAGCTTTTAACAGTCTTTTCAACTTGCGTTTTCGGCTAGGTGATGAATTGAGTTAAATAAAATAAAGCTACCATTATTCCTATTCTATCACGTCAAATAAATCTTAGAGATTTTTTGTAAAATTTTAAATTCAATGCAGGTAGATTAGTTTCCGCAGAAATCTACAATACTTCTCTTTACTTGGTATAACCTTAAGATACACATAAAATAATTTTAATAAGGCTTCTAAAAATGAAGAAGTTAACCATAAAAAAAGATCCTAATAATTAGGACCTAAAAACTTAAAAGAACAATCTTCTATTGACCAGCCAAAAAAAATCTCGTTTAATGTATTTACAACAATGACTACTAACATATATATGAGTAACTAACCTGAATAAGAGTTTGGAAACGGGGTGATGCTCCTATTTCCTTTATCATTTATTAAAATCAGATCGATATATTTTCACTCCAGTAAGTGCCCATAATTTTATGAAGCCGTTCCTTCCTTTCGAAAGAAAGAGTACCTAATAGTATAGCTTCTTCCTGTTCAGAATACCAATTGTTTAGGATTGCAGGACGAATCTTAGCCTGAGGGATCCATTCCTCTGTAATCTTCCAACGGAGAGACATCATAAAAAGGTTCTGGAGCAAAAACAATAGATTTTGTACACCAAAACCTTTTCATTCCATATTATCTAGATCCTTTATATCCAAATTCTGATTCCAGGCTCAAAACTTTTTGGAATCTGTCCTTACATACAAAAATGGTTCGCATTATGGAATCCTTAAAGTCTATTTTTCTTTCATATGTCGTTACGATTCGCCTGCAACTTCTTGTGCTTAGCCAGCAGGTATAAAAAGTGGCGTGATGATTCACGCCCCTTCCTTTTGTAGTTTTTTTACAATGTGGTTCAGCCACTTCTCCGTTTCCTCAGCGGAAAATTCTCTATATCCGTATTCTTCTATCATCTCTCTCGCTGTCGTCAAATTCCCGCTATTCAAGATGTTTTGCATTTCAGCCTGCAATGCCTTTTGAACCTTTTTATTTTCGTGCTTTTTAAACTCCTCGATGACCTTCCATACTTCTTCCACATCTAAGCCCAACGTACAATATGCTTCTAAAAAATATCGAAATTCCGGATACATCCTATTTCCCTCGCTTTGCATCTGGATAAGAAGTGATAATTTTGTATTTCAACTCACTTGCAGGGTCTTTTGCCAACACTGTTACTGTATCGTATATATAGGTTCATGCACACGCATATCTGATCGGAGCACCGCTTTTCCCACCGCAAAAGAATGATGAGTATTCAGTACAAGACGCTCCCGTTTAGATTCATCAAGCCATTTCTTGATGTCTTTATCATGAAACTGCAGACTCTCTCGCACTGCCTTTGTTGCTGTTTCTTTGTCATAGTATGTACTGGCAGCTGTGACACGTTCTCTCTGAACTCGTTCTTCTAGTTCTTGGTCTGACTTACCTACATGTCTTTCCAAAGTATGCCCGTTCTTTGGAGGTCCTTCCATCTCATCGAGAATTGTGTCACTTACTTGTTGAACCTTTCCATCTCCATTTTGTTTCTCAACGGTCAGATTACATCCACTTAGTACTACTGTCGTAAGCAATGCAATCCATAGCAACCGAATCCACTTCATTTTCGTCACCTCGTGTAACAGTATACAAGAAATGCGGGGTTTTTTTTCAAAAAAATGAACGGCTCCTATCTGTGAAAGGTAAAGGTTATATATTTTTCTTCCACCCAAACCATGTATCGTTCATTAGAAGAATGTCATATAAAGCTCCGAGATGCTTCCTAACTTATCATTTTTTATACTTCGTGAATAATATGAACAAATTAAAAATAATAAACTTAATATTTTTAATTTTCAAAAACTTATTTTTTTTAATCTTCTGATTTATTATAAAGACACTAAATGAAAGCGCTAACATTAAAGGTGGTGAAAATACTTAATGCAGGTGATATAGTAACGGAATCTTATCTGATCTTCTGAAAAGTAAAAAATCAAAACAAACAGACTTACATTTGTATCAACCTAGCTAGCATACGGTTGTACCTCTCATGATGGAAATACAGTGGGAATAACATCAAGCTATGAACAAATTAAAATGTAAAATACTTTAATACCTTTCATAAGCCCATGAAAAGTGGAATGAGGGAAGTAGAATGGAGGAACCAAATGAGTGTTGTAAATCAAAAAACACATCGGCTTGTTGCACAGTCCACTACACCCATGATGGAATTAAAAGGAGCGACGAAGGAATTCATAAAACCATCGGGCGAGATCCATACGGTATTACAAAATATTAATTTGAAAATTCCTAAAGGAGAATTCGTATCTATTGTTGGGCCAACAGGTTGTGGAAAATCGACAACGTTAAGTTTGATTGCAGGATTTGAGAAACCCTCGTCCGGTCAAGTGTTGATTCAGGGAGAAAAGCTAGAAGGAATTAATTCACGAGCTGCTTGTGTGTTTCAAACTGAAAACGCTTTCCCTTGGAAAACAGTTATTGATAATGTTTCTTTGGGCTTAAGGCTAAGAGGGATAGATAAAGCGGAGGCGTATAACGAAGCAAGAAAATGGATTTCACGGGTGGGATTAAAAGGATTTGAAGGGCATTATCCAGCTCAGCTTTCAGGAGGAATGAGAAAACGTGTGGCTTTAGCACAATGTTTAATTGTTCAACCGGAAATTCTTCTGATGGATGAGTCGTTTTCTGCTCTCGATGTACACACACGCCATCTTATGGAGGATGAGTTGCTCCGCATTTGGGAGGAAACATCCGCTTCTGTATTTTTTATCACGCACGATTTAGAAGAGGCAATCGCTTTAAGCGATCGGGTAATTGTGCTGACAGCAGGACCAGCAGCTACGATTAAAGGGGATTATCGAATTGATTTACCAAGGCCACGTAATGTAGCTGAAATTCGTTTTGATCCTAAATTTATGAAACTCCATGAAAAAATTTGGAATGATTTGCGAGATGAGGTGATGATTAGTTATGCAAACGCAAACAATGCTTAATAATTCAAAAGAAAAGGTTATGACGCGTAAAAAAGAAATGAAGGCCAGAGCCTTAAGAATCCGAACTCGCAATTTATCTCTGCAAACTGCCGTTTTTATTTTAATGTTCGGTTCTTGGCAAGTTTTAGCGGGTAATAAAATCATTGATCCGTTTTTTTTCTCAAGTCCATTTGCTATTATAGAAAAAATTTGGGGTTGGTTTGTAGATGGTACCAGCCAAGGGCCGTTATATACCCATTTTGTTGTCACCTTCGAGGAAACCATCCTTTCCTTCCTAATAGGAGTCATTTTGGGTGTGGTTGCCGGATATGCCTTGGGCAGAAACGAGATTCTCTCTGTTATTTTCGGACCTTATATTCAAATGTTAAATGCACTGCCAAGGGTCGTTTTAGCACCGATTTTTATCATATGGTTCGGTTTAGGGATGCCTTCTAAGGTAGCACTTGGAGTAACGCTTACCTTCTTTGTTGTATTTTTTAACGCTTTTCAAGGCGTTCGAGAAGTAGATCGCAATCTGCTTAATAACGCTCGTTTACTTGGAGCAAGCAAAAGACAGTTGGCCCAACATGTTATTATTCCTTCGGCTTTAACATGGATTTTATCAAGCCTCCATTCTAGTTTCGGATTCGCTTTGGTCGGTGCAGTGGTGGGGGAATTTATCGGAGCAACAAAAGGTCTGGGTTTTCTTATTGCGCAAGCACAAGGTGCTTTTGATACAACTGGGGTATTTGCCGGAATGGTTCTCTTATCGCTTACTGCTTTAGCTGCAAACTGGGCGGTTGGAAAGCTCGAAAAACGGTTTATCGCTTGGCGGCATGTTCGCCAATAGTTAGTGAAATTCTATAAAAGGGGTAATGCTAAATGAAACTAAGAAAAACCGTGATGTTGGGCACTAGTTTGATTGTATTGGCTGGAATGGCTCTAACAGGATGCTCTACTTCGGAAAAAACGAACGCGAATAATGCTAGCCAGAAGTCTGATACATCCGCAAAGCTTCCCAAAGTGAATATTATGGTCGGAGGCATGGAAAAAATCATTTATCTGCCTGCTAAATTAACTGAAAACCTGGGTTATTTTAAGGAGGAAGGGCTTGATGTGGAACTGACAAGCCAGTCTTCTGGAGTCAATGCAGAACAGTCCTTGATTGCGGGTGAAGTGCAGGGGGTGGTTGGTTTTTATGATCACAACATCGATATGCAAGCCAAGGGAAAATATCTTGAAGAGGTAGTTCAAATGGCCACTGTCCCTGGAGCAAAATTGATGGTATCCAATAAAATCAAAGATAAAGTAAAAAGTTTGGCTGATTTGAAAGGTAAAAATATCGGTGTCACTAGCTTAGGAGCATCCTCCCATTTTCTCATCAACTACTTGGTAACAAAAGGTGGAAATACCTCGAAGGATTTTGTTCCTTTAGCCGTAGGATCGGGAAATACTTTAATTGCTGCAATGCAACAAGGGAATATTGATCTGGCATGGGCGACGCAGCCTACCACTTCTTTGCTGGAGACGAAAGGAATCGCCACTCCTCTGGTAGACTTAGAGAGTCCGGAGGGAATGAAACAAGCGACTGGAGGTATTTATCCGTCTTCTAGCTTATATATGAGTTCGGATTATGTAAAAAAGAACCCAGAAGTGGTTCAACATCTAGCCAACGCTTTTGTCAAAACATTAAAGTATATTCACACGCATAGCGCAGAGGAAATTGCTGATAAATTGCCGAAAGAATATTACGCGGGCGATAAGGAATTGTATGTGAAGGCTTTGAAATCTAGTCTTCCGATGTTCACAGCTGATGGAAAAATGCCTTCCGATGGCCCGGAGAAAGTGTTGGACGTCTTAACAACTTCTAAACCAGAACTGAAAAGTGCCAAAGTAGACTTAAGCAAGACGTTTACTAATACGTTTGTAGATAAAGCTAAATAATAAAAGAATAAAGAGAATTCCCAAAGTACTTATTCTTATGAAACAATAATAAAAGGTGGCAACATACTACAAATCGTAGTTAGTTGCTGCCTTTTTAGTAGGAGGTTCTGGTGCAAAATTACTCGTTAGAAACATAGAGTGTGAGTTTCCTTTAAATTGCTAACTTATGAAGTTAATCCAAACAATTTATGGATGAATTCTTTTTGATTTTGGGCAGACTTCACCCCTTGATGAACCTGCTTCTTTTTCATCATATGCATGGCTTCTATGCTACTCAGTATGTAAGTAGCTGTACGAAATGATTTCAATCCTAACATCGAACGAACTCGCTTTTTTATAAAACGATGATTCTGTTCTACAATATTATTGAGATATTTCACTTGTCTCATTTGGATGCCTTCAGGCATACGTTTCTCTTCTTTTAACTCTTGAATCGCTACAGGATAAGCTGGGTTTTTATCCACTGTTATGACGCGAGGTTTACAAACATGAGAAGTAGCCAAGGCTTTCTTGAAAAAGCGCTTGGCTGCTTGTTTATCTCTTGATTCACTTAGATAAAAATCAATGGTATTCCCTTCTGAATCAACTGCACGATATAAGTACATCCATTGACCTTTTACTTTGATATACGTTTCATCGACTCTCCAGGAATCATTTGTTGGCTTAAGATGACGTCGTACTCTTTCATCTAATTCCGGCCCATATTGATGAACCCAACGCATAATCGTTGTATGAGCCATGGATAAGCCACGCTCCTCCATCATTTTCACCAAATCACGAAAACTTAAGTTGTACCGTAGGTACCATCCCACTGTTAATAAAATAATGTCAGGCTGATAATGTTTCCATTTAAACAAATCTTGGTTTTCCATACTAATCATGCCCCTTTTTTAGAGTAATAGTATCAGTATGTCCAAAATTTAGAGATTACTTGCAAGTGTTTTGAGATTTTTGCACCAGAACCAATATTCACTTGTATCTCTTTTTATGAATTCCAATCCCATCAACTCTATCACATACGTTATGAATGAAATGGTACTCTTTGTACTGTGTTTATATAATTGATACGATTATCCCTTGAATAGAAGTACTGGTGCATCATAAGAGATACAAATAATGCCCCCATTACCCTATAACCACCTCTCCGTAATCCAATAAAATCACCAAAATTAATGTATACTTATAGGCATTAGTTTACATTCAATACAAAAAATCCGTGTTCCAATAAAAAAGAAACACGGTCATACAAGAATGTATATAGCCAATTAGTTGAACGTTCCAGTAGACGAAAGCTAGCTAAGCCAACAGAGGGGAAACGAAAGCCATCAAAAATAAAATCGTAAAAGATGTACAGAATGTTCGAAATTAATTAGTAAGGGTCCTGCGCATAAGTAGTAGGACCCTTACTTTTTTGAGGTTTTTCAAATGTATGTTCACAACTAGTGATTTGTTTTATAAGGGTCATCAGCAAACTGTGCACCGAAAACTAAGGACTTTTAATCAATCATGGAATTCTTTATTAGTAGGAAGATGTTACTTTGAATGAAGCGCTATACACGACTTCCTCTCAACTAATTCTGTATTGACAATAAACTGCATTTTCTCGCTTGTAGGATGTTCCATAAGTTGTACGAGTCTATCCACTGCAAGAGAAGCCATTTTACCATTCTTTTAATCTTTGAATCGCCACTGGATAAGCCGGATTCTTATCCACCGTAATGACACGAGGTTGGGACACATGGGAAGAAGCCAAGGCTTTCTTGAAAAAGCGCTTAGCTGATTTCGCATCTCTAGTTTTGCTTAGGTAAAAATCAATCGTGTTCCCTTTAGAATCTACTGCACGATATAGATATATCCACTTTCCTTTTACTTTTATGTAAGTTTCGTCCACCTTCCAGGAGTCATTGGTTCTCCTTAAATATCGCCGGATACGTTTATCAAGTTCTGGTCCATATTGATGAACCCAGCGCATAATCGTAGTATGTGCTACGCATATTCCACGCTCTTCCATCATCTCTACGAGATCACGAAGACTCAGACTGTATCGGAGATACCAGCGTACTACATGTAAGATAATTTTGGGTTGGTAATGTTTTCACTTAAATTCTGTTGGCTTTTTCATACGGATACACATCCTTTTCAGATTGATAACATCAGTATGTCCAAGCTTCCTAGATTTTCTGCACCAGAACCCATCCTCTCTTAATAAAAACGTGATAAAAAACAGTAAACTTTTCTATCTCGATGTTATTCTTCGATCTTAAACCATGGACCTGATGCTTGAATTATCCCCCAAAGTTTTTCCGGAAGCTCAAGCTCACTAACCTTTGAAGCCTTTATCGCCGTTTGGATCTCAGACTCTTGTCCATTTTGAACCTTTTCTACCCAGTCTGGATTCATGATTAACGTATGACCAACCGCTGCTAGGGACAGACCCTTATCTAATGCAGTTGCAACATCATCAGCAGTTACCATAGAACCAGCAGCCATTACAGGAACTCTGCCGTTTACATGTTCAACAATTAATTCAAGATATGTTTTTTCATCTTGACTATCAACTGGCTTTGAGGAAAGGGCATTAGCCAACGAAGCATGTACATAATCAACATCTGCTTCAATAAGACGATTCATTAATTCATAGGTATCCTTCATTCTCAAACCGCCTTCTTCATGTTCATCAGGAGATATTCTATATCCTAAAATAAACGGTTTTGTTGCATGCTTTTTAATGACATTTTTAATTTCCTGAACGATTGCAAGTGGAAAACGCATGCGATTCTCAAGGGATCCGCCCCACTGGTCTTCACGTCTGTTGAAGAATGGAGAGAAGAAGTTTTGCATCAGGAAGCCATGGGCACCATGAAGCTCTACACCGTCAAAGCCCGCTTCAATCGCACGGCGCGTTGTTTCTCCGAACGCGCGGATTACGTCAAGGATTTCTTCGTGTGACAGTTCTCTAGGTAATACTGAAGGAGCAAAAGCAGTAGCTTCAGTTTCCACAGCACTGGAACTAACCACTTCACCATCTGGAGTTAAAGCCGGTAGTGCTTTATTACCTGCATGGAAGATCTGAAGTAACGCAGGAGCTCCACCGCTTTTCGCAGCATCCGCCAATTTACGTAGACTTGGAATAAGTTTATCGTCATAAGCTGCGAATTCGTTCGTAAAACCTATACCGTTTGGTTGCACATGCGTACATCCTGTTATAACTAGACCTACGCCATTCACTCTTTTTTTGTAATATTTCACTTCATCATCTGAAATTGTGTAATCGTCATTACTAGACCAAGTGGTCATAGGTGCCATAACGACCCGATTTCTAAGGGTGATTCCATTTTTAAATGTGAAGGATTCAAGTAAGTTGCTATATTTTTCGTTCATTTTTTAACCTCTTTCTATATGTTTATTTATATGTTCTGGATAGTTTTGCACTATTTTGTAAAGGTTTATCAACCCTTCATATGTTTAAATGGTGCAAGAACAGATTAATCCTTAGAGTGTACTCTAAAGCAAGTGTTTTTTTATTCTTATTTTTTTCGATAAAAACATGATTTCGAAAGCTGTTTGTACGAGGTTTATCAAAAAGAGGCAAATGGAAAAAAACAACTGGCTGCTTAATTTGTAGAGAAACAGTCTCCTAATTCATTTTCATAAAAATTTATTTTATTATCCAGATGCTCTAAACTTTGACGAAGCTTCTCCAAATCTTCCACTACTTTTTTTCGATGATTTTTAAGTAGAGCTAACCTTTCTTCCATTGTTTTATCCCCAATATGCCCCCACATGGCAAATTGCTTCATGTCTTTTAGAGACATCCCTGTATTTTTTAGGTGGAGCAGTGATTCAATCCATAATTTATTTTCATCCGAGTAGATTCTGACATTGTTATCGTCTCTGTTTACTTTTATTAACCCTTCCTTTTCATAAAACCTCAATGTATGTTCGCTTAACCCAACGATTTTAGAAAATTCTCCAATAGAATATGTCATCATAACCGCCTCCATTAAATCTAATATGTCTATTGCTTCTTTCATTTTTAATTTGCGACACAAAGAAAGAGTAATACTTAGAGTTTACTCTAAGTCAAGAATTTTTAATTCCTCTGCCCGTTATGAGATGCTTTTCCGAAGTTGCAAACCATTGGTGTATAAAAAAGCAAAACTCGCCGCAGTATTGGCGAGTTTTCTTTACTATAGTTATCCGATTCCTTATTCAACTAAACTGCCAGTTTAAGTATAATGCTTCACAAATTATCGTCCAAATGATTGACTAAAAGATTGTCCAGATTGCACAATTTGACGTGCATTTTTTAGACGGAGAGACTCATATTCCAGAAGAGCCTCAGATGCTCCAGTTCCTTGTATCCCCTTTGCAACACATTCAGCTAAGGTAGAAGCATCTTGTAAGGAAGCATTAAATCCTGACGCAGTTAGTGGTGTAGGTAGATGTGCAGCATCTCCAACGATTGCTATACGTCCTTTCACAAGATTTTCAGGAACGTACTCGGCAATCGGTGTTCCGATAAGATTACGTGTTTGAATACTATGAAGGATTGCGTCCAACCAAGGTTGATCCCATCTATCATAAGCCTTTTCAGCTAGCTCAATCAATGTCTGTTCAGGGATGTCTGGTGCATGAAGCGAATGTTGCACAACGTCTCCTTCAACACATCCAAGACGACGTAACAAATCATTTTGAGTGTTATCGTACCAAGCCCATCCCAGTCGTCGATCTCCTAGAGCTGTAGAACCGTCTGCCCCAGCAATAATGGAACCGAGTAAAAAGTCACCGATACCATCTGGCATAGTAAACTTCGGGGCATTGAGGCTAGGTCGGTGTTTTTCAGGTATGTCTTTCTCATCTACAATAGCTACCCATATCAAGTATTCCGCAAAAGTGGCGTTCGGTTTATGCGGTGAAACATAGCGTCGCACAATACTACGGTGACCATCAGCACCAATCAAAATATCTCCGTGGAATGTTTCACCCTTATCCGTCACAACCCAAGCAGAGTTGTCGTCCTCATTAACAGTTTGAACACGGGTATCATAACGTAAGTCAATTCTGGAATCAGCTTCGACTTCTGTGCGTAATCGAAACTGTATAGATGACCAAGCCTCAGCCGACCTAATTCCACCAGAAGCAAGTTTTCTCAAGAATTTAGCTGTTTTTGTTCGATCAATTTCCCCACTGTCAACTTGAAGAACAGCACCACTACGTGGTTTCGCTCCAGCTCTCTCTAAAATAGTA
The DNA here is from genome assembly GCF_038440375.1 of Bacillus sp. OTU530. Taxonomy (NCBI): domain Bacteria; kingdom Bacillati; phylum Bacillota; class Bacilli; order Caryophanales; family Bacillaceae; genus Bacillus; species Bacillus sp. OTU530. The sequence goes on from NZ_JASATP010000038.1 coordinate 18,739, forward strand.
ACCTTCAATCCAGCTCGTGAAAGAGCAATCCCTGTCATTAGTCCAGAAAGCGACGCACCAACTACAACCGCAGAGCAGTTAGCTTCTTTTATAAAAGTATCATTGATTGATTTGCTCCTGAAATTCTTTCTCATTGCGTTTTTCCCCTTAGTAGTAATGTCTTCAAAAAGGAAAAACCGAATTTCCAAATTTGGAAAATCGGTTTTTCAGTGATAAATAACATTAAACATCAAATTTAACGTTTCCAAGCCATCTTACAAATTCAGGATCTCTATGTGAAAAGAACACGCTCTCTTTCGTATCTAAAGTAGCAATCGTCTCCATATCTTCTTGACTTAATTCAAAGTCAAGGATATTAAAGTTTTCAATGATTCTTTCTTTATGAACTGACTTTGGAATCACGACTACTTCTCTTTGTGTTAACCAGCGTAAAATCACTTGGGCAACAGATTTATTGTATTTTTCAGCTATTGATGCTAATACTTCATTTTGGAACATGTTATTTTTTCCTTCGGCAAACGGACCCCAGGACATAATCTGAACATTGTTCTCTTTCATAAGGTTATGACTTTCTATTTGTTGGCAAAAAGGATGGGTTTCAACCTGGTTTACTGCTGGAACTACTTCATTATGATCAATCAAATCCACCAGACGGTCTGGATAGAAGTTGCTGACTCCAATCGCCTTAATCTTACCTTCACGATACAATTCCTCCATCGCACGCCAAGAACCATATACATCCCCAAATGGCTGATGGATTAAATACAAATCGATATAATCTACTTGTAATCGTTCCAGTGATTTTGCGAATCCTTTCTTGGCATTCTCATAACCTGCATCTTGAATCCAAAGTTTTGTCGTAATAAATATTTCTTCTCTTGGGACACCACTTCGCTTGATAGCTCTGCCTACTGCTACTTCATTCATATAAGCTGCTGCTGTGTCAATCAAGCGATAACCAGCCATAAGGGCATCATAAACTGCCTGTTCACATAGTTCTGGATCTTCAATTTGAAATACACCAAAGCCAAGAATAGGCATCTCAACACCGTTGTTTAAAATTACTTTTTGCATATATAATTCCTCCAGTATTTTAAATGTAATATTTCAAATCACTGATTTTATCCCATTTAGTCTTCTATGCTTGGTGATTTACAATTTCAGTAACTTGAACTATGCTAATCCTATCACCTTCGAGCGACACGAAGGCAAGAGATTTTAAAAAGTTTTAATAAAAAATTTTTAGGGAGTGGTTAAAATGCATACTGTGAAGGAAGTGTCCAAGCTACTTGATCTGACTGAACATACCGTTCGTTTCTATACGGATAAAGGATTAGTTCCAAGTGTACAGCGAGACAAAAACAATAATCGACTTTTTGATGAAGAATCTATCAGTTGGCTTATAGGTGTTAAATATCTAAAACAATGTGGTATGTCAGTGGAAGACATTAAATCCTATGTAGACTTGTGTTTGGAAGGACGTTCTACCATTCATGAACGCTATGAAATCATTATGAAACAAAAAGCCATCGCTCTGACTCAGTTAGAGGAGGCAAAACAAAAAGCTAAATATATGGAAGAAAAAGCAAATCACTACCTTGATATTATCAATGGTGTAGTCCCAGATGATACGAATCCTAAAGAATGGGAGTCAATAAATTCTAATACCCCGCAAAAAAAAAGAACAAGCTGATTTCCTTTTGGAAAATTGGCTTGTTCTAAAACATTTGAAACTGATAACCTCCTAATAAATAGCTCAATTTCTGGTTCTGGTGCAAAAAACTCAAAGCAATTGCAATTAATCTCTAAAGCTTGGATATACTGATACTATTACTCTAAAAAAGGGGCATGATCAGTATGGAAAAGCAAAATTTGTTCAAGTGGAAACATTATCAGCCTGACATTATTTTGTTAACAGTGAGATGGTACCTACGGTACAACTTAAGTTTTCGTGATTTGGTGGAAATGATGGAGGAGCGTGGCCTATCCATGGCTCATACAACGATTATGCGTTGGGTTCATCAATATGGACCGGAATTAGATGAAAGAGTAAGACGTCATCTTAAGCCAACAAATGATTCCTGGAGAGTCGATGAAACGTATATCAAAGTAAAAGGTCAATGGATGTACTTATATCGTGCAGTTGATTCAGAAGGGAATACCATTGATTTTTATCTAAGTGAATCAAGAGATAAACAAGCAGCCAAGCGCTTTTTCAAGAAAGCCTTGGCTACTTCTCATGTTTGTAACCCCCGCGTCATAACAGTGGATAAAAATCCAGCTTATCCTGTAGCGATTCAAGAATTAAAAGAAGAGAAACGTATGCCTGAAGGCATCCAAATGAGACAAGTGAAATATCTCAATAATATCGTAGAACAGGATCATCGTTTTATAAAAAAGCGAGTTCGTTCGATGTTAGGATTGAAATCATTTCGTACAGCTACTTACATACTGAGAGGCATAGAAGCCATGCATATGATGAAAAAGAAGCAGGTTCATCAGGGGGTGAAGTCTGCCCAAAATCAAAAAGACTTCATCCATAAATTGTTTGGATTAGCTTCATAAGTTAGCAATTTAAAGGAAACTCACACTCTATGTTTCTAACGAGTGATTTTTGCACCAGAACCGGAAAATCGGTTATGTACGAGTGAGTTCTGTTGACCAGAATCCTGCAAGGCAGTTTCAGCAACTGAACGAAATCGAAATGGACATTATCTTTGAAGAGAAACTGTCTGGAGCGACACAGGATCGACCAGAGTTGCAAAAAATGTTGGAATCCCTTCAACAAGGGGACATCATTTTTGTTACGGACCTTACTCGAATTACTCGTAGCACAAGAGATCTATTTGAATTAGTAGATTACATTAAACAAAAGAAGGCGAACTTAAAGTCCTTGAAAGACACATGGTTAGACCTATCGGAAGATAATCCCTATAGCCAATTTTTAATGACGGTCATGGGTGGAGTAAATCAATTAGAGCGTGATCTAATTCGAATGCGTCAACGTGAAGGAATTGATTTAGCGAAAAAGGAAGGGAAATACCGTGGAAGAGTCAAAAAGTATCACCATAAGCATGCCGGGATTAACTATGCAGTAAATCTTTATCGAGAAGGCAAAATGACCGTAAAGCAAATTTGTGAAATTACGAATGTTTCTAGGTCGGCCTTATATCGAAAGCTTTCAGAAGGGAAAAAATAGTTCGTTTTTATTCCTTTAAAGGGCCATACTCTTGAATAGGTATATGACCGCTTACTAATTTAAAAGCATATAGAGAGCTGCATCACGCTGTTAAATAAACGCGCCCATTACCTTAAGTATAATGATTCACAATCCCCCACAGACTAAAAACTCCCTTCTAGAAGTAAGAAAGGGAGTTTTTCAGATTAGTCGTTATAAAACAAGGGTAATAAGGTTAATAAAGATGTAAATATCAAATTTTGCTTGTTATAATTTTTCCCCATTTGTTGCTATTACGTCTTTATACCAGAAGAAGGACTTTTTCTTTTTTCGTTCTAATGTCCCGCTGCCATCATCGTGTTTATCGACATAAATGAGACCATAACGTTTGGACATTTCTCCTGTTGAAGCACTGACCAAATCAATACAGCCCCAAGGAGTATACCCCATCAGTTCAACGCCATCTTCAATCGCTTCCGCCATTTGTTCGATATGGGTGCGGAGGTACTCAATTCGATAATCATCGTGAATTGAGCCATCTTCCTCTACCTTGTCTTTGGCTCCTAAACCGTTCTCAACAATAAAAAGTGGTTTACGGTATCTGTCATATAATTCGTTCAAGGAAACTCTTAATCCGATAGGGTCTATTTCCCATCCCCACTCACTCGCTTTTAGGAATGGATTTTTCATTCCTCCTAAAATATTTCCTTCCCCAATGTCAGCAGCTGCCTTTTCTTTCCTTTCGGTAAGTGACATATAATAACTAAAGCTAATAAAATCAACTGGATAAGTTCTCAAAAGCTCTAAATCACCAGGTTGCATTTCAAGATTAATGTTATGTTCTTTAAAGTAACGCTTGATGAAAGCAGGATATTCTCCTCTTACCTGAACATCACCACAGAAATTATTAAGGAAGCGCGATTTTTGTAGAGTATACATTACATTTTCAGGGTTACTATCATAAGAATATATAGGTGCATATATAATCATACACCCTATTTTTGCATCAGGAATGATTTCATGGCAAGCCTTTACCGCTAAACTGCTTGCAACGAATTGGTGATGGTAAGCTTGGAACGTTGGCTGATATTTATCCTCTTCCTTTTGAATCGCAAAACCAAGACCCAGAATCGGTAATTCAAGACCAGAATTGATTTCGTTGAATGTCAGCCAATACTTTACCTTGTTTTTGTAACGGTTTAAAATTACTTTTGCATATCTTTCAAAGAACGTAACAACTTCTCGACTTCTCCAGCCGCCGTATTCTTTCACAAGATTTACCGGCATTTCATAGTGAGACATCGTGACAACTGGTTCAATACCATACTTATGCAATTCATCAAACACACGGTCATAAAAAGCTAAACCTGCTTCATTTGGTTCCAGCTCATCTCCATTAGGAAAAATCCTTGTCCAAGCGATGGACATACGGTATACTTTGAATCCCATTTCTGCAAATAACGCTATATCTTCTTTGTAGCGATGATAGAAGTCGATCGCCTCATGGTTCGGATAACTATATTTTTCTGTATCAATTTCAAAGTTGAAGCCTGGTGACTGTAATAACCTAAGTCGTTCTTTTCCACCTGGTAGAACATCTGCAATATTTAATCCTTTATTCCCTTCATGAAAACCGCCTTCTAATTGATTTGCTGCGGTAGCTCCACCCCATAAGAAGCCTTCTGGAAATTTCTTGTCTTCATAATTCATAATGTAAATCCTCCTCAATTACTATCTATTTACAATAGTTAAAGCAATTTATATGGGGAAACGTAATCAAGTCTCTCCCCGTATTTCTAAAAGAAGACGATTAAATGACTACTGTCAGTAAACCTTCTTTTGCCTGAATAGTTTCTTTATTGGTTTCAATAACATCTACATAATGATTTGTATTTGTAATAATAATTGGGGTAGTAATTGGATACCCAGCTTCTTTTATTTTTTCAATATTAAAGTTAACTAATAGATCACCTTGCTTCACCCGATCTCCCTGTTTAACGACCGGTGAATAGTATTTTCCTTCTAATTGGACAGTATTGATTCCGATATGGATTAATATTTCTGCACCTTGGTCTGACGTGATACCAATTGCATGCCCTGTCGGAAAAACTGTTGTAACAATACCATTAACAGGAGAGACAGCTTTACCAACAGTTGGATCGATTGCGATTCCTTTTCCCATAGCTCCTGATGAAAACACTTGATCATCCACTGCTGCTAATGGCTTAACTACCCCTGTTAACGGGCTGACAATTGCTTCTTGTTTTCCAATTGGCTGTCCGGCTTCTACCTTGTTTTCTTCAACTTCTTTTTTCTTTTTATCTTCATAGCCAAAAATTAAAGTTAAAATTGTTGCAGTAGCAAAAGAAATTAACGCAGCAATAGTATATGGTACCAATGGTGAGTAGGCTGGAATACTTAAGAAAGATGGAAACGCAATTGACATTGCTTTTGCTCCAACAGAACCACTAATTGCGCCTCCAATAACTCCAGCTATTACAATGTAAGGAATAGTGCGCTTGTTACGAAGAACTAACCCATACAGAATTGGTTCTGTTACCCCAGACAATGCGCCAGGCAATAACGTAGATCCAGCAAATGATTTTATGGTTTTGTCCTTAGTTTTTAAGAAAATACCCAATGCCAGTCCCACTTGTGCAAATATAGCGGCGGCTGCCATTGCAAGCAATGGATCTCCACCATTAGCTAAGTTTTCCATAACAATCGGTGTAAATCCCCAGTGAAGACCAGTTAAGACGATGAAAGCCCAAGCGCCGCCCATTACAGCACCTGTCAAGATTCCACTTTTGGTAGATAAAAAGCTAATTCCATGTCCAATACCATTACCCAGATATACACCGAAAGGACCTAAAGCAATTACCGTTAATGGTACGATGATGATTAATGACAACATTGGAACCAAAAACATTTGTACATCTTTATGAATGATTTTCTTAAGAAATCTATCTAAAACAACATAGGCACCAATTGCGATAAAAGCAGGGAACACAGAAGAAGAATAATTCATCAAAACAACCGGAATTCCAAGAAAATCAGAGACATCACCCGTATTCTGTAACAAGCTTGCAAAATTCGGCTCTAATAATGCAGCTCCAATGGCTCCGCCCACGTAAGGATTTGCTCCAAGTTTTGTAGAAATTGTAATACCCAGAAAGATTGGAAGGAAGTAAAAGACCGCGTTTCCAGCTGCTGATAAAATATGGTACGTTCCACTTTCTGCTGATAATACTCCAGTCATTGATAAAATATTTAACAACACCTTAAGCATACCTGCACCGGCAAAGGCTCCGAGCAATGGGGAAAAAGCACCTGAAATAACTCCAAAAATTTGTGTTCCAATACTTCCTTTTGGTTCATCTTTGGATTTTGTTTCAACACCTACATTCGCAATCTTTGTAATTGCTTTATAAATCTCCGACACATGGCTTCCGACTACAACCTGAAATTGTCCACCGTTCTCTACAACGCTGAGAACTTCATCTAAGTTTTGAAGGGTTTGCTTATTAGCTTTTTTAGGATCTTTTAATTTAAAACGCAAACGAGTCGCACAATGCACAACACTAGCTATGTTTTGTTCTCCACCGACTAACCCTACTATTTCTTTTCCTAGTTTTTCATAACTCATTACCATACACCCCCATTTTTTAAAAAGAAAAACCTAAACATTAAAATTGAAGACGTAAAAAGTCCACTCCTAGTTTTCATAACTCATTGCCATACACCTCCATTTTTAAAAAAAAGAAAAACCTAAACCACTAAAATTGAAGACATAAGAAGTCCACAGTAAGACATAAAAAGTCCACCATAAGACATAAAAAGTCCACGATTTTAGCGATTTAGGTTTTGCCTGCATGACCAGTAACAATCCTGTATCACCTTTATTGATTTTTATTCGTTATTGGGCATCTGTCTATCATTATAAACAGTAAAAAAACGCTTTCAATAACCAAATTCCTACGATTCGTGTATTAGTGCACAAATCGATTAAATTTTGTAATTATTTTTATCCCATTTCTTTTTCACTAAATTGAGCTAGTTTTTCCATGGAATCTAGCAGTATCCACACTTGTTCTTGTATAACATGAGGTGGGTAAGGCATTTCATTCTTGAACCACCATTCCACTACCCCTACGTAAGCCGTTCCGAAAAATTGAAGAATAACCTCTTCGCTTAAACCGCGATTTTTTCCTTCTGTTATATTCCATCCATCCTTGATAACTTCGATGACAAACTCAAGGAACCGGCTACGGAAGAAAGGGGCTCCTTTACTGGCTAACATCGCCGAAAAGAATGAATAATGGCGTCCAAAGTATTCGAACCAGCTCACACCTGCATTTAAATCATCCGTTTCATCTGCGGATTCACACATTTCTCGTAGTTCGTTAATATGTTCTTCAATGAGCTTATCAAGCAGATCAAACTTATCCATGTAATGAAGATAGATGGTTCTTCGATTCACATTGGCCCTGTCAGCAATATCCTGTATCGTAATTTGATCAAAATTTTTTTCAGACATCAGTTCAATAAAAGCTTTTTTTATTGCTTCTTGAGATCTGAGTATTCTTCTATCAACCGTAGACATTGTAAGAGTCCCCCATCCTTCTTAAAAATAAATACACAATTCCAATCAACCTGTGCACTAATACACAAATCGTGGTGATTTAGTGATTGTTAACATTCTATTTCTGCTTATAATTATACACAGATGTGGCTTAAATCATCAATGTGAATTAAAAACAAGGAGATGATGATATAAAAAACAAGTACCATGCAAAAACAACCATCTGAAAATGGAAGGGAATCTCTATCTTTAGTTTATCGTTCTCATTTATACAATTCGAAAATAGTAAGACCTGCATATGGTTCTCCGTATCTGTTCTGCTACTACTTTTCAAAAATTTCAGATTAATAGTGAATTTTAAATTATTGACTTCGTGTAACACGAAGGTTGTATAGTTACAATTGTTTAATGCTCAAATTATAAATTCTTATGATCAGTCATGCCATGTAAAGCAATTTATAAGGAAAGCAACTTAAAGAAGGATTAAAAAAAGTGAAATAAACAGTTGCGACAGTATATTAACGAGGCTGTCACAGCCGTTAGATTATTAGGAGGTTTCATAATGTCCAAAATATCCACCAACTCCGACCGCCGGATGACCCCGGCGAAAACAATCATCTTCGCGATTGCCGCGGGGCTGGCAGTCGGGAATCTTTATTTGTCTCAACCACTGTTCCAGATTATCGCCTCGTCTCTCGGCGTCTCATCATCGACCGCTGCGATGCTGGTAACCGTCACCCAGTTTGGATACGCGCTTGGGATATTCCTCCTAGTGCCACTAGGTGATGTTCTTAATTTACGTCGGCTAATTCCACTGATTCTGAGTCTATCAGCAGTGATGCTTATGGTCTCCGCCATAGCACCGACGTTCTCCGTCCTACTAGCAGCGCTCGGCGGCTTAGGATTGACCACTGTCTCTGCACAGCTTCTGACTCCATTAGCCAGTGAACTGGCTGAGCCTGAGCGACGTGGACGAGTAGTCAGCACGGTCGCTTCGGGAGCTCTAATCGGTATTCTACTTTCACGCACTATTAGCGGCTTAGTAGCCGATCTTCTTGGGTGGAGGGCGATCTATGGATTAGCAGCAGGTGTCGCAATTATTCTTGCTATCATACTGTACAAAATTATTCCGCAACTCGAACCACGCGAACGTATTTCCTACCCACGTCTTTTAGGATCGGTGTTCACAACCGTGGCACGTCATCGTGCAGTGCCTCCGACGTTGGTCATTTCTGCAGCGAACTTCGCCGTGTTCTCGCTGTTTTGGACATCATTAACTTATCTGCTAACAGCGGAGCCATTCTCTTACTCGGCAGGTCAGATAGGGCTCTTGGGACTTGCTGGCTTAGCTGGTGCTCTTGCTGCAAGGCGTGCAGGTGTCTTGCACGACCGTGGCTGGTCCGTTCCTGCTGCAGGAGGCGCCTTAGCGTTACTCGCATTGTCACTGATTGCGGCTTGGGTTTTGAAAAATTCAATCATTGGACTGATTATCGTTGTTATTGTCTTAGATATCGCTACGCAGACCAACCTGGTTTTGGGACAGACCCGTCTCCTCGCTCTTCCTGGTTCTGCACGAAGCCGTCTGAACACGGCTTTCGTAGTGAGTAACTTTCTTGGAGGTGCGATAGGTTCGGTCATTGCTGGTCCACTTTGGGCATTCGGCGGTTGGTCCGCGATTATGGTCGCTGCCCTGGTCATTACCCTCGTTGGACTCATCATCTGGTCCGCTTTACGTACCCGCCTGTACGATGCGACTTGATTAAAGGATTGTATGAGAAGTAGAGTCCTAAAGGGAGGTGGGGGCTTCATTGATAATTTGTTGGATTTGTTAAAAACAGGAAAATAAGTTTGGAGGTGAATGAAAATGACAAAAATTTTTATTTCAGGATCGTCAACAGGTCTTGGTGCATTGACAGCAAAAGAGCTAATTGCTCAAGGAAATGAAGTAGTTTTACATGCACGCAATGAAGCTCGTGCAAAAGAGGCTTTAAAAGAAAATCCTGGTGCCACTCAGGTGGTCATTGGAGACCTAGGAAAGAAAGAAGAAATTCTCTCAGTGGCTAAACAAGTCAATCAATTCGGTCGATTTGATGTCATTATTCATAATGCAGGAGTTTACACGACAGATGCTCGTTTAACCTACACAGTGAATATTGAAGCGCCTTATCTTTTAACTAGCCTTATTGAGAAACCTAAACGGATTATTTATGTCTCATCTAGCATGCATCGCGGTTCTAGATTGAACATTGATCATTTAGAACAAGGAACAGATTATTCAAGTTCCAAATTAGCCTTGTTATTACTGATGAAAGCGGTCAGTCGTTTATGGCCAGATGTGCTCGTCAATGCAGTTGATCCTGGCTGGGTGCCAACTCGCATGGGTGGTGCAGGCGCAAATGATTCTCTTGAAGGTGGCTATTCCTCACAGGTTTGGCTAGCTAGTGGTGAGGATAAAAATGCCTTGAGCTCAGGGAATTATTACTACCATAAGAAGCTTTCTCGTTATGATGAAAGAGTAGAAAATATTGACTTGCAAAATCAACTGCTAGCCAAATTAGAAGAAGCAACACAAATAAAATTATAAAAATATGATCAGTAACTTTAAAAAAATGATAATAGACATTGTGTAAAAATGAACTTGAACTATGGGTTCGTTACTCTAAGGCTTAAGAATATAGGAGGATTTTATATGCAAAAAGTAATTTTGAACAATGGTGTGGAGATGCCTATTCTCGGTTTTGGTGTTTATCTGATTGAAGATGCAAATGAATGTGAACAGGCTGTTTATGATGCCCTTATGGCAGGCTATCGTCTGATTGATACGGCTGCTGCATATCTAAATGAAGAATCGGTTGGCAGAGCAATCAAACGGAGTGGTGTGCCAAGAGAGGAAATATTCATTACTACGAAAGTATGGATTCAGGATGCCGGTTATGAGAATACAAAAAAAGCATTTGCAAAATCAATAGAAAAATTACAAGTGGATTATTTGGATTTGTATTTAATTCATCAGCCTTTTGGTGATGTATACGGTTCTTGGCGTGCAATGGAAGAATTGTATCGTGAGGGAAAGATTAGGGCAATCGGAGTTAGTAACTTCAAGATGGACCGTCTAATAGATTTAATGGATCATAATGAAGTGATTCCTGCCGTAAACCAGATTGAAACGCATCCTTTCACCCAGCAAATTGAAAGTGAAAAATTGATGAAAGAGAACAATGTTCAGATCGAGTCCTGGGGTCCTTTTGCTCAAGGGAAAAATAACATCTTCCAAAATGAAGTTTTAGTATCAATAGCAGGAAAGTATAATAAATCCGTCAGTCAGGTGGTTTTACGTTGGTTAACACAAAGAGAAGTTGTTGTGATCCCAAAGTCTGTTAACAAAGAAAGAATCATTGAAAACTTCAATATCTTTGACTTTGAATTAAGCCAAGAGGATATGGAGACGATTGCTACTTTAGATACGAAAAAAAACCTTATCTTTGATCATTACGATCCAGCAAACGTGAGATTCCTCGGTAACGTTAAATTTGACATATAAAACTGTATTACAAGGAAGTACCGAGAATCATATCACAAGTGAGCGTAAACTTTAAAAGTAAGCTGCTGAGGCTCTTTTGGACGATAATAGTAGAGTAGGCAAGGTTAAAAAGAATATTAAATTAAACTACCCGATAATGCTGGGGTAGTAATACTGAATGAGCTACTATTTTATCAGTTCAAGAACGATACTTTTCGAAACCTTTACTAAGCTCCCTCAGTACGATTTAATTTTCTCTCGAATAATCGTAACTTTAACTTGATACTTTAAGCAAAATAGAAAAGTAAGTCCTAAAAGGTGGTCTAAATATGAACCGTGTTGAAAAGAGCAAGGAAAAATACAAACAACTATTTGGGAATGGAGTACCTGCCGCATACGCTACCGACTCTGATTTTCAAGACATCCTGAGCCGATTTATTTTTGGGGAAGTTTTTTATCAAGGTAATCTGGATGACAAACATCGTGAGCTTATCACTCTGGTTGTGCTTGCGACCAATCAAACATTACCTCAATTAAAGGCTCATGTTCAAGCTGCGCTGAATGTTGGGCTGACTCCGGTTGAAATCAAGGAGGCGGTTTACCAATGTGCTCCATACATTGGATTTCCGAAAACGCTAAACGCCATAAATGAAGTCAATGAGGTTTTCAAATCCAACAATATTACATTACCACTTGAAAGCCAAAAACAAGTTGAAGAAGACAATCGTTTTGATAAAGGTCTTGCAACTCAAGTAGAGATATTTGGAGATATCATTGCAAAGATGCGGGAAGGTGCCCCAGCAAATCAAAAGCATATTCAGGATTATCTTTCTTCTTTTTGCTTTGGAGATTTCTACACCCGTGGCGGGCTTGATTTGAAAACACGGGAGTTGTTGACACTCTGTATCGTTAGTGCGTTGGGTGGTGCAGAAGGTCAAGTAAAAGCACATGTGCAGGGGAACAAAAATGTTGGCAATGACAAGGAAACCTTAATCACCGCCATCACCCACTGCATTCCCTATATGGGCTTTCCGAGAACACTAAACGCATTAAATTGTATTAATGAAATTATTCCTGAAAACTAAGAAAGGGTGTTATTTATTATGTCTAATATTCAAGATAAAGTTGTCGTTATTACGGGTGCTTCTAGCGGTATTGGAGAAGCCACTGCAAGAGAACTTGCATCTAAAGGTGCAAAATTGGTCCTAGCTGCTCGTCGTGATGACCGTTTAAAGAAATTGCAAGCTGAAATTCAAAATAACGACGGACAAGCTATTTATAAAGTGACCGATGTAACTTCTCGTCAGCAAATGGAAGAACTAGCCCAATATGCTCTTAAAGAGTTTGGAAAAATTGATGTACTAGTCAACAACGCCGGAATCATGCCACGGGCTTTTCTTGCTGAGAATAAAGTTGATGAGTGGGATAAGATGATTGATGTCAACATCAAAGGTGTTCTATATGCTATTGCTGCTATTGTTCCATCTATGAGAGAGCGCAAATCAGGTCATGTTATCAATCTTTCTTCTGTAGCTGGACATAATATCTACCCAGGCGGAACGGTATATTGTGGTACCAAATTTGCAGTAAGAGCCATTTCTGAAGGCTTGCGTCAAGAAGAAGCAATGAACAAGACAAATATCCGTGTGACAAATATTTCTCCTGGGGCAGTTACCAGTGAACTTTTAGAAACTACAACTGACCCAACGATGAAAGCAGGATTATATGAATTTTACAAAATTGCAATTGATGCGGATAGCGTTGCTCGTGCCATCGCATTTGCTATTGAGCAACCTTCCGATGTAGCCGTTAACGAGATGATTATTCGTCCAACTGTTCAAGTTGGTTAATTATAAAAAATAAAGTTTATGGATACGGGCAAAGGCTCTCACGATCCCGAGGCAAACGGCCTTGGCGAAACGCTCCTGAACGCATATAAGATCGAGGACTGATAAAAGTCAAAAGTGAGGAGTTTATGTCCGAGATAATTGTCTTTTACTCCCGTGCGGACAATGTCGTCAACTTAAGAACTAAGTTAAAAATATTCAAGTTAAAGGAAGGATTAAAATGATTAGACATATTTTTATTGCACCAATTAAAGAAGGCATAACAGAAGAAAAACTGAATAAAGAAATAAATTTGTTGAAAGCGATGAAGGATAATATTCCTGAAATCATGGATCTGACAATAGGAAAAAATACAGGCTGGGTTGGTGGCGAAAACGCAGTAACGATGGTTGTAGATCTGAAGGATAAAGAGGCGTTTGAAGCCTATATGGTGCATCCGTATCATGCATTCATAAACAGCATAAATGGAACAGAGGATGATTGCTTTGTCACCAGCGGATTATATTCCGCACAAATAGAATATGAGAAGTGAAGTTTTATGAACATATTAGTACTGAATTGAAGCCCGCGTAAAAACGGAAATACATCAAGGCTCGTTAGTTCTTTTCAAAAGGGAGCAGAGGAATCCGGCCACATAGTGACGGTTAGAGGGTGGCATTCCAAGAAATTCACGTATGTAAAGCCTGCGAATATTGCCGCACGAAAGAAAATGGGAAATGTGTTTAGGAGGATGATATGCAAGCCATCTACCCCGAAATATTAGCTGCGGATATGTTGGTGTTGGCATCCCCTATTTATTGATAACGGGACAAATGAAATGTACCCTGCACAGGACATACGCTTTTGGTAGGCTTTCAAATATCAAAAAGGCTGCTTTAATTTTAGTGACGTTTATAATCCCGCCATTGAACAGTATAAAGACGTAATTAGTTGCTGGGGGACAATCATATTTAAACATACTATAATTAGAAGAGGATACTATGTCCAATATAGGGAGTATATCCTCTTTTTTCTTACATGATATACTCTATAACCAGACATTGAAAAGATAGTCTATCATGTATATGAATGATAAGAGCATGTATGTTTGTTTATGAGTTAGGGGACGTAGCTCACAGCGGGAGGCGTAGCGAGGTCGACAGACCAAGCGTAAAAAGGTTTTAGGGGGTGAAAAGTTGTGCGTGTACAAGAGGTGATCTTAGAGAATGGCAAGAGATACATATTAATAGATTCGGAAGGCATTCCTGTGATCCCTGTGGTAAAGTATCTTAAGTATTTGGATGCCACAGGGAAAAGTAGCAACACCCAGAAGACGTACTGTTATGCGTTAAAGCAGTATTTCCTGTACTTACAGGAGACAGGGAAGGATTATAGGGAGATCCGATTGGAGGATTTGGCGGAATTTGTGGGGTGGCTTCGAAGTCCATATGAGAGTACCAAGGTGACGTCCCTTCGACCTGAGCAGGCAAAGAAAACGGAGAAGACGGTGAACCTGACGGTCACCACTGTCACAAACTTCTATGACTATCTGTACCGTAACGAAGAGCTGCTGCGTTATATGGACGAAAAACTCATGCGGCAAGTTTTCACAGGTGGAAGAACACGATATAAGAGTCTTCTTCACCACATCAATAAGGACAAGCCGTCCATACGGAATGTGCTGAAGGTAAAAGAACCTCGTAAGAAGATACAAACACTCACAAAGGAACAGGTGCAACAAGTCTTGGCGGCAACAACGAATATACGGGACACCTTCCTCATCCAATTATTGTTCGAGACAGGATTGCGGATCGGAGAGACGCTCTCGTTATTCTTGGAGGATTTCCAGTTTGACCATGGAAAAGGGCATCGCATTCGTCTGACGGACCGTGGGGAATTGGAGAATGGCGCGAAGCTGAAAACAGGGGAACGGGAGATCTTCGTGTCGCAATCCCTCATGGACTTGTACGACGATTACCTGTATGAAGTGATCGACGAATTAGACATGGATACCAACTTCGTGTTCGTCAAGCTGCGTGGGAAGAATGCGGGCAAACCTATGACATATGGGGACGTAGAAGCCCTGTTCAAGCGGTTGCGGCAGAAAACAGGGATTGACGTGCACCCTCACCTGTTCAGACACACTCATGCGACGATGTACTACCAGGAGACAAAAGATATCAAACAGGTGCAAGAGCGTCTGGGGCATTCGCAAATCCAAACGACGATGAACCTGTACCTTCATCCTTCGGACGAAGAAATCCGTAAGGATTGGGAGAAGGCGCAGAGCGCATTTCAAATCCAACGACAGAACGGCGGGGGAGAATGAGACAAACACAGCAAATCAGGACAGAACAATTAGGATTCCATGAGCGCTTGCAGCGCGAGCTGTCAGGTTATCCTGTGAAGACGATACAAGATGATGGTTCCGTTACCTACAAGACCCCTATTTCTTGGTCAACGACGTTTGGATTAGTGGCTTTATCGGTGATATTCCGCAGTTTCAGAAGATGGCGGAGAATTATGCGGGCCCAAATCAAAATGTACATTTTAAGATTACCAGCCCGACTGTCAACCTGGAAGTGAAGTATGTGTGTTACCGGAAACTATTCAACGACAAATGGATGTTGAGCCACGTGTTTAAGGGACAAGCAACGAACTTGCGAAAGTTGACAGCGTTTCTCAACGAAAAATACACTGCCCTTCCCTCTCTCCTTGACTTGGACATCAACCAAGCGGAACGGGAATGGTGGTTTTGGTTACAGGAGCAAGGGGTTTCAACACAGCGACCTACGCAGGACATAACGTATGGCGAGTACATAAAGAAAACAGCCGTAGCAACCTTTTTACGATTCATCCACTCCAATCTCTTTGCGTTGACAGACGTACGTGAAGAATGGGACAAAGACCGATGGGATGTGCGGGTATTGCATGATCAATATGGGATTCCTTATAACAAAAGCAAAGCAGATTATTATCTTAATTTCACAAAAATTGAACAAGTGGAAGTGTGCAAACAGATAAAAAAATATATCAAACAACGCTTACTCAGTAAAAATAAATTCTCATGGAGTTCAGCAAAAAGCTACTTACATAATTTATCAAAATTTCTGTCTTTTGTATTTTCGCAGGAACCTACTTGGGAGAATTTGAAAGGCTTGAAGCGTTCTCATATGGAGCAATACATCCAATGGTTACATGAATATGCCAAGAGCAATGTAAAACAGAAAAATGCACATCCAGAACATTTTATATCAAACACATTAGTTTATGTGGGACAATTTCTCGAAGACATCCAGCGATATGAATATGACATCGCGCCCGAAACCCATGTACAATTGTTGCTTTTTCCTGAAGACAAACCGAAACTGAGGAAGAAGTCCGTTGACCAAATTGATTACATTCCTGATTTTGTGTTGGAACAACTTTTTACGTACATCAACGATTTACACAAAGACGTTATCCCTGTCGTATGGGTGGCTTACAAGACGGGGCTGCGGATCTCAGACGTATTGGGCTTAACCTCTGATTGCTTGGAACGGCTGAACGGCAAATATTCCATTGTGACAGATATTGAAAAAACCTATGTGAAGGGACATCGAATCCCAATCGATGAAGAAATGGCAAACATCTTGGCGGTTCTCATTCACAAATCCAAAGAGAACAGCAATCAAGACAATAACCCGGAAGGGTTTATTTTCGTTCGCTATCACGGTTCTCGGAAAGGAAGACCTTATTCCCAAGCTTGGGTTCAAGCAAAACTGAATGTCTTGGCAAACGAGAAAAACATCGTAGACGAGAAAGGAAATATGTTTCATTTCAAGCCCCATCAGTTCCGCCATACTTACGCGGTCAAAATGTTGAACGGCGGTGCGGATATTCTGACTGTGCAAGAATTGTTAGCCCATGCTTACCCTGACATGACCTTGCGGTATGCCAAGCTGTTGGATGACACGAAGCGAAAAGCATTTGAATCGGTCATCAGCCAAGGGGTGTTCAGCTTCGACCGGAATGGTGAGGTGCAGGCAATCAAGGCGGGCGAAGACATCCCCGAGGACATTCTGCACGCTCTCTGGCAGGACCATAAACTGAATGCGATGGAAAACAACTATGGAACGTGTCACGCTCGTTTAAGCGGCAGTTGTCCTTATATGGAGGAAGCTCCTTGTTTAACGTGTAACGGAGGCAGTCCTTGTAAAGATTTAGCCATCGGATTTTCCGATTTCGATATAGGGAAATATGAAGATCACATCAAAAGGACGGCCAGAAATATTGAAGTGGCAAAACAATATGGGCGTGAAGACATTGTGGAGAAGAGTCTCAAGAATTTAAAGCGTTATGAAGAAATTTTAAGCAAGCTCACAGAAGGAAACATTATCTTTGGCAGAATGGAACGAATGAAACGAAAGCAAGGTGTGAGAAATGGCTAATTATGACCGTAAAGAACAGTTAAAAGCGATTCACGCATCAAGGAAGGCTTCCTCCGCTCAAAAGGTCGATAAAGCCATCCAAAGGCTCGTGCGAGCCAATAAGCCTATCAATTTCAATAGCGTAGCGAACGAAGCTGGTGTAGCGAAAGCGACGCTGTACAACAACCAGGAGCTGCGTGATCGAATCGAAACCCTGAGGCAACAACAAGCACAAGTGCCGACTTCGAAACAAATCAAACGGGAGATGAATGACAACAACAAAGATGCCATCATTGAATCGTTGAAGCGAAGAATCAAGAAATTAGAAGATGAGAACAAGCAATTGCGTGAGCAATTGAAAGTCGCTTATGCAGAGGTTTATAAAAAAATCTGAGGGAACACCGTCCCCTCCTTTATTCAGCTAAAGGGCCGATTGTTGAATAACATTTTTTATTGTATCGTGAAGATTGTGAAGAAATGTACTTAAGCTAACTGGCAGATTAGTTTAAGTACATTTCTTCACAAAGTTATGAAAAAGCCGATCCATATTTGTGGCGCAACACTGATTTTGTGCTGCATGGATGGCTAGCGGGTTAGTTTAATAAGAATAGTTGTTGATTGTAAATATAGTTGTCCTTCAGAACCACTTGACTTTAATCGAACGTTCATTTAATGTATGGCATATGAGACATAAAGATGAAAACAAAAACGAAAGCATTTTTAATGCAACAATAGAGTTAATAAATGAACAGGGTCTTGCCGAAGTTTCTATGTCGAAGATCGCTAAAAAAGCCAAGGTATCTGCTTCAACTATTTACGTTTATTTTGAAAATAAGGAGGATTTGCTTAATAAATTATTTTTGAATGTCAAAAAGAAGATGAGTCTAGAAATATTCAACAATTTCGATGATTCAACTCCATTACAAATAGCATTTGAAACTTCTTTAAGAAAATTTATTCATTTTATCTTGACCAATAAAGATTACTTTTTGTTTATTGAGCAGTTTCAAAATTCACCCCTACTTCACAAAATCTCTCTTGAAGAAAGTATAGAATTGTTTGAACCGCTCTATAATAGTTTATTTGAAAAAGGGAAGCAGCAACATGTTTTTAAACAAGTTGATACGAATCTGCTGGTTATCTTTACTTTTAGACCGGTCATTGAATTTGCTAAAGAACATTTTAATGGAAATTCTGAATTGAATCAGGAAAAAATGGATGAAATTATTCGTATGAGTTGGGATGCTATAAAAGCTTGAAAATCGATTCTATTGAAACTTTTCGTTCAGAGGGAGCAAATGGTTAAATATTAGTTAATTCCATTGTATAAAAAACATGCTCTCTCTGATAAAAATATATATTGACTATAATCGAATGTTCGTTTAACATATGACAAGTGGAAGTTAATATTTTTTTGAAGTTAAAATGAACGAACGTTCGATTAATATTTAAAGTTCTAAGTAGCTAATTCCTTTCAGTCTTTCCGTTAAGGTGTACAGAATGAACATAAAGAAAGAGGTTAAAATATCTAATTATTAATTTGATTATAGATAAACGTACATTCGTTTATTATTGAAGGGTGGTGATATTATAAGTATCCACAATGGTACAAATCCAGATCTTCCGTCCATGAAACAGGTGACGTATCTGTTCATGCTATTTATAGAAATGCATTACCAAAAAGTTAAGATTTATAATGAATGAAAGTAGGAGAGGGATATTATGTCTAAACGAAATAGCTTGTTTATATTTATACTAACCATAGGAGTTTTCGGCATCTTAAATACTGAAATGGGTGTTGTTGGCATTTTACCTTTAATTGCTGAACACTTTCATGTCAGTGTATCCACAGCAGGGTTGCTAGTGAGTTTCTTCGCACTTGCTGTTGCTATATCTGGTCCAATTTTACCTTTATTGTTCTCTGGTATAAATCGAAAGAAGGTATTGTTACTTGTACTTGGTGTTTTCGTTCTGGGTAATATTGTCTCCATATTTGCACCAAACTTTACAATTGCATTAATTGCTCGTGTGATTCCAGCCTTTTTACATCCAGTTTATATCTCAATAGCTTTGACAGCAGCAGCTAGCTCAGTTCCCCAGGCAGAAGCTCCAAAAGCTATTTCTAAAGTAATTTTGGGAGTATCTGCAGGTATGGTAATAGGTGTACCAATCACTACCTTTATTGCTAATACAACTTCGGTTGAAAATGCGATGTTATTCTTTGCTATCGTGAATGCTGTAGCATTCATTGCTATGTTATTATTTGTACCATCTATGCCGGTTAAGGAAAGACTTTCTTACGGAACACAATTAAGCGTATTAAAAAAACCAATTTTATGGCTATCCATTTTTGCTGTCATATTTATAAATGCAGCAATATTTGGGGTTTACACTTACCTTGCCGAGTATCTCGAAACTATTACTAAAGTATCAGGGGAAACGATTAGTTTAATGTTAGTTATATTTGGTGTGGCAAGTTTAATAGGAAACCTCGTGGGAGGGACATTACTTACTAAAAATGCCATCAAATCTGTAGTGTCTTATCCATTCGCATTAGGAGCCATTTACATCTTATTACTCCTAATGGGGACGTTCACTGCACCTATGTTTATCATTGTTTTGCTATGGGGAGTATTATTTGCTGTTGGTAATAATATTAGCCAATATTGGATTGCGTCTGCAGTTCCAGAAGCTCCTGAATTTGCTAATGGATTGTTTCTAGCATTTGGTAGCTTAGGAATAACCATTGGTTCGGCAGTAGGCGGATTGTTTATATCGGGCATGGGTATCCAATACGTATTGTTAGCAGGGGCTCTATTCTTGATATTGAGTATAGTGTTTATTTTACTGAGAAACACCATGTATAGTTCCAAAAAACAACTAATTCAACATTCTATAAAAGTTGCCAATCATTCTTGATTTATATCCTTGTCCTATTTCCTTGATAGGATTAGCAGTTAAAAATGTAAATTGCCCTAACCAAGGTTATTAGGAGGAGAGAAATGTAGGATTTTAAATGTCACAGGATAATAAAAAAGTTGCTTTTGTCACCGGCGGGAATCGAGGAATTGGATATGAGCTGGTTAAACAATTGGCTTTGAAAGATTTTAAAGTTATTTTGGCAAGTCGGGATCCAAATATGGGTCATGAAGCTGCCCAAAAACTTAAGGAGTCAGATCTGGATGTTTCGTTTGTGATGATGGATGTAGACAATCAAGAAAGCATCCGTCAAGCTGCGATTACAGTAAATGAAAGGTATGGAAGATTAGACGTATTGATTAATAATGCTGGCGTGTATTTGGATGAGTATAAAAGGTTATTGACTATGGACCCTTCCATTCTAGAGAAAACGATGGCAACTAATTTCTTCGGCGCTTGCCATGTCATCCATTCCTTTATTCCACTCATGGAAAAGCAAGGCTATGGGAGAATTATTAATGTTTCTTCAGAACTTGGGGCGATGAGAGAAATGTCCGTTCAAGGAACAGGCGCCTATAAGTTGTCTAAACTTGCCTTGAATGGATTGACACAATTGGTAGCTGCAGAAATCAAAGGAGACATCAAAATAAACGCAGTCTGTCCGGGATGGGTAAGTTCAGATATGGGTGGACCATCCGCTCCAAGAACTCCAAAGCAAGCAGCTGAGTCTATCCTTTGGTTAGCGACTATTGGAACTGAAGGACCTAATGGGGGATTCTTCAGAGATGGAAAACCAATCGATTGGTAACATTCGAACATTATAAGCATCCTTTTTCTATTAAATGAAAAGTAATGGTAGCTATATTACGTCTATTCGTAAGTGAGAACCAATCAATTAGAATATGTGTTTTCCCTCAACATCCGATTCAGACCGGAAAGTGGTAGAACGAGTAGCAGAATTGGCGGCAAAACGCGGTGTTCTCCGCGCTCAAATCAAGCTTGCTTGGTTGCTGCAAAAGGAGCCTATTACTTCTCCTATAATTGGTGCTACGAAAATGTCTCATCCCGAAGATGCGGTAGCTTCTCTTCTGATTACCTTAACACCTGAAGATATTAGCTTCCTGGAAGAGCCGTATGTACCGCATCCAGTGCTTGGTTTTAATTAATAATTAAAATAAATAATAAAAGAATTAGGAGGATTACAAAATGCAAAAAGTAATTTTGAACAATGGTGTGGAGATGCCTATTCTCGGTTTTGGTGTTTATCTGATTGAAGATGCAAATGAATGTGAACAAAGCGTTTATGATGCCCTTATGGCAGGCTATCGTCTGATTGATACCGCTGCTGCATATCTAAATGAAGAAGCGGTTGGCAGAGCAATCAAACGGAGTGGGGTGCCAAGAGAGGAAATATTCATTACTACGAAAGTTTGGATTCAGGATGCCGGTTATGAGAATACAAAAAAAGCATTTGCAAAATCACTAGAAAAATTGCAAGTGGATTATTTGGATTTGTATTTAATTCATCAGCCTTTTGGAGATGTATATGGTTCTTGGCGTGCTATGGAAGAATTGTATCGTGAGGGAAAGATCAGGGCAATCGGAGTCAGCAACTTCAAGATGGACCGTCTAGTAGATTTAATGGATCATAATGAAGTGATTCCTGCCGTAAACCAGATTGAAACACATCCTTTCACCCAGCAAATTGAAAGTGCTAAATTTATGAAAGAGAACAATGTTCAGATCGAGTCCTGGGGTCCTTTTGCCCAAGGGAAAAATAACATCTTCCAGAATGAAGTTTTAGTATCAATAGCAGAAAAGTATAATAAATCCGTTAGTCAGGTGATTTTACGTTGGTTAACACAAAGAGAAGTCGTTGTGATTCCAAAGACTGTTCGTAAAGAAAGAATCATCGAAAACTTCAATATCTTTGACTTTGAATTAAGCCAAGAGGATATGGAGACGATTGCTACTTTAGATATGAAAAAAAACCTTATCTTTGATCATAACGATCCTGAAAGCGTGAGAATGATCGGTAACCGTAAATATGATATTTAATTCTAATACAATGAAGTACCGAGAACAATATTACAAGTGAGTGTAAACTTTAAAAGCAAGCTAACAATTGATATCCATACATGTTTATTTAATGATGTTTGTCGAATGATAAACAGCGTTTATGAGCTATATTACATCTATAAGAAAGAGGGATGAAACAAATGGAATATGCAAAACTTGGAAATACAGGTTTGGATGTATCACGGATTTGCCTGGGTACGATGGGCTTTGGTGTACCATCAGAGCGCTGGCCCCAAAAATGGGTAATTGATGAGGAGAAGAGCCGTCCGATTATTAAACAGGCACTAGAATTAGGGATCAATTTCTTTGATACAGCAAATGTGTATTCAGACGGAATGAGTGAGGAATTTGTGGGACGTGCTTTAAGGGATTTTGCAAATCGGGATGAAATCGTCCTTGCAACAAAAGTTCATTTTCCAATGCACGACGGTCCAAATAGTGTTGGACTTTCTCGGAAGACGATTATGAGCGAAATTGATAAAAGTCTTAAACGCCTTGGTACAGATTATGTAGACCTCTATATTACCCATCGGTGGGATTACAATACTCCAATCGAAGAAACGATGGAGGCATTGCATGATGTTGTGAAGGCCGGCAAGGCAAGATACATTGGTGCTTCTGCCATGTACGCATGGCAGTTCCAGAAGGCGCTTCATGTGGCTGAGAAAAATGGATGGACAAAGTTTGTATCCATGCAGAACCACCTAAACCTCATGTACCGTGAGGAAGAAAGGGAGATGCTGCCGCTCTGCAAGGAAGAAAAGATCGCCGTCACCCCATACAGCCCGCTCGCATCGGGAAGATTGACACGTGATTGGTCGGAAACAACGCTTCGTTCGGAAACGGATCAAGTTCAAAAAACGAAGTATGATGCAACAGCAGACGCCGATCGATTAATCGTAGAACGTGTTGCCGAACTCGCAGAAAAACATGGTGTTCCACGCGCTCATATTGCCCTTGCCTGGCTGCTGCAGAAAGAACCGGTAACAGCTCCTATTGTCGGTGCTACAAAAATCTCTCATCTCGAAGATGCAGTAGCTGCTCTTTCCGTTTCGTTAACACCGGAAGATGTTGCATACTTGGAAGAGCCGTATGTACCGCACGCAATCGTTGGCCATAGTTAATTGTGACATAACGACATTTAGATGATATTTAATACATGTAATTATGGGGAAGTGGGGATGACTCAATGGAAGATGTGAATATTGGAAAACTGACATCAAAGACATTGGAAGGACGCGTGGCACTCGTCACAGGGGGTAGCGCTGGGATTGGCTTCGGCGCTGCTAAGAGCTTATCCGAGGCGGGAGCATTCGTCTACATTGTCTCGCGTCGACAAGAACAGATTGAACAGGCGTCAGCGCGGCTCGGAACATCGGTGCGTGGCATCGCTGTTGATGTTACGAAGAAGGACGATTTGGAGCGTCTCGCCGAGACCATCCAGAAAGAGCACGGAGGCCTCGATATCATCTTCGCAAATGCTGGCGGAGGCAAACCCATCGCATTCGAAGAGCTCACCGGGGAGGACATCGACCACTTGTTGGGTGTCAATATCAAGGGCGTAATCTTTACCGTTCAGACAATGCTTCCGATTCTCAAGGACGGCGCTTCCGTTATTCTGAACGCTTCGATCACCGCCGACATGGGGCTTCCTGGTTTTGCGGTTTATGCGGCGACCAAGGCAGCCGTCCGTTCGCTTGCACGCAGCTGGACCACAGACCTCAAGCATCGGGGCATCAGAGTGAATTCGGTTAGCCCGGGCGTTGTGCCGACAGAGGGATACCGCACCGAGCAAAAAATGACCGAAGAACAGGTGGCCGATTACGCGCAGCGAGTCACGAGTGAGATTCCTATAGGGCGTGTCGGGACGCCGGAAGATATTGGTGACGCCGTGGTCTTTCTGGCTTCTGATGCGAGCAGCTTCATTACGGGTATTGACCTGGTGGTCGATGGCGGGCAGACACGAGTGTATGCGGGGAAAAATTGATCGGTGGTCGATCAACATTCTTTTGCTCGTTGAACGTAAAGCCAGATGACATTCGGGCTCTGCTAACTAAAAAAGGGGGGATGACCAATGCAAACCTTAAAACCAGACGAACAACACATCATTTGCGAAGTAAGTTGTGAAACGCCGAACCGCGAAAAGGTAAAAGAACTTCTCCTGGAACTTGTAGGACCTGCACGTCTTGAGGAAGGGTGCCTTTACTACGATTTATACCAAAAGATTGAAGACCCCAACACTTTCTATATCCTTGACGGTTGGGTTAATGAAAAAGCTGTTGCTGAACACGCTCAGCATCCTAATGTGGCAAGAGTTATGGAAGTTTTGAGCCCATTACTTCTGTATGCTCCGAAGATCACACTGAGCCACCGCGTAAGCGATCCGTCATAATTGCAATATTGACTATACACGAGGAGAAACGGAAATAGGAATTGGTCCATTCTTTTTAGGTTCACTGATTCCTGCAACTCGGTATTATGTTTAGTCTGTACAGTTCCTTCGTACAGCTCGGCTTTGCCACGGGCGCCGACATCGGGGGAATCACCGTGGGAGGCTTGTCGATAATGGCGATCACTTGCACTTGGATCAGTGCGCTATATAGATTATAAAGTATTGATTGTACACCTGTTTGAAATGGAGACTAAAAGAAAAAAGGTATAATCCCTTGCAATTATGAGGTATTATACCTTTTTTCAATAGGGCATTTTTACAGTGCCTTCAGCTTCTATCGGGCTGTTTTTAAAAATTATTGAGTTCTTATTCAACTATTCTTAGTTAAAGCATCTTCAAGAAAATCAAGCTCTAGTTGATTTACTTAAAAAGGTTGCAGAACAGAAAAATGCAACTCTTGCCCAAATTGCCCTTGCCTAGCTGCTAGCTCAAAAGCCGTGCCAGGTACG
The DNA here is from genome assembly GCF_038440375.1 of Bacillus sp. OTU530. Taxonomy (NCBI): domain Bacteria; kingdom Bacillati; phylum Bacillota; class Bacilli; order Caryophanales; family Bacillaceae; genus Bacillus; species Bacillus sp. OTU530. The sequence continues at coordinate 44,153 of NZ_JASATP010000038.1, forward strand.
CGAAAAATAAATCAACAGCCATTTATTTTATCGATGTCGGGAGAGATGTAATTGGTTAATATCAAATATTTCTTTTTTACTAGAGTTATCGACATCAATCAATAATTTGAAGCAGGGGGACTTCTTCAACTATCGGGGCAAGTTAGTTGTAGGATAAGGAGAAAATACAATGACTGAAAAAAATGTAGGAAAGGATAATTTCCTGAGTGAATCAATCAATGACACTTTTACCGAATCCATTCAAGAAGCAAATGAATCTGCTGTAGTTGTCGGTGCGTCGCTTTCTGGACTAATGGCAGGGATTGCTCTTGCGCGAGTTGGGTTAAATGTTACAATTTTAGAGAGAGCTGGAGCGAAACCACGTAGTGGCGCTGTTCTTCAAGTTGACAGTGGAGATATTGATCGAACTATAACAGCGAAAGTCTTAAGAAAACTTGCTTCTGGTGGAATTAAGTCTGTTGAGGCTTGGTCATCTGTACAGTCTCGATTGCGCGCAGAAGCCGAAGCTGATCCTAGAATCGACTTACGTTATGATACTCGCGTTCAAACTGTTAATCAGGACGACGACTCTGCTTGGGTTGTGACGGATAAGGGAGAGACATTCCGCGGAGATATTTTGATTGGTGCTGATGGTCACCGCAGCACGGTGCGACATCATGTTGCACCGCATAAACCGGACGCAACTTTTGCGGGATACTTGATATGGGTAGCTATTGTAGATGAGAATGATATCCCTGAAGAACATCGACCAAGTCGTAATGCCCCGATGACTACTATGCCAGATGGTATTGGTGACTTTTTACTCGGTTCTATTGTTGCTGGAACAGACGGTTCTCGCGCTCTAGGACATAGACGACTAGGATGGGCTTGGTACGATAACACTCGAAATGATTTGTTACGTCGTCTTGGATGTGTGGAAGGAAACGTTGTGCGACATTCACTTAATGCTCCTGACATTCCAGAACAGACACTGATTGAGCTAGCTGAACAAGCTTCTGTTAGATGGCCTCAACCATGGTTAGACGCGACTCTTCATAGCATTCAAACACGTAACCTTACAGGAACACCGATTGCCGAATACGTTCCTGATAATCTTGTGAAAGGACGTATAGCAATCGTTGGAGATGCTGCACATGTACCTACACCACTCACTGCATCGGGATTTAATGCTTCATTACAAGATGCTGCTACCTTGGCCGACTGTGTTGCAAAGGGAATACAAGGAACTGCAGCAGCTGAGGCTCTTTTGGAATATGAGTCTCGCCGTTTAAAGAATGTACGTCAGCTTGTGCAATCAGGACAACCTTTCAGTCGCTCTTTTGGACGATAAATGTAGCAATTTTAATTAAACTTCCTATATTTAGAAAATGAAAATGGTGGAATGTCTTAAGAATAGTTTAGAATGACATAGCGTCGTTATAACACTCTCTTCTTATGTGCGCCTAATATGGTTGACTCCAAGATAGGGGATAGCAGCATCAACTTCGGGGCGGTACATCTGAAGGAATTCCGTTTCTGTAAGAGCGACATTTACCCACCCAATAACTGTTTTTAAGTAATAACACCTTTAAATTAATAACAGAAGGAAAGTCGATTTTCCTAATTAGGAAGATCGGTTTTTTTTCTGTGACTTTGTGAAGAATTGTACTTAAACTAAACCAGCTAATAGTTTGTCAATATTTTTCAATAAAAATTTAAAATATCTCATGCTATACTAAATTTAGACATGCCAAATAACTTTCCAATGTTCAGCTTTTGGAAAGTTTTGGGCTGTTTAGTTATATTTTTAAACTAGGTTAGATCTTGGAAAGCTGATTGGCTTTTTAAAAGTGCATAAATCCAATGTAAGAGTTTATTGGCACATGCTATTACAGCTACTTTAAAGGGTTTTCCTTCTTCGCGTTTCTTATCATAAAACTCTCGTAATCGCTTGTTACGAGGAATGATTTCATCTGTCGTTTTCTTCTTGCGACAATCACGAAGGGCGCATTTAACGGCCATATACAAGGCGTGCCGTAGTCTACTAGAGCCTCTTTTGGTAATTCGATTTAGAGTCCCTTTGAATGTACCAGATTCGAAGACACTTGGATCAATTCCGGCAAATGCAACTAGTTTCTTAGGGTGATTAAACCGATCAATTTCCCCAATCTCAGAAATAATCGTGGCAGCGATTTTTTCACCGATGCCAGGGATTGACCGGATAATCTCACACTCTTCAATATGCTTTGCTAATGCATCTATCTCGTCTTCAAGCGTGGATAGATGTTTTTTGTATTCAAGAAGCATATTAATATACATGTTCAAACTTAAAGAAAGGCTATGATATAAGGTTTTCTGAAATGGGTTTTGAGCTGCGGCAGCCATTAGTTTTTCTGCCTGACTGTTTGCCCATTGTTGTGAACGACTTTTACAGAACTCTTTTATTTTGTTAGCGATGGTTTCTTCGCCTGCTTCCAAGACTTCTTCTGAAGTAGGAAATGCTTGTAAAGTCAGTAAAGAAACATCCGAATATAAAGCTCCAAAAACTCCACAGTATTCAGGAAATACTTGATCCAGAACTGCCTGAAATTGCAGTTTGGTTTGTACAAACATGCCTGTAATATTTTCGTGTTGTCTTGTAAGATTACGAAGGTTTAAGAGTTGTATTCCTCTTTGTTTATAAGGCTCTAAGTCCTCTTTATAGTACAGCTCGCAGAGGTGATAAGCGTCAATGATATCCGTCTTTACCTTGCGTAAACTAGAACTCTTAGCCCGATACGATATGAGAGGATTCACGATAATTAATAAGTACCCTCTGTCCTCAAAATACTGGACAATTGGTGTGTGATAATGTCCAGTGGACTCTAACACAATGGGAGGTCGTCCCCCTGATACATCCTCTACTTCTCTAATAAATCCTAGAAGACTATTTAACCCTTCAAGAGTATGTGCTACTTTAAAACCTTTTTTGTACGGCTGCTTTTTATCCAAGAATGCTTGAACCTGGCTTTCACCTTTTGCCACATCCAGACCAATGACTGGATTCATCATTTATCCCCTCCTGAAAATCTATTAACCGGTAACCCCTAATCCTCCATGTAGTATCATAGCTTCGCTTGTTATACGAGATCATTGTCCCAACCAGCCTCAATCATGTTTCTACAAGTAGGGGGCGAACTGTTTAATGGACGGGGTCGAGTCCCAAGGGCGCTTACGTTCTACCCCGGCTACCGCTATCATATATGGATATAAAAAATGGTCAACCAGAAATATTTTCTGGCTGACCTTATAATACGAAGGGCGCTTTTCTTGAATAGGGAAGCGCCCTTTCTCTATTTTAACGGGGATTTGTTTTTCGGAAAATCCCTTAATCCACCTTTTCGAGGGGATGGGAAAAAACACCCTATTTCTAATTTATTAGACAACGACATTTAATTTTAAAGAAATTACGTCAAATAAAAAAGAAAGTCACATAAATTAGGGTACTTGGCTTTACATTAACTTATACATTAATCAATTTTCATTAATTGATGTTTAATGTGATATTTAATTGTAACTCCTTAGAATTTCCTGTTTATCCTTGGGAGGAACCCTCATGACGAGAAGAAGACAGGTATTGTAGCCAATGTTTATAAAACTGAAAGAGATCTCGTATATAATCCTTCACAGTTGTTTCCTATAACTCTTCTTCATTTTGATACACAATGGATTGTAATACAGGTAAGTATGTATCATCTATCATTTCTTCTTTTACTGTATCATTTTGGACTATGTGTAATAGATCCATTGTAGATAATGATTGTTTTACTAATGAAGATTCACTTTTATCTCTTTTTATGAATTCCAATCTCACCAACTCCATTCCATATGTTATGGATTAAACGGTACTCTTTGTATTATTATTATATAACTGATACTATTATATATTGCATAGAAGTACTGGTACATCATGAGAGATACAAATAACCGCCCCATTATTTGCACTCTTCACATACATAACGTTTCTATTATTTTTATTAGATTATCATTCATTCTTTCTTTTCTTATAAATAAACTTATACTTTACGTTTATTTGATGATAGGTGAATGAATTGTAGTATAATAGATATATAGAAGTGGAATGGATATCATTCAAGGGGAAGACGATCCGTTATGATGTCATGATTCTATATGTTTTAACTACATATCTATACAAATAGAAAACATCAACGAATTTGTTTTGTAGATCATGAACGGTAGAAACGAGAGAACAATTTTATAAAATGTCATAGCAGTAGAGAATGTGAGAGGGGAAGGGTACGATGACAATCGAGGTAAACACGCAAGAAACATTAGACCAAGACATTTCCACAAAGGAGATGGCAAAGCTTCTAAACATCTCCGAACAAACGATTTACAGCTTAGTGAAAAGGGAAGAGATTGTACCGATCAATAAGAATGACTGGACCATTGACGGGACCTATTACTTTTCACCGGAGACCGTAGAAAAGGTGAAGGAGATGTACCGGAAACCAGGTCTCACGAACAAGGATGTGGCGGAGATGCTCGGGGTATCCCTATCAACCGCGCAAAAGCTGATTAAAACCGGGAAAATTCCTTCGTTTACAGCGTTTTACTTAGGGAAACAGATCTCTTTTGTACAAGAAGAAGATCTCCTCGATTATATGGAACATCATCAGATTGAAAGTAAGACGCCAATCTATCATAAGGAGACGAATACGTTCCTCTATCAATCCTTTATCCATACGACGACAAAGGAAATCGCCCGGGTTATGGAAATTACACAAGAGGGGATCGTTCGGACAAAGACGGAAAGAGGAACATTCTTACAGTTGGATGAGTTACTGGAACAAGGGTATGTGGCATCTGGTGAATTAAAGAGCATGAAAGCGATCAATAAAAGAGGATATGCCCAGTTTCTGTTCGTCAAACCGAGTCAGCTGAATTCCCCCATTTATAAGGTACTGGAACAATTATTCTTGTTTGTCGGCCCTTATAATATGAAGGTAAAGGAACGGGAGGACGCGACGATTGAAGTATTCGTAAAACCGTTCTTACTCCCGTTCAATAGGGAAGAACATGGTGTGGAAATCAATCTCCTTCAACACAATATAATAGAAGGAACTGTATCTGTCCGTCATAAAGGGGTTATGATTGACAGCGATTTGGAAACCATTCACACGGTTATTCCTTCTCATGTAAAAGAAAAAGTAGCCCAAGTGGTGAGAGAAGAAGAGATGACGATCGAGGATTTCGTGAAGTATTGTATTGAAAAGGAACTAAGGGCTAGAGGATTACTGTAGTAGTCTTTGTTCCTGTTGAACGTCGATACTCATATGTTTAATTATACAAACAGATGCATAAAAAATAGATGTTTGAGCAAGATAAACACATAGGGATGCCTTGCAATCTCTATACAATTTAGTGGTGTACAGACAAAAGGGCCTCCTACTTCTCCAGAGGCCCTTTTGTCATGTTTACTAATAGGTTGTAGGTTAGTACCTTTAATTAGAGAATCCAAAGATAATGTCTATCTTTTCGATTTTCTATAACCAGCAGCCTGTGCATCTGCCTCTGAACAGAACCAAACGATATCGTCTTGTGTTTTATCATAATACTGCCCACCAGGGACATGGTAAATTTTTGAGTTTGCATTTCCTTTAATTTGTCCAGCACAGCTCATATTCGTTTGTCTATCATCACTAGGGTCATTTTGGAATGGAACATAACCGTTATTACCACTAGCAGACGTATTCTGAGAGGAAGATGTTGTTGCAGCTACTTCCCTTGCGGCTTGTTCTTGTGCTTGCTGTGCAGCCTCTTGTTGCGCTTTCTGCTCGGCCTCCTGTTGTGCTTTCTGAGCAGCTTCTTGTTGTGCCTTCTGCTCAGCCTCTTGTTGTGCTTTCTGAGCAGCTTCTTGCTGCGCTTTCTGCTCGGCTTCTTGCTGTGCTTTCTGAGCAGCTTCTTGCTGTGCCTTTTGCGCAGCTTCTTGTTGTGCTTTCTGAGCAGCTTCTTGTTGTGCCTTTTGCGCAGCTTCTTGTTGTGCCTTTTGCGCAGCTTCTTGTTGTGCCTTTTGCGCAGCTTCTTGTTGTGCCTTTTGCGCAGCTTCTTGTTGTGCTTTCTGCTCGGCTTCTTCCTTCTGTTCATTATCCACTTTGTCATTCGGAGTAGTATTAGCTGCAACGCTTACGGTCTCATTTGTATCTTTTGGTACTGCATCGGTTTGTACAAAGACAACTGTCATAGAAAGAAATACAATTACTAAGTAGGAATACCAGTATAATACCCTTTTTCTTGTCTTAAGTTTAACTTTTGGCAACACATAAGCTGGTCTAATGATCCCAACAATGAGCCCTAATAAGCTAAGGAGTACACCTATAATGCCGAAACCCATAAGACTACTATCTACTGTTCTTGGTAACATACCATGCAGAATTAAAAACAGGATGTATGTATAAATAGAGGAAGCAACAAACATTTTCCAATTCGTTTTAGAGCGAAAGCCTACTATTTTCCTCCAGGCAGGGCGGGGTACTACATGGACTTCAATATCAGTAAAATTGTCAATTACTCGCTCCGCCTCCTTGCCTTTCAAATCTACTATAAGTAACCAATCTTTATTACCACTAAAGTTGAAAACTGATTTTGAAAAATAGTGATCAACCGTTACCTTTGAAAAAGAACCCCATTTCTGTTGCTCCACCAATACTACCTGAGGGGTAGCGGTTTTATTAAATTCATAGATATCGATTCCCTCATTATCGAATGCAGCATAATAAACCTTTGAAGACGGCTTTCCGTAACGAACCTTACTTATAAGGTACAGCCTTTTGCTATTAAAACGATAGTGCTCTTCAATGTGCCTTCCCGCAATCTTGTCATTAGATTCTTTCTTTTGCTTCTGTTTTGCCATTCCTTTTCCCCCTACAAAAATATAAAGAATTTACACCAAAACCAATATCTCTCTATTTGTTACTATATTTCATTATAAAGATTTATTAAATAAAATGTAAGTGTTTATTTAGATAATTCAATAATCTTTCTAGATATTCTTATTTTTATAAGGTAGCATAAAGATAATTTGAGCAAACTCTATTTCAGGTTTCCGCCTTTTCCTTTCACTACCAAATCAAAAATCATCCTCCAATGCTTTTTCGATAAGCTCCCTAGGTACCTGGGCCTGTTTTAGGCCACCCTTACTGAAGATCGGTGAAGGCCAATCCGCTTGTCCTATTTTTGGTTCTGGTGCAAATATGATTTTTTAGAAGCATAGAACCTCGATATTCTTTTCAACTGTGAATTATGATACTACTCCAAATAATTTATGTATGAATTCAATCTCACTCTGGACAGACTTCACCCCTTGTTGAAGTTGTCCTTTTTTCAGCATATGCATCACTTCCACTCCACAGATAATCTGTTTGGCTGTTCGAAACGTTTTCAATCCTAGTATAGAACGGACTCGCTTCTTGATAAAACGATGATCTTGCTCCACTAGATTACGAAAACTAAAATTGTACCGTAGGTACCATCTCACCGTTAACAAAATAATGTCAGGCTGATAATGTTTTCACTTAAACAAATCTTGCTTTTCCATACTAATCACGTCCTTTTTTAGAGTACTAGTATCAGTATGTCCAAGCTTTAGAGATTAATTGCAATTATCTTCAGAGTTTTTGCACCAGAACCATAAAGATCAAGTAGGTTATGTGATGTTTAAAGAGGGACCGCTAATCCCTGGAAAGGCACTTGAAAAAAAACCTCCAGAAGTGGGGGATTACCATTTTGTCGGGTTTGTCAATTATATAGATCCATTACCAACCTCTCAATTTTTAAATGATACCCGCTTATTTACGGTCATGAATCTTGCAAAAACAATTGTAAAAGTAGTAACCAAAATAACGGATTGATAATCTATTATGGAAAATAAGGAAACAATTCTTAACTAATTACTATCTTTTTAAAAAGTGAAGCCATCTAAAGTTAGTTTATGAACTGAATTTAGATGGCTTCGCTTTTTTATCATAATTAGAGTTAAAAAAGGAGATGAGGGTTAGTTGAGCGCACTTGTAACAAATGCAACAACAATATCTTCCTTCATATGCTGTAGCAAAGACAAGAAGAAGGAAGGATGAAATAAATGATTTCTCCCTATCAAGTTGAATACACGATGACCATTGGAAATCGAGTTGTAGGTGAATGTATTACAGTGTATGCCTCTTCTGAATTCTTTGCTATAGACAAAAGTTAGACAGGAACTTCATCGTCGTTTTGGTTCTGCGACATCCATTGAATTACATACTTCTTCAAGCGTCGATCATGCCCCAGAACGTATAAGGTATCCTAAACGTTTTTATCCAATAGGGTGTAAAGCTACTCGTTCTACATCACGAGCAATCATAACCTCTTCATTTGTTGGAATAACCATAACTTTTACTGGAGAATGCGGATAACTAATAAACGCTTCTTTTCCCCGAACTTGATTTAATTCTGCATCCCAGTAAACACCCATAAATTCTAATCCATGTAATACACGTGAACGGACTTCACTACTATTCTCTCCAATTCCAGCTGTAAAGATAATGGCATCTACTCCACACATACGAGCTGCGTATGAACCAATGTATTTATGAATTTGACTAGCAAATACTTCAAGAGATGTTCTTGCACGATCATTTCCTTCTTCAGCAGCTTGTTCGATGTCACGAAGGTCACTGGATAATCCTGAAATACCCAATAGACCACTCTTTTTATTTAAAATATCTAACACTTCACTTTCTGAGTGACCCGTTTTTTCCATAATAAATGGAATAAGCGCAGGATCAATGTTTCCTGAACGAGTTCCCATTGCAACACCTGCAAGTGGTGTAAAGCCCATTGAAGTTTCAATAGATTTTCCACCTTCAATTGCCGCGATACTTGCACCATTTCCTAAGTGACAAGAAATAAGACGTAATTCTTCTATAGGGCTATCTAATAATTCTGCTGCTCTTTCAGCTACATATTTATGTGACGTACCATGGAAACCATATTTGCGAATGCCATAGTTTTCATAGTATTCATAAGGCAAACTATATAAGAATGATTGTTCAGGCATTGTTTGATGGAATGCTGTGTCAAAAACAGCTACAGCCTTTACATTTGGTAAAACTTCTTGAAACGCCTTGATTCCGATGATGTTCGCTGGGTTATGCAAAGGAGCTAACTCTGATAAAATTTTAATCTCTCTTAATGTTTCTTCTGTAATGAAAACAGAATCATGGAATCTCTCTCCACCATGTACCACACGATGACCGATTCCTTCAATTTCATTTAATGATTGGATAATCCCAAGATCTGTTAGTTTAGAAAGAAGAATCTTAACAGCAACAGCATGGTCTGGAATGTCTGTTACCTCTGTTACTTTTTCTCCGTTTACTAAAATAGTGAATACTCCCTTATCTAAACCGATACGTTCTATTAACCCAGCTGTTAGTACTTCTTCATTCGGCATTTCAAATAATTTGAACTTCAAAGAAGAGCTTCCGGCATTAATTGCAATCACTTTTGTCATGATGTTTACTGCTCCTTTTTATCTAAACTTTGTTTAGGGAACCCTTCGATTATCTAGCAAGCGGTTTTGAATGGGTTGCCTAGTGACTGATTTAAAAAATCAAACAATCTTTTTCTGTATATAGCACTAACGAAATTGCAACAAAGGCCTTCTTCTAACAGATCTGTTGGTGGAAAGGATCTTTGTTGTTTGTTACCGATAGTTACAGCACAATAGAAAAGGTCAACCAGAAAAACTGGCTAACCTCAAAATTGAAAAGGGATCAATGGCAATAAAAACAGAGAAAATAACCAATATTAACAGATCGTTTAGAAAGCATTTATATCTGCTATTTTACATAATTACATAGCCTACCGATATTCGCTACTTCCATAGATACGACGTCGCCTGACTTCATTGGAAAACTACCAGAAGGTAAACCAGTAGCCAAAACATCATCTAGCTCCAATGTCATACTATTTGATGTTCAACTGGTTGATGGCCAATATACTTTGCTTCTGGACGAAAGATACATATAATGAGTAGATTGAAAACTGTAATTTTTAAATGGTAATCTATTAATATAATCAGATTATTTAGGTACAAAGATGATATTGAATTTTCAGAAAGCAAATCCTACTAAAGGGACAGTGCACCTGTAAGGATCGCAACAACAATCATTACAAGGGCGCTGCCGACTGCGTATTTAGTAGAAAATTTAATATGATCACGAAAATTTATACCAACAAGCCCGATTAATACATAAACAGAGCCAACAAGCGGGCTTAACAAATGAAGAGGCTGTCCAAGAAGTGATGCTTGTGCAATTTCTAGTTTATCGATTCCAATTTGTGAAGCAGTTTCAGCTAGAATAGGAACAATACCAAAATAGTAAGGATCGTTTGCCATAAAGAAAGTGAATGGCATACTCGTTAAACCAACAAGAAATGGAAGTTGAGGAGCAAGAAAATCCGGAATCACTTTGACTATAGAGGTTGCCATGGCATCTACCATTCCAGTACCTTCTAATATCCCGGCGAATGCTCCTCCAGCAAATATAAGTGAAACAACAGTCAAAACATTCCCAGCGTGTGCTTCTATTCTGGCTTTTTGATCGGCTAAATTGGGATAATTGACAATCGTCACGATAACGAATCCAAGCATAAATAAAACAGGTAATGGAAGAACAGCTGTAAATAACCCCGCAATTAATAAAATGGTTATAACCAAATTAAACCAAAATAGTTTAGGCCTTTTTAATGATTCAGTTGACACATCCAGCACAGCTGCTGCAATTTCATCTTTCGCTTGATGATCAACAGAAATCTTTTGAATGCCCAGCCTTTTTCTTTCTTTCAAGCCAAAGTAAACGCCCAGACCTAATAAATAAAGAGCCGCTGCGATAATTGAAGGAATCAGTGGAGTAATTACTGTCGCCGCGTCATATTTAAAAACAGACATAACACGTGCAGTCGGTCCACCCCAAGGAAGAACATTCATAATCCCCATCGACATCGCAGGTAAACAAGCGAGAATCAGTTTGTTCATGCCTAGACGTTCATAGAGGGGTAAAAAAGCTGTAACAACAATTAGATACGTAATGGTTCCATCGCCATCTAAACCTACCAACAAAGAAAGAATGGCCGTTCCAACTGTTATTTTTAGAGGATCACCATTTGAAATTTTAATCACTTTATTGACTAATGGATCAAACATTCCCGCATCAATCAAAGTTCCAAAATACAATATGGCGAAAGTCACCATGACGGCGGTTGAAGCTACCGTTTCAGCTCCACTTAGAATCATGTCGCCCACATTTGTGAAACCTGCAAAAAGAGCAAATAGTGCTGGAATTACTATAAGAGCATTCAGAGCGTTCATTTTATTACTCATAATTAAATACATAAAAACTACGATCATTAAAAACCCTAAAAATGTTAGCAATTTCTTCACCCCTCTTTTTAGATAACGCTTTCATTAAATAGATAAGAAAAAGTTCCCTAAACCTTTTTTCATCCCAGTTTTTCCTGCCCTTCTGGTTTACAGTGGAGCTATAAATTTGGACCATCTTTCAACAGAAAGCTTCCCACATCTTGTTTTATACCGTTGATCATCAACTAAATCTGCTTTCTCCATTGATTTCGCCAATCTAATCCATGTTTTTTTTCTGTACTGCAGACAAGAACAACCCATTTCCCGTCTTTTGTCTGGTATGTACCCGCCGGACTAGAGTGCCCTACTAACATTGGGCTTCTTTTTCTTACTGTCCCCAATTATCCTAATTAAACTATTTGTCTTTCTGCATTGTTTTCATCCCTATGATAGAGAGCGCTTACAGTTCCGATGGCAACAAAAATTCCCTAAACATAATCCAACAATGAAAAAGCGGAGGTTACAGGAGGTTTGTCTGAAAATCCCTGCAAATAGGTATAACCTGAAAAAGCAGTGCACGGAGTTCCAAAACCTGGTTTTTTCTGCATAAGGACCTGTCTGACCATAACCAGATTGTCTTGTTAAAACGATATTAGGGTTTACTTCTTAAAACGGGCTATCTTAACGACTCTTCACCTTTCCAAGAACCAAGTCCTCTTGTAGCATTTCCTTTGCTAGGGAGTTCAACCTTTATAACTTCAGCTCCCAAATCTCCAAGCAGGCAAGTTGTAAAAGGGGCAGCAATGACGCTGGAGACATCAAGAATTTTTAGTTAAATGACCAAAATTTTCTTACATCATAATTATTACCTCCAAATTTATAATTGGTTATTTGGTACACTGGTCATACCAGTTGAGTTTATTATGCAGTATTTTATTGAAAGCGTCAATGTTTTTTGGAAATTTAAAACCCTATCTGTAAACGATAGGGTCAAAGAAAATATTATTGATTATTTAAAATTTAAAATGCTTTCTCGTAATCGCTGTAAATGTGCAGCCATTGCTTCCGATGCTTCTTTTGGTTTCCGGCTTTTCACTGCATTAAAAATAGCTCGGTGTTCTGCAGTTGAACGTTCTAGCCTTTCAGGTGATAACAACGTTTTCATCCTTATTTGCTGAAGCATATTTAAATTTGTTTCAAGTGTAGTCACAAGCACGAAATTCCGAGTTGATTCTGCCAGCGCCAAATGAAACATACTGTCTCGCACTAGCTTTTCATCAATATCTTTTCGTTCTGCTTCTACTTTCAACAAGGCTCTTTCCATTTTTAAAATGTCTTCTTCAGTAGCTCTTTCACAAGCAAGTGCTGCAATATGAGGTTCTAGCATTTCACGGACTTCTAAAAAATAAATGATAGATGTTGTCTTCATAAGATCGACAGGATCAAAGCTGTATTCCATAACGAGACGCTGGTCAACATGTTGCACATACCGACCGCCACCTGGTTTTGCTATTACAACTCCCTCGGCCTCCAGTACCCGAAGCGCTTCTCTCAATGGGGTTCTACTGCATCCAAGCATAGTAGCAAGTTCCCGCTCACCCGGAAGCCGATCACCGGGAAGGATCTTTCCTTCTTGAATCAGTTCTCTAAGTTGATCCACAATTTGTTCATATACTCTTGAATATTTAATACCAGTAAATATGTTGTTACCCACAGTGCACCGCCTTTCATTCTGCAGCAGCAATCAATTAATATTTAAAATCACTATACCATACTTTTCTTAGAGAGAGCATTGTCATGTTGGTACTCTTGTAAATAGATTAATGTGTAAGTTCATGTAAAATCAAATACCAAAATTCATAGGTTTTCAGTGTATTGCCCAACATTACATTAAACGAACGTTTTTTGTAATAAACTTTTTAAAAGAATGCGGTATTTGAAATTATTCCCCGGCAATAAATTGTTATGGATTTTAATACAAATTAAAAAAAGACAGGATGGATAACTAACGGGTTCCCTTTTGAGGTGCAAACATTGCAAATCACATCATATTTTTTGTCACTAATATCAATGAAATTCTCAATGGAATTCTCTGAGTAAATAACATCAATAAACGCAAAGAAGGGCTAGCTTAATGGCTATCCCTTAAATTCTCTATCGACTCCCGTTAAATAAATTTGTTGTCTGTTTTTATTGAGTGTCTTCGTCGCTTTTGTACTCCAAAATATCACCTGGCTGACAATCCAAAGTCTTACATATCGCTTCTAATGTTGAAAAACGAACCGCTTTTGCTTTCCCATTTTTCAAAATGGAAAGATTCGCCATAGTAATTCCAACCCTCTCCGAAAGCTCCGTTACGCTCATTTTTCGTTTTGCTAACATCACATCAATATTAATAATAATTGCCATATCCTTCACCTCAGACCGTCAAATCATTTTCTGATTTTATGTTAATCACTTCTTGTAAAAGCCGTTGGAGGATAGCAGCAAAAACGGCGATAACCAACGAAGCAAAAATGATGATGAGTCCCATTAATCCAATAGGAGGGTCAACTTTCTTCGCTATAAAATGAAAGAGTGGCAAACCTAATACATACAAACCACTGATTGTAATCGCACAGCACTTTATGTTCTTTAACGCCTTTACAGATAATTCCGAGAACGCTGTGTTCTCGTCAATGTACCGTAAAAGATTGAAAGCCTGATAGAGAGCAAAGTAAAAAGGCACAGCCGCTCCATACATCACGATGAAAACGAGATATTTCATTGGGGCAATATTTGGATACAATTTTGCTGCGAAATTCGCCATATGGGGCACTAAAAATATACATAAAGCAAGCACTGCAATTCCAGCCAGAAAAATAATTACCTTTAAGAAAGTGGTTGAACCTCGTTTAACATTCATTTAAAACACCTCACTTATTTAATGACAACATGATTTTAGCATATTATTTATCGTTTAACAATAAATTAGTGTTGTTTTTTATTATATTATTATTGTTATTTAAATCCCCTTCTGATTTTGACAAAATAAAAAGCCCTACTCTTAGTAAGACTATGGTTTTACGCCCCCGGCGTCCCGCTATGGCGACAGCTCGTTGAGACAGGTGGCGATATGCTCGGGATGTGTCAACGTATCGCAACTCGTAGAAGTTCACGACCGTAGGGAGATGAAATTCTAGAAAGGAGAATAAGAGTTGACACATGTAGCACTGTCCCAAACCCTCTCGTTCCCCTCAAAACATTTGTTTTGAGGACGCCACCGGCAGGGGTGGGGGTCGAGAGGGGGCTAGCCCCTCGGAAAAGATTTTAATATGCGATCCAACGTGCTAACGTTGGCCGTCGAAGCGGGGGCGGAACCCCGCGGTCTTAAGGTTTTTGTTTTTTACGTTAGTTAGTTTTAGGCAATTTAAGATATCACCTTTTCGTGACACTCCCAAACCCGCTGGAGAATCCTTCCCCAGACCCCCTCTAAAAA
>NZ_JASATP010000039.1:0-56364 GCF_038440375.1 Bacillus sp. OTU530
TGTTGATGTCCACAATATGTATGTTGTTGCGTTCTAAAAGAACCCAAATCAATGATAACTAACCTTGCTCGATATCATGTGCATTTGTAGATTATTCTTTGACTCCAGCTACTAACACTCTTGAAATGACTTTAATCCACTTTTAGTTCCTCGGAACACTGTGTACCACAAGTCCTCCACATACACTATTGAATCATTAATATGATTCCATTACCTCTTAGAAATACGTACATAAAACAGCGCAACTTTGTATATGTCCACTTATCCATTATGTCTTCATATGTACAGAACATCGATCACCAATAAAGTGTAGTGGACAACATGTGGAGAAAAAAGAAATTATTGAAACTAGATGAAACAAACACACACTTCTAACTACTGGATAGTGTGGAGCACCAGTGGATGTCGCTTGTTTGCCATGATCTTTATTCCAGCCCTTGGACTAGGAATCCCTATCTACATGTAACCATAATCAACATAATGAACTCATGGACAAGTGATCTATCTATCACAACAATATAGCACTCTAGCCGATTCTCTTGTGAATCTTATCATAGCTCTTTCAGTAGAAAAGAGAAGGATAAAAAATCCAATAAATACTCATTACATCCAACAACCCTAACAACGGATTTTATTACCATATATTAGGATATAAAAACAATCACTTAATATAGTTACTATATATAGTTATCAATAATAGTAATTATATAAAATTAATTCAATAACATTCAGATAAAACCCAATCAAAATAAGGATATATTTATAGTAACCATTTAAATTAACTATTATACATAACTATCATTTTATTAATCATGAATTCTCCTGATTTTCGAGGTAAAAGAATCATTATTTATTCTTTTTGTCTCTTTTCCTAATTATATAGCCCAAAAAAATCTGATATATCTCTCATTAATCACTAATGATAACTATAATTAGTTACCATAATGAAATCATTGATAATACTAAATTTATTACGGTTAATTATATAAAGATTATACTGAACAGAACTATAAATAGTTACTTGATATGATTACCATAATCTGCTACTATATGATTACTCATCTAAGTTTCGTTGGAAGTAGGAGGTGTGAAAAACATTGAATGAAGCTCTTCACCGAACATACATAGACTTGAAGTTTGATGACGATACATCAGCAATGTTTGCTGATATTATTTCTAAGGATACTGTTTTAACAGAGGTATTTTTATACATAGGGCGCGAACTAAATAAACAGTACAAAGACCATAACCAAATGCTAGGCATTACAGTAAATGAAGTGATAGAAAACGTAGTTTTAGATAGGCTCACCCGAAAGCCTAAGGGCAAAACCTTTGTGTTTGAACAATCGCACACCAATATAAGCAGAAAAGCAGCTGAAAAGTGTGTAGACAAGTTACTTGATATGTCGTTGCTTTACGAGAAACCTAAAAAACCTTACAAATATCTCTTTTTAACAGTTCGTGGTCAACAAGTGTTGGTTTCGTTATCGAAAAAACAAAGCGCAGAATAAAAAATATGGAGGAGTGAAATTTTATATGGCGAAAAATTTCTTTAATAATGAGCCGGCTATTAAAATGACAATGGTTGGATTTGGTCAAGCTGGTACTCGTATGGTAGACACATTTGCAGCAATCAAGAAAGTTGACGGTTCATCTGTCTACAATTGTCTTGCACTGAATTCAAATGATGGAGACTTAACTGAACTAAGGTATATCCCAAAAAACAATCAAGTTTCTTTAAACCTTGGGGGGCTTGGAAAAGATCCGGCTAAGGCTACAAGAGTGTTGGAAGAAGACGAAGTTGCAAAAGAAAAATTAAAATCCTTTATTACAGAACGTGTACGTCCAGACGATGAATTAGTCTTATTCTTTGCAGGCCTTGGTGGGGGAACAGGAACTTCTACGATTGTGAAAGCAATTGAGGAGTTTTCTGCATTCCATAACAGACCTATTATTGCAGAGGAATTAAGAAAAATTGCTGCAGAACATTCCGTAGCTGAAATTAAAGCAAACCAAAACCGATTTAAGAGATTGGCACTAGAAAATGCTATTGATCGTAAAGACTTTATTAAAATTGGTATCGTTGTTACGCTCCCTGTTCGTGCTGATGGTCCAAATGTCTTAAAACAAGTAAATGACTTCTCACAACAAATCTGGAGCCTAGCGAACGACAAGACAAAAGGTGTTGCTTTTGTTATCTTTGCAGACAATCAGCATTTTTATGATGAGTATAATAGTTTAAATGAAAACGAGAAAAAGAACATCGTGAACTCTCGCGATTATGCAAATAAAAGAATTTGTGAGGTTATCCATGAGCTGAATACCGCAGCAACTATTGGCGGTACTGGGGTTGTTTTAGATCCAGCAGACTTCAAACGCATTCTTCTCGAAAAAACAGGTTGCCTAGTAATTAACCGTGTTTCAAAATCAATGGGTGAAATTCAAAATGCTAAGGATATTCAAGAAATGTTTACTGAGAGTATCAAAGGAAGTTCATTCCACGAACCAATTGAACTTATGCAAAAGGATGACCACGGTAATATTGTTACGTCTAAAATCCATCACTTTGGTATGTTAGCTGTTTTAGACCAACCAAAAGGATTTGGAGATGCTTTTATTGATGATGCCAAAGCAGATATCATTCAAAGATTACCGATTCGTGAGACTGTATTTAACGGATACATTGTAAGCAAGAATGACTTTAATACAAGTGTATATACTTTCTTCAAGACAGAGGCCCTGCCTACCCGTCTAGCTAAAGGACTTGTTGAGGAGTATAAAGAATATCAAGAGAAAAACAACAAGTTTATCTATCAACAATCTTCTATCGCTTCTATCAACAGTATTGAAGATGATGAGGACGATTTTGATTTCAACCTTTCTGATTTTATTGATCTGGGTGAAGAGAATACAGAGAACAGCAACCCATCAGAAAAAGAGGAAGAATTAGCAGATTTTCTAGATCCTGAGAAAATGAAATTCTAATTACTGCCCTAAGAATGCAAAGAGAATTAGATTATACGCTTTGCAAAACCTAGTCTATTTAACAGGAATTTAAGCACCACTAGCCTAGATTATTCTAGGCTTTTTTACACTGTAGGAAAGTATAAATTTCCAGCTAGAAGTGAATTCGACGCAGCCGGAAATTTTAGGAATACAGTGTAAGTGCAACTACGCCTCTGTCTTCGCCCAAGGGCAGGGCTCGCCAATCGGCGAGTTTTCTTTATATACCAAATTATTGGGATGGGGCCTGTATCCCCTTCTGAAACTATACAACTTCTTTCAAAACACTGGTGAATTACTCTGACAACCCTACAAAGACACAGGCACGAAACAGGATAGATTCTTAAGTTATAATCCTGGTTCATAAAACTTACTGAAAGTTATCGTTACGCACAAAACTAGAAGTTTTGCATCTCCTTTCGAAGACGTGTGCCCACAGGATTGCACACTAGGGGACTGCTCTTGCTCAGCCAATAAGAGATATTCTTGTTCCTTATTACAGATGTAATCTGTCCCCCAAAAGCTCTCCCTAGCCTTCTTCACGATGTTCCAACTAGGGAGTATTCATTTTTGTAACTATATTCAAAAAAGGGAAAGGTATACTTGAGAAAGATTCTATCCGCTTTAGACAGCTTGTCTGCCTATCATTTAAGCCTTCGCTGCTTTTAATCGTTCCAATTGCAGTTCTACCTCAAGCTGCAAAATAGTGTTTACCCTAGGCCGCCTGTGAGCCGCAAAAGCTTGACCCGCTTTTACCTCTGCTTCTAAAGTCCAGATGCACTCTTCCATTCGGACAAAGCCACGTATTGTATCGTCTGTGCTAAAAGAGTTGATCGTTGTTTGAATGGCCTTTACAGCCTTTGCTGCATCCGCTCTTGCAATGAGTTCCTGCTACTTTAGCTTCAGCTCTTCATGCTTACCCTTCAGCTTTTTTATTTTTTCATACAGGTTAGCAGCTTGTGCCTGGATGGTCTCCTGCTGCTTATACGATGCAAACTTGCGCTCCGGCACAATTTTATTCTGTAATGCTATCTTAGCAACGTTGTCTTCGTTTCGATCCACAGCTAGGTTTGCCTGTCTGACACGCTTTTCAATGATGTTATCTGCTTCTGCAACAAGCACCTTATACTTCATCTCCAAAAACAACTGATCAGCTACTACTTTCTGAACTCTTATAAGCTGCCCCCCCTGTTCACGCAGGTATTATACTGCCATGCTAATTGGACCTTCTGCCTGATTAAGCACCTCGTGAATGTCCGCAAGTACAACATTCTTGATACATTTAAAAATATCCATCTGAGTTTCCTGGCCATCTCAATAATCAAGTTTTTGTAGGTCTAAGTTAGAGAATCCTGTTCCCCCTATTTGTACATATTGTACATAGCTTGCAGAAGAAGTATTGTCATTTCGTCTGATTTTATGCGTAAAGTAAGCGACCATAAGAATAACGGGCAGAATCAGTACCTACGCGAACAGTCTCCAATTCCATCAGTGCAAGTCTGACCCATTTGCAGAGACGCTCTGCCAGCTTCCAGGTGGTCCAGCTAGCTACGATAGCCTTAAATCTCTAGTTTTGGGTTTATATAGCCCCGTATCACCTGTAAGATCCCAAATAAAAGGGATTCTTATTGGGTAAAAATAGACACATTAAAGACTTCTCTTCAATCATCCCCTTATAATATCGTTATAAATGTGGTCCCTTTGTGGTATGTACTACACATGTGCATAACGATTTATGCATAAGTGCATCAATACAAGTAACGTTTTACAATGCGTCCACTATGCCACCTAACATTCTACAGAAATACTTAATCCACTACGGTACCACACTTTTAATTAACAACAAAATAGAATTCTATTAAGATATACAGCCCTTCGAACTATTCCCTCTTTCCCTAGAGAAAAGCATTCGCACGCCTTGAATCCCTAGTTTTCGACTCATCTAGTTCTGTATCACCAAGGCCCGAATAGAAAGAGGGTTTCTTTGTATGAAAAACAGATTAGAGTTCTGTAGGAATTTCTCTCCAAACAATCCCTTATAATGCCCCCATAATTGTAGTCCCCCTGTGGTATGTTCTACACATGTTCATGACGATTTATGCATAAGTACATTAACACAAGTGAAGTCTTACAACACACTAACCATGTAGCTTTAACATTTCATAGAAAGATTTTATCTGCATAATACTGTATTATTAATTAACAACAAAACAGAACTTCATCAAGATCCTCAACTTTTCAAACTAACTTCTAGACAATAAAAGATAGTTAAAAATGTAGTCCATTTGTGATTTGTTGTCCACCTGTGCATTAACATATATGCATAGGTACACGAGTACAAGTACACTCTGGTATTTCTATCTAACTAGAATCATCTAAGTTGGCTATGTTTATAAATAGTAATTATTACGAATCATCAGGAGGTCATCTATCTTAGTGTGCTCTTTTGTAATATCTACATGATTACTAATCATCTATAATTACAGTATCTGTATTGAATGTAATTAGTTCTTTTATGTGTCCCACTTGTGCTTTGTTGTGACTAAATACACCTCAACATGTGCACAAGTTGAGGTGTAAAACCTAGGTATTCTTCACTTGTATCAAATAAAAATTGAAGATGCTTAGTAGATCTAAATCACGTTTATGCCTGAATTATAAAAGCAAAATGGGGATTGATTATTGTGCAGACCGAAGAAAAGTTAGGCAGGGATTCTCCTAGTCAGAGATCCTATCCTTACTAATTTCTGTTAAATCCATAGAAAAAAGGGGGAGATAACCACTACTTATTGAAATTCATAACTCCTCAAAAACACTTCTCCAGTTACAATATTTGTTCTTATTCTATGAAAGATAATAAAGGCACTTCCCAATACCACATAATACTTGTTATTGAATTTCTGATTCCTTAGGTGTCTACAAGTAATCTCTAATTCGAAGCGCTAGTGATAAAAGAGATACAAATAAAATAAGGGTTAGCAGTGGGGGATCAGCTGCTAACCCTTAAAATGTTCTTCAATTCTAGCTTCCAAATACTTATTTATATAGTCGTTAATAAATCTTTGCATCTTTACCACATCTTCACTCTTGCTAAATAAGCCTGTACGTATTTTACGCTCAGAATCAGGTTTTTGCTCCCAAAGTTCTAGGGCTTCCTGCTCTAATTTGGCACGTATCCTTGTTGTAGCAATGGTCCGCTCTATTCGCTCAGCCCGTATTTGTTCAGAAGGTTTAGGTTCCGGGAGTTGTTTCCTTAATTCTAGTTGCATCTGAGCTGTAATGTGGCTTAGAGTTTCCTTCATATGCTGCTCATACTCATATTTAATTTCTTTACGTATTGATTCTTGAGCTTCCTTAAGAAGGTTAGAAAACTCATCTCTCATTCTACTTATAGCAGAATTCACATCAATCCCAGTTTCTCCATCATTGAAATCGTCTGGAAAAGGTCTTGTATCAAAGTTACTCTCAATATAGGAATATATCCCGTTCAAAGGCCACTTTGCTTCTCTAAGAGCTACGATTCGTTTTCCAATTTCAAGATCGTGTTCTGTAAATATCTTTTCATTATTAACCCTTAAGTTATAATGAATCCGTCGTTTTTCGAGCTCATTAAACCATTGCGTTACCGTATTAGGATGCCTTTCAAGCATCGCAGCAAATTCAGCTATTTGCCACGAATTAATAATCTCCTCGGTTTTCATCTAATCACCCTTTTCGTTATTTACTATACATTCTAGGTAATCTTTGTAAACATGTGTACCACAACCTATGTATATATGTGCAGAATCCTAGTTTTATTTTTAAAAACAGTGCATTTGTAGACCAAAACATATCTACATAAATAGCGCATAATAAAATGTTACACACTAAAACACTTAAAGTAAATAGATGATTTTGTTCCCTGCCTAAAACCTTAGGGCTTAATAAAGTACATTTGTATAGTTATATATTCTCTCAAAATCAATTAAACCCCTTTATTTGTAGACACCTTGTGCTTCGTGTAGCACATGTGCATTAATACTTGTGCACACATACAAAGAAAATAGGCAGAGGTTCCTAGGTCTCCATGTAACCAAGGAAGAGAAATTGAGTACACCTATTCATAAAGACAGGGAAAGCCTTGTAAATTATCAATTAATTTCATAAGATGTTTCCTTAGGCTGTGGAGAAAGTCTTCTCCACAGCCTGTTTTTATGTTTGAGAGCTCTTTTATCTGTCAACACTGATAGAAAAGAAGAAAAGGAGTGATGCTGTATGATGGGAGCGTTAAATAACCATCGAGAGGAACGAGTTATGGTGTCGGTAGAGGAATTAGTTCCAGAGGATCACTTTTTACGTACAGTAGAAGCAACCATTGACTTTGATTTCATAGAAGAAAAACTGCGTCCGTATTATTGTAAGGACAATGGGCGTCCGTCCCTACATCCGATTACACTGTTCAAAATGATTTTTATTGGGTATTTTTATGGTATTCGTTCCGAACGCCAGTTAGAAAAAGAAATCAAAACCAATGTCGCTTATCGCTGATTTTTAGGATTTTCTCTATCAGATCGTGTTCCTGATCATACAACGATTAGCTGGAATCGTCGGACACGCTTCGTTCATACGAATATTTTTGAAGAAATCTTTGATGAAATTGTTCAACAAGCCTCTGCATACGGCATGGTAGGGGCAGACTCGACTCATATCAAAGCAAATGCCAACAAAAATAAGTTTGTGCGCAAAGCGAAGGAAGAGCGTCCGAAAGCCTATCTTGAAGGACTAGAAGCTGCCGGTAAAGGGGACTGTGTGGAACACGTAAAAAAGAACTAAAACAAAAAAAGGAAAATGCCGCTAAAGATGACTTATATTTTACAACTCTCATATTTTTCACAGCTATGAAGTATAGTCATGCATTCTATGTATTATTTTTGTGAAAATAAAAACCCCTTCCCAGATCAAGCTCTAAGGTCAGTAGGGAAAGGGGATTTACCAATGTCTATTTCTCAATATATTGTTCAATAAATTGTACAAAGGTTCTCTTGAAGTCCTTTGTCTTTGTAGACGCTTTATCTAAGATATAGCTTACTAACATACGTATATCGATAGGCTCCTCCTTATTACTTTCATTAATGAAATCAACAATGTACTGCAACTGATTCATTCTAGCTTCTGTAGTCTCATCATCTAGATGTTTTAGAATATAATCTACAAAAATGCTAGATTCATAAATAGCCGTTTTCAGTAAGAGTGCGGTAGTGCTTGATACAGTCATATCCAATGCATAGGCTAATTCGCTCAATTTATCATGAACTGATTGAGAAAATCGAATTGAGATTCTTCTCTTTTGACTATCGCCATCTTTAAATGTATAGGGCGCTCTGCTTACGTCCCCCCGAATAAGCTTCCGTTCTTGAATCCAATAGTCTCTTCTAAAATAACCGGCCAGCAAATCTATAGTCTTCTCTGATTGCAAGCCCAGTACACATATCTCTTCAGCCACATCCTTAATAGGATTTGTAGTCATATAAGAAAGCCGATCTATACATTCATACAAACTCATAGTAATTGTAGGTTTTACTTCTCGTTTTTTATCTGAACGAACCTTCCTCACTCTTTCCAACATTTGCTCTTCCCCTCCAAATTTTTCAAAAATATAGCAGCGACACTTTCGCTCTGTCTCTTGTACATCCTATGAAAGGGGAGGGGTTGGTATACATGTTTATTTTTAATACAGCCTGTCCATAATAGATATATATAAACTCCTACTGAGAAGGTGAAGGTATGAAGGTAAAGATAACAAAAAAAGAGGCGAAACAATTGTCTAAAGATATCCGCAATGTTGCTAAAAAATATGGGTTCTCTACTCCGGGCTCCAAAGCTAATGATAAGCAAGCGGCTAAATCATGATGACAGAAATATATACTATATCCCTAGGAATCTGTCCCAGACATAATAGAATATCCTAGAGACACTGTATTGACCCTACATTTGATTGGTGGAATTTCCTCTAAAATATCCAGGCAATTTTATTTCTTGATTTTATGGTTTTCTATAAGCTATGAAGAGGGCTTTTCTTACACTTTAAGAAAATATAAGGGCAACTACGCCGCTGTCTTCGTCCAAGAGCAGGGCTCGCCAGTCGGCGAGTTTTCTTTGTTACAGATTTTCCGAACGGGAAAGCCCACTCCTTCAGGTGTGGGCTGAAAGTGAGATCAAACAAGACGTACCTTTAGGTACGTCAATTGTTTGATTTTTTTATGTTGTCTGTCATAATTGCTTTTCAAATATTTCCTTTTTTTGTATAATAGATACAGAACGTATGTACTGGAGGTGGGGAAATGAAAATTCACAAGGGATATAAGTTTAGAATCTATCCAACTAAAGAGCAGAGAATGTCAATACATAAAACATTAGGATGTTGCCGTTATATTTGGAACCTGGCTTTAGGTGCTCAAAAGAAACAAGATGCTTATTCGTATATAACTGAGGAAATGGTTCAAAACGGACAACTTCCTGAAAACCGATGGGAATGGGATTTTTTTAACGCAGAGAAGGAACAAAAAGAATTAACAGAATTGAAAAAACAATTGGATTGGTTAAAAGAAGCAGATTCTACTGCTTTGCAAAATTCTCTACAAGATTTAGGGGAATCCTTTAAACAATACTACCAAAAGAAAAAGAGAAAACCTAAGTTTAAAAGTAAGAAAAATGAGGTACATTCCTATACGTCCAAATGTAACTATAGTAAAAGTGGTCCAACTATTCGGATGGAACAAGGCCGTTTTATGAAAATCCCAAAGTTAGGGCTCGTTGAATTGGTTCCCGCACAACAAGTGAAGGGAAAAATATTGTCTGCTACAGTCAGTATGAATGCAACAGGAAAATATTTTGTTTCGCTTCTAACCGAGCAAGAAATTGAATTTGTACAACCTTCACTCTTTCAAGTGGGTATAGATGTGGGATTAAAAGATTTTGCTACATTTTCCGATGGAACAAAAATTGAAAATCCAAAGTGGCTTCGGAAACTAGAAGACAAACTCATAAAAGCACAACGGGTTCTATCAAGACGGAAATACAACAGCTCCAATTGGAATAAACAACGCAAAAAGGTAGCGAAAATTCATGAGAAAATAGTCAATGCTCGTACAGATTTCCTGCACAAGATAACTTCTTCGCTTGTTCACGAAAACCAAGTGATATGCATAGAAGATCTTCGTGTGAAGAATATGTTGAAGAATGGGAAATTGGCAAAAGCACTATCTGAGGTCTCTTGGTTTGAGTTTCGACGTATGTTGGAATATAAGTGTAAGTGGTATGGTAAAACACTTGTCGTCGTAGGCTCCAATTTTGCTTCTTCTCAATTATGTTCATGTTGTGGGCATAAGAATCCAGAGGTAAAGAACTTAGGAGTCCGAGAATGGACATGTTCAGAATGCAATACAATTCATGACAGAGACGTAAATGCTGCAAATAATATCTTGGCTGAAGGGCTGAGAATTTTCGTCGATGGGCAGTCGATGATAGCCTAATGGGTACCGAGCAGTAAGAGGTACATCCTTTTTGAACCGAAAGTTCAAATGACGTAGGAAAACCTGACAGCACAGATTGACCGCTGTGAAGCGTTATGTCTAACGGGGTGGGAGGTTAGAATCCCACTGCTTCAGCTGTGGGATTCTCAAAAAACCAAAAATATATATAAAGCCGTCCTAGATACTGCAAATCACTTATGTCAACTACCCACCACTTAAACGTTAACACGTTTTGAAGTGGGGGCTTGTAAAAGCCTAGTTGTCTAGTCTGAGTCTCCGGTATATGGTGAGCCATAGCGAGTGACTACGTTGGGTAAGTCAATACGGCTTTGTGTGATTCCCAAGCACAATCTGTCGTTCAGGCTCTGTAACAGTTCTGAGAGGAGGAACGGTCAACCTGAGGCAAGAAGCTTATCCAACATGGACGAAGGGAAACAAACTCTAAGGAGGGACGAAACTTGCGAGTATTCGTCAGAAACTTACGAGGAGAGCCACTTACGCCTTGTTCGACTCGTAAGGCTAGAATTCTACTCAAAGAACAAAAAGCAACCATTGTAAGATACAACCCTTTTACCATTCAGTTATCGTATACAACTGGAGAAACAACACAAGAAACAAAATTAGGTATTGATTTAGGTGCAAAGCACATGGGAGCTGCCGTTACATCCGATGAAAA
Source organism: Bacillus sp. OTU530 (assembly GCF_038440375.1). Lineage (NCBI taxonomy): Bacteria > Bacillati > Bacillota > Bacilli > Caryophanales > Bacillaceae > Bacillus > Bacillus sp. OTU530. The sequence goes on from NZ_JASATP010000039.1 coordinate 11,191, forward strand.
GGTTTTTGGAAAAGCAGAAATAGAGCTGCGTCAAGATGTAAAAAGCAACCTAGAAACAAAGAAAATCTATAGAAGAAGCAGAAGAAATCGTAAAACACGATACAGAAAGTCAAAATTCAAGTACAAAACAAAACGTGTGTATGTAGAAGGGAAAGGAAAAAAGAAAGGAGGATATCGTAAAATATCCATATCCTTCACTTTATCCCGTCCAAAGGGTTGGCTTCCACCTTCTATTCAGAGCAGAATAAATAACACATTTCATTGGATAGATACCTTTTATTCATTCCTTCCAACATGTAAACTTCACATAGAAGTAGGAAAGTTTGACGTACAAAAGATGATGAATCCAGACATTCAGGGCAAGGAATATCAAGAAGGTGATACCTTTGGGTATTATGATGTACGATATTTTGTCTTTGCAAGAGACAACTATACTTGCCAAGTCTGCAAGAAAAAAGGCGGCATTTTACAAACGCACCATATCATCTATAGGAGCCATGATGGCAGCAATGCAGCATCCAACTTAATTACGGTTTGCACAACTTGCCATACCCATGAGAATCATCAGGAAGGTAACATTCTTTGGAAGTGGATGGTTGAGAAGAAGAAAACCAAACGCTACAAAGAAGGCCCCTTTATGAACATCCTTCGTAGAAGGGTATTTGATCAGTATTCAGATGCCCACATTACATATGGCAGCATCACTACACCAAGAAGAAAAGAACTTCAACTGGAAAAAACACATTATCATGATGCCGTTGCAGCTACAGGGATAACAAACATCAAAGAAAATACAGATCACGTTCTCTACATCAAACAATTTAGAAAGAAAAAACGCTCTTTACATGAAGCAACTGCACGTAAGGGCAGAAAAGAGAAGAATAGAACAGCTACACGCAATGAAAAGAATACAAAATCAGTTGGTTCCTGGCATTTGAATGACAAAGTTTGTGTGTTTGGACAAGTTGGTTGGATTAGTGGATTTAGTGGACAAAGTTGTTATGTAAAAAACATACAAGGAGATTACATTACGGTTCCAGGCAAATCTTATAAACAGGTGAATTTGAGTCGTTTAGAATTGCTTTGCCACAATAATAACTGGCAATTCTCAGTTTTGTAGGCTTGCGCCTACCGGAAATTCATCCCCCACCTACTCGTTTGGGCTATGCCCTTCCCACTTCTTGAGGAGGGGGACTTCTTTCCGGAAAATCTGTTAAAGATAGTACGGAAAAATGGTTCCATGTGCTTATATCGATATAGATTGTTGCAACTCATAAAGACCTGTGCAATACCATATGTCCTAATACACCTTTATGTGGATGATCATTCCTTTGGCATCCTATTACCTCAAAAGGCTTCACTTTTTCTAAGACAAACGTTGTATAATTTGCTTATTTGATCCTACATAAATTGTTTAAAATAAGTGCTCATGAATAGTATCCATATGAGGTCCCTAACACCTCTGACATTCATATTTGGTTTGTTTTTTGTAAGATATCTATGATTGATAAACTAATGGTTATATATAATAGTGACCCTATATAATCACTATAATTTATACATCTATAACACTACTTTAAATTGATTTTAAAGGAAACCGGTTTGAAATAGATACCTTTATCAATAACTTTTTATAGTGACTATATTGGGTGACTTTATTTCTGATTATACTCTTTGTTATATAGTGAGGCTTTCACAGAAGGAAACCTGAGTGATTAGCTTTTCACGTAGGATGCGTATTATAATGTTTATAAAGTTAGAAACGGGCAGGAAATGCCTGTTTTTTTATGAAATTTATTTATTTGTAATAAACAAGAACTTTCCTAGCTGTTTGGGTACTAGTATAATATGTATGGGTTTTAAAAGCGCAGGAGGACATGGAATGAAGCCTAAAATTGAGGATGTGGCAAGATTAGCAGGTGTTTCACGAACAACGGTTTCTAGGGTATTGAATAATCGTGGTTACATCAGTACGGAAACAAGAGAAAATGTTCACAAGGCAATGAATGAATTGAATTATTTTCCAAACGATGTTGCACGCTCTTTATTTAATAAACGAACGAACTTGATAGGATTAATTTTTCCAACAATAAGTAATCCGTTTTTTGGTGAACTCACCTTTCACATAGAGAATATCTGTGCCAAATTAGGTTATAAAGTGTTGCTTTGCAACAGCTTAAATCGTATAGATGAAGAAGAGAAATATTTAGAAATGCTTATGCGAAATCAAGTAGATGGAATCATTGTTGGGACACACAATCGAGGTATTCTGAATTATCATCAGCAAAATTTAAATGTTGTAGCAATTGATCGTAACCTCTCAGAAACAATTCCTGTAGTTAGTTCCGACAATTATGCGGGTGGTGAAACAGCGACAGAATTGTTAATCTCGAAAGGCTGTCAACATATTGTTCATATTAATGGATCAGGCGAGTTGGAAACACCGGCAAAATTAAGGAGAAAAGCGTATGAGGATGTAATGGAAAGGTACGGGAGAACCCCCATTACATATGAAATTCTAGAGGCATTTGATCGGCCAAGTCAACAAGAAGTAATGAGTAAGATCCTTGATGAACAACCAGAAGTAGACGGTATTTTTGCGAGTAGTGATTTATTTGCAGCCGCCTTCATGGCTGAGGCAAAAAAACGAGGGAAAGATATACCAAAACAAATAAAAGTTGTCGGTTATGACGGAACAGAAACGGGTCAAATATTACTGCCGGAATTGACAACGATACAGCAGCCAATTAGTTTAATTGCCCAAACGGCAATTGATATATTATTAAAAAAAATTGAAGGTGAAGTTACTGATTTACCACTGGAAATCCGCCTTCCAATTAAACTTTTAAAAGGGGAAACTACGTAAAAGCTAATTTGTTCATGTAACAAATTTAACAGCTTACAGTTGAAAAGCTTTATAACAAGTTGAAAAAGAAACAAATTATACTCCATTTTTCAAATAACCTAAAAAACATTGCCGTTATACAATGTTTTTTAGGTTTTATATATCATGTGACCTATTTGTGAAACCGGTTGACATGTGAAACCGGTTGACATATAATACAGTTGAAAATGCTTGCACTATTCAAGTAAAAGGTTCTAAATCTTTCTTTCAGGGGAGAAGTTTAAAAATCCTGTATTGGAAGTTAAGTATGTATGTTTTCTTTTTTATTCACAACATAGGCTTCAACTTTACCTTATAAAAAAAGCAAAGGCTTACAAGACAATTCGAAAAATTACAAAAGGATAGATAGGGAGAGGATAGGATGTTAGCAGTAACCAAACTTCAACAGGCGGAAGAAGCACTTAAGAATGCTAAAGAAAAAGTAAACGATCACTACCGACTGGGATACCATATTATGGCACCGGCTAATTGGATTAATGATCCTAATGGTTTAGTTCAGTATAAAGGGGAATATCATGTGTTTTACCAGCATCATCCATATGACGAAAATTGGGGACCGATGCACTGGGGGCATGTTAAAAGCAAAGACCTGGTTCACTGGGAACACTTGCCGATTGCGCTTGCACCGACAGAAGCGTATGACAAGGATGGCTGTTTTTCAGGAAGCGCAGTTGATGATAACGGAGTACTGACGTTAATTTACACAGGTAACATATGGGTTGATCGTGAGAAGGATATTCTTGACCAATCACAATGTATTGCGACAAGTACGGACGGTATTCATTTTACAAAAGAAGCTGTCAATCCGGTTATCGCGAAACACCCTGAGGAAGGATCTGGGCATTTCCGCGATCCAAAAGTATGGAAGCATGAAGACCATTGGTATATGGTCCTAGGAACTAGAAAAGAAGATACTGGAAAAGTTGTTTTATATAAGTCAAAAGATTTAAGACAGTGGGAATATCTTGGCGTATTGGAAGAAAGCGATGGAACAGAAGGATATATGTGGGAGTGCCCTGATTTCTTTGAACTTGGCGGAAAGCATGTGCTGTTATTTTCACCACAGGGAATGGCAGCTGAAGGAGAGAAGTATCAAAATCTGTTCCAAACAGGTTATATTGTGGGAGATTTTGATTATGATACACTCAAATTTTCGCATGGTGAGTTTACAGAGTTAGATTATGGACACGATTTCTATGCTGTTCAAACGTTGCTTGATGATCAAGGTCGACGTATCGCTTTCGGCTGGATGGATATGTGGGAATCCCCGATGCCAACAAAGGAGCATGGTTGGGCCGGTGCTTTAACATTGCCTCGCGAGCTGACTCTTGCTGATGATGGAAAGCTTGCGATGAATCCTGTTTCTGAGCTGGCAATGCTTCGTGAGAAACCCATTGATCTATCTATAGAGGCCATTAATAATGAGAGCATTCATACAGGGATCAAAGAAGAACTGCTCGAAATAAAAGTAGAATTTTCACTGAAAGATGTGACAGCAGATGAGTTTGGTTTAAAACTTAGATGTAATGAGGAAGGAACAGAGGAGACAATCGTTGGATTTAATGTTAAGACCTCTAAATTATTTATTGACCGTGAAAAATCAGGTAGTGGTGTAAGTGGGATTCGCAACAGTAAAGTCGAACTGCAATCTGATACGTTGTCACTTCATCTTTATCTAGATCGCTCATCTGTCGAGGTATTTGCTAACGAAGGTTTTAATGTAATGACAAGTAGAATCTATCCACAAACATCAAGTTTGGATTTTCAACTCTACGCGAAAAATGGAGCGGTTCGTATCAAAGATTTAAAAGTGTGGAAATTGAAAGATATTTGGAAAGAAAATAAAAAAAGTAGTTTGTTTCAAGAATCTGTTACGTACAGCTAGGATTATGTCCTTATGTTATGTTGCTCCATAGGTTTAGAAAAAGAAATATAATAGATTTCCTTTAAGGAATTTATCAAAATTAAAGTTCGCCAAGTGCTTTCACAAAAAGCCTTGGCTTCTTAATTATAATTTGAGCTAAGAACAGGAGTTTTAAACTATAAATGAGGTGGAACATGTGGGAAAGCTATATTGTATTGGAGAAGCACTAATTGATTTTATCGCACTGCAAAAAGGGGAGCAACTAAAGCACGTATCAACTTTTGAGAAAGTACCGGGCGGGGCTCCAGCAAATGTTGCTGTGGCTGTTGCTAAGTATGGAGGAAAATCCTCCCTCATTACAAAGCTGGGTAATGATGCATTTGGAGATTTTCTCATTGATACTCTAAAACATAATGATGTTGAGGTAGATAAAATTTTCCGAACAAATGAAGCGAATACGGGTTTAGCTTTTGTCTCTGTGAAAGAAGATGGGGAACGTGACTTTGCATTCTATCGTAACCCATCAGCTGATTTATTGTTAACAGATCATGATATACAATCAGATTGGTTTTCAACAGGAGATATTCTTCACTTTGGTTCAGTAGATTTAGTGGAAAGCCCTATGAAATATGCTCATGGAAAAGCCATTGAAGCAGTAAAATCCTGTGGGGGCATTATCAGCTTTGACCCGAATATACGACTGCCTCTCTGGAATAGTCCTGCAGCATGCCGAGACACAGTCCTAGCATTCCTGCCGCTAGCTCACATTGTTAAAGTGTCTGATGAAGAATTGGAGTTTATTACGGGCATTTCGGATATAACTGAAGCAATCCAGTCTTTATTTGTAGGAGATGTTCAAGCTGTTTTATATACACAAGGTGCAAAAGGTGCCGAATTATATACTAAAGAAGGGATGTATAAATCCTCAGGGTTTAAGGTAACCGTTGCTGATACAACTGGGGCGGGAGATGCATTTATGGGAGGATTTTTATATAAATTACTTGAAAAGGATGTTCAAGTGACAAACCTGGTTCAGTTATTAAATATGCATCACAAGGAAATTTTGGAGTTTTCCAATGCTAGCGGAGCCCTTACAGCCTCTGTAAAGGGAGCAATACCTGCAATACCTGCAAAGAAACATATTTTAACCTTTTTAAGTACTAGATAAAATAAGCTGCTAGTATCATGTTGTTCATCTTTGTGAGAGTGGTAATGGAAATAGTCTCAATTCCTAAGGGATTGAGGCTATTTCCATTTTAGAAGGGGGGATCCAGTGATTAAGCACATCAAGAAGATTTTAGGGACTAATAAGGGCTGGACAACAAATGTATCAAGCAGGATTCCATCAACATAAAGAAAATTTTATATATATTTTAAGATCATTTGGAGTGGAGGGATCATTTATTAAATAGAGTTTTCATCCTGTGGGTAAGACAATATATTGTATGAGTTGTTCATGAGGTCAACAAAAAATAGGGGGTATTCAAACATGAGTTTCTATTTTCAAGAATGTGCACAAACTGATGTTGAAAAAGTAATCCAGAAATATGTAAGTACATTAAGCTCTCCTATCGATTCCTTCTTGGAGGAGCACATTCTCAATTCCGCATTTTATACTATCAATTATAATTCTAAAGTGGCAGGTTATTTTGCCGTTCATAGTAATCAGTATCTTACACAATTTTATTTAGAGTTACGCTATTATAAGGAATCTCAGGAGATTTTTAAAAATGTTCTTAGAGATCATTCCGTCCAATCCATCATGGTTCCAACATGCGACGAACTTTTTTTAAGCTTGGCATTAGATCATGATTATAAAATTGAAAAACAAGCTTACTTTTTCCAAGATAACAAAGTGGAAATTCCAACAGAAAAACTTTATAAAGAGGGGGAATTCAGAGCTGCCGTTCCTAATGATGCTAGCAAAATAACCGAGGTATGTCAGGACTTCATTGATAAAGTGGAACAACGCATTGAAAATAGAGAAATATTCACCTTCATCAAAGGAAATATACTGCTTGGAATAGGAATTGTAGAACGAAGTAAATTACTTGACGGGTATGCAAGTATCGGAATGTTTACAAATGAACAGTACAGAAAACAAGGAATAGGTCGAACAATCATACATCACCTAAAGGAATGGTGTTATGACAATAAACTAAATCCGATTTGTGGGTGCTGGTATTATAATGTTCCCTCAAAGCAAACGTTAGAAAGTGCTGGTATGGTCTCTAAAACAAGACTATTAAATATCAAAGTCCCCGAATGCTATGAAAATTTGAAATAAATACCTTATACAAGGAATGGAGAGATGGAAAGATTCATAAACGGAGGCATTTTTCACATAAAAACGCCGACTCGTTTTTTTATTTTTGTGAGTCGGCTAGTGAATTTTATGATACGGAGAAATCATTATTATTTACTCCTCGCTTTTGATGACTTAAGTTAAAAAACTTATTTGGTACGAATCCGAGCATTTCCGTATGCATCCATTAATTTTCCGTACTCTTCCATTGCTGTAGCGACTAAATTTAAAAGTTTTTTCATTTGAATTACCTCCTTAGTGTATTGACTACACTTTATATTTTTTATGCTTTTTTAGCAAACTGGCTATAGAGTCGTGGCAACGGAAACAATGAAACTGAAAACGAATAACTGTTTTATTTGAACTACCAATACGACATGTTAGGTACATTTAGAAACATTTTGGGTGCCGTTTTTCAGAAAGGTAGAAGAGCATAAGGGGTTTTTGTCCCCACTCTGGGTGTGGAGTCAGGCAAAGCCTGACAAAACCATGGGTACACGAAAATGGTAAAAATGTCTCCATTGTGTCCCCCTATTTTTGAGTGGTGTCCCTACCGTGTCCCCATAAAAAGTAACTCCTGTCCCCCTTACGTCCCCATCACTTTTTCACGAGTCCGAATATTTTTAATCCAATCCATCCGAAAAAACAGACAGAATCCAAGTAGATAAAGAAAAAAATTATGTTATCAAAGTCCCTCAATTTTATCTAAGGAACAATTATATACTTGCTTCATAAATGCCCATTGCAAAGTTATTTTGGATTTATTTTTCCCACAGCGGCTTAGGCTAAATGGAAGCAAGAAAAAGAACAGAAAAAATATCCAAAACCTAAAGAAAGTGATACAGTTCTAAAAAATGTCGTGAAGAATTTAGGTGCTAAACTTATTGAAAACATTATATGGTATATCGCTTTGTCTACTGGGGAGTTTCTTGATGGGATTAACAGTTAATAGTCTTGGAGACATGGGTAATAGCCTAATGAAAGTAATAGGGATTATATGTATTGCATTAGGTATCAGAACAGTAATAAAACATAAGAAAAAATTAAACTAAATTACTCAAGAAAAAGGCTGTCTACTGACAGTCTTTTTTACGCTTTAAGTATCATAACTTAAGAGCTATGGCAGGGGTTCTTTTCAACGAACAGGACAGAAAAGTTTCAATAAGGATATGTTAAAATAAGTCATAGTTTCTTTAATAGGTGTTGATTAAATGGATGCACAAGTTCAAAGTTATTTTGAGGATTTAGAGTCAAAAGACAAAGGAATACAATATAAAGCCTATAAGAATTTATTAACCGTAACAGAAAGAAAAATAAGCTGGGCATATGAAGTTTCGGATCAATTACTGCAAGACCTAACTAACCGTGATAATCATAAAAGATCACGTGCAGCACAATAGCAATAAGTGATTCAGAGAAAAGAATGCTTAATGATTTGCAAAGTTGTGGGAGGTAACGCAAGATCCTAAGTTTGTAACAGCAAGACATAGTTTACGATCCATTTGGAGGGTAGATTTAGCTGGAGATGAACAACAAAAATTAATAATTAATAACTTTACTGACCATTCTATAAACTGCCCGGATGAAAAAAATTATACTTTGATTCGATATGCTTTTTGTGACGTCTATAATTTCACCAGTGCAAGTAAAAATTCAAAGATAAAAGAATTAACATCTTATGTGATTAAAATATCCTAACTCAAAACCTTAAATTTATATATATATATATTAATATTACGATTTAAAATGGACACTTTTATAAGTTAAGTTATTGAGCTAAAAAGTGCTAATGTTACATAAACAAACTGTACGTACTTCCGTTTTCATTCACTATGTCAACGAGCAGCCTCAGTTGGGGCTGTTCGTTGAACGCCGGAAAGTAAGATCTTCCCTTTTAAAAGCAAAAAAGCCTGTCCATAATCCTGGATAGCTTTCTAAGATAATGTATTTACAAAGTAAAAAGGAACTCTATCAGTCCTGTTCCCCTGGTACCAGCCCCACCTACGCTGTATACCCCTGACAGCCACGCGCGCCATCCAACCCAATTACTATCATACCAGATAACGCTTACATTTAGGGGGTTAACCTTTCGTCAAATCTTGCAAAGGCACATGTCGAAAACTGTATAAACTCAGGAAAAGCAGAAAAGATCATACATAATATGGAAGCGATGCCTATGCTTCAAAAGAAGCAAGTTTTCTTACGGGAGAAGTCCGTCAAAAACCAGAAAGAATTTATATTTGTGGGCGTAAAACCACGATACCTTTAGGTTCGTGGTAGTTCACACATCTATTGTATTTGTACCAGAACCATTTTTTCTATACTTCAGCGGAGAAGTTCCAGTTATTGTTTTAAAAACACGCCCGAAGTGAGTAGGATTTTCATATCCCACTTTTTCAGCAATGGAAGTAACATTTAAATTTGTAGTTTTTAACAATTTTTGTGCTTCGTTAATCCGTACCTGATTCAGATATTCCACAAAAGAAAAACCCGTCACCTCTTTATAGACTCTGCTTAGATAATAAGGACTTATATGAAATTGCTTTGAGAGAGACTGTAAAGTAAGTACATCCATATAATGGCTGTTGATATACCGTACGATTTCAGACACTTTTTCATGCAAGGAATTGGGATATTCTATAGGTTCAATTTTATTCTTTTTTATGTGCCGATATATATAAAGTAACAGCTCCACCAGAAGCAATCTTAAATAGGTCTGATATCCTTCCGTCTTGTCTTCATACTCTTCTATCATTTTTCTCAGAATAGATTCCACGGCTCCTTGTTCTTTAATATTTAATCGAAGCACAGGAAACTTCTGAAATATTTCGTAAAAGCTTTCTTCCATTCCATTGGCCATTCTTTGTATATAGTCTGATTTAAAGTTGATTAATATCCTTTCGTGGTTTGGTGAATACGCTTCCGTTGTTTTATGCAAATCATACATATTTACTAAAACAAGATCTCCTTCTTTCACATGATAAGTACGTTCTTTAATAAAGTAAAGCCTTTCTCCCTTAGACATATAATAAATTTCATACGCGTCGTGACGATGCGTGGATTTCATACTATATGCTTCAGTTCGTTTGGTTTTTTCAACACAAAAGTCTCCAATCATGTCCACGTTATTTAACAAGAGCATTCCCTCCTAATTTAAGAATAACATTTTTTTGGAAAATCAAATAGCAAGAATTGTAGAAAAAATAATAAATTGAGCAAATACTGAAAGGATTCTTTTTCATTATTGCTATATATTTGAAGTAGATTTTATTGAATGGAGGAGAAAATAATGAGTTATACGAATGAAAAAGTAACCGATTTGAAAATCGCTTATATCGGCGGAGGTTCCAAAGGATGGGCTTGGGGATTGATGAGTGACCTTGCGATGGAAGATACGCTTTCGGGTAAGGTAAAACTGTATGATGTCAATTATCAGGCTGCCTATCAAAATGAACTAATTGGGAACCATCTACATGATCGGACGGATGTAGCTGGAAAATGGGAATATGAAGCTGTTAAAACATTAGAGGATGCCTTAACGGGAGCTGACTTTGTCATTATCTCCATTCTCCCTGGGTCATTTGATGAGATGGAATCCGATGTTCATTTACCAGAAAAGTATGGTGTGTATCAATCTGTAGGGGATACGGTTGGGCCTGGTGGTTTGGTTAGAGCTTTACGAACAATTCCGATTTTTGTGGATTTAGCCCAACAGATTCGGGAGCATGCACCAAATGCTTGGGTGATTAATTATACTAATCCAATGAGCCTTTGTACACGGGCTTTGTATGCGACGTTCCCAGAAATTAAAGCAATTGGCTGCTGTCATGAAGTGTTTGGAACACAAAAGTTGCTAGCGTCTATGGTAGAAGAGTTATTGGGAGTAGGGGACGTGAAGCGTCAAGAGATTAAGGTCAATGTGTTAGGTATTAATCATTTTACGTGGATTGATCAGGCTTCTTATAAAGGGATTGATTTGTTTCCGTTGTATGAACAGTTTGTAGACAAATATTATGAAAGTGGTTTTGAAGGATCGGAGAAAGGCCATTGGATGAATAATCATTTTGCCTCAGCGGAGAGGGTGAAATTTGATTTATTTAAACGTTTTGGCTTGATTGCAGCGGCAGGGGATCGCCATTTAGCTGAATTTATGCCGAATACGTGGTATTTAACAAATCCTGAAACCGTAAGAGAGTGGAAATTCGGGTTAACGCCTGTTGCCTGGCGTAAGAAAAATAAACAAGCATTAGTAGAAAAAAGTAATCGGTTAGCTACTGGCGCTGAGCCGTTTGAACTAAAACCAACAGGAGAAGAAGGTATTGATATCATTAAAGCTCTTCTAGGCTTGGGTGAATTTATTACTAATGTGAATGTACCGAATCAAGGCCAAGTAAGGGGGATTCCAAATGGGGCAGTGGTAGAGACGAATGCTGTTCTTAGTTATAGCAGTGTCCGTCCAGTACTCGCTGGTGAATTGCCAAAACCTGTTCAAAATCTGGTGGTGCGCCATGTAATGAATCAAGAAACCACCCTGCAAGCTGCGCTTCAAAAGAATAAGGACTTAGCATTCCAGGCCTTTGTACAGGATCCTTTGCTAAGTACACTTAAACCTGATGAAGCTATCAAACTATTCGATGAAATGTTGGCTAACACTGCCCGCTTTTTGGATGGATGGAACCTTAAAGTTCATACAAGCTGACAATTGTGAAGTTAGACCGATTCTAGTATAAAACTCAACTTGACACATAAGGCCTAATTATTTATTAATATGCTAGAAAAGACTAAAAGCTAAGAGACTAGTTTCAAGCAGAGCAGGCGCATGAATGATTCATGCGCCCTATGTTGTTGAAAAACGTAGCGACAGAAGTAGTATCACTAAAGTTTATTTTGTATGGACAAACCGATGATTGTGCAAAATTTTTCAAACTTTTATTGTATTTGCACCAGAACTAAACAAGTTATATGTTTGTTTAGATTTGTTCACAACAATATGTACTAGAAGCATTAAGCCTAGCATATAAACTAATATAACTGTGTAACTTTTATATTAAAAAGAATTAAAAGAAAAACTATTACATATAGCCACAGACTCAGGCGGGAGAAGGAATCTCCTGCCTTTTCAGTACATAAAATTTGAAAGTTTGCGAGAAAATCACGGGTTAGACAAGGAAAAATACTCAAAAAAGCTGAAACATTAAAAATAATTGCACATAAAAGTATAAGGATTATGATACATAAAATCTAATAAATAAAAATAACTAAATTTTCTATTAATAATCAGAAATTTTATAAAATATGAGATAATTATCCACATTTTATAAAAATCTATAAATATTTAATAAACACTATCCAGATAAATCACATATTACACAGACATCATTAAGATTATTTGTGTTTTTGGGTATAAACTTCATTCATATCAAGCCTTCTATGTTTTTATATCCACATTTTGCTTTCTTTATCGGCCATATAAACAGAAGTATTTCTAAATCCACATATCTCTTTAAGCTTTTTTGTTTTATAAGTGGGGTATATAAGTATCTTGTGCATTGTTGAACAAAGAATTTTATTCACAGTCAAGAGAACCCATTATAAAGTTTGTATAATTATTTGCTGTGTATAGCGGAAAATCAAGACCTAAATCCATCTCCAAATTGGATCTGTTGCTTTCATAAAAATATATAAGCATGACAAAAAGCCCTCATAACAGCTTATTTTTTTCAGCTGGAGGGCTTATCACCATGAAGAGATCTGGCTAGAATTTTTGCTCCACAAATAAAGGGAGCTGTTTACACCAGAACTTCCCATTCTCTCTGGACACGGGGTTTGCGTAATGTTTGTTCCAATTCTGCTAGGAATGCTGTGAGATCAAAATCCCTTGGCGGATAGAGAACACGCATTGGAGCTTGTGGGAGATGCTCGATTTTCTTGAGCATTTCTTCCCGTAAATGACCTGGCACAGTATTTCCTTTGTAGTTGAGCTTCTTTCTTAACTCAGCCTCCAATTGGAAATATGAATGCAACTCAGCCCCATGCTTACATGCATAATCACGGAATAAAGCTTCTTCTGGATAGCGGATGTCTTTCTCATAGTACATTTCTTCCTGAAGCGGAACCATATATTTTTGTTGTAGCACTTCTTGTGCGGCAGTAAATAACTTTTTAATACTGCGTACAGAGTGCATGGAATAACGATTACCGAACTGGAACAAAGCTTCTTCTGCCATAGAGGCCTTCACGTTATGGGTGATGAGTGAATAAATGCCTGTCTTGGCAGCTACATCTAAAACTCTGTGATGAAATGCTTTACGAACAAGTTTATGTAAAACAACTTCTAAGTTATCAGGCTGGCCATTACCTGCAATTAGCATACGAAGGCGTCTTAACACTTCTCGCGTTTGCATATGGCATGTATGTTTTAGTACATTGATGAACTGGTTCATATGTATAGCTAAGTCACCCAGATGCAGCTCTTGCAATGATTTTTCGATAAAGGCAGCTTTACGCTTATAAATCGCTTTTGGTCGTAACCAATTACGATAAGTCTCTGCATTGGAAGATTCGTTTGCAGACCGTAGTTGTTTGTTAACGGATACAATTAATTTGTTGAATTTTCTACTGTACTCTTTCACTAGCATACACTTCTCAAAAAGTGGGATGTTGAGAGAAGGGAGTGGTGTAGTCAACTCTTTTAAGACGCCTTGAATTTGATGCAGATGCTTCTTATGCAGGAATTGAAATAAGCCGCCCATATAAGCCTTTTGTCCTTGCAGCGTTTCCTCTGACAGCATACGTGCTAATTCTGGACGAGTTCCTTGTTGGATACAAATGTCTAAAAATAATTTCTTCGCGGCAACGGAAAGCTTAAAGAAATCGTATGTAAAGACAACAGGGTGAATAGAAGCATAGTAATTAGGCTTCTTTGTTTCTTGATTCATAAAGTGACAAATTTCAATCGTATAGCGCCCGTACATGTTTTTCGTAGTAGAAATCACTTGATGTAAGCGTAATTTTTCCATTGCCACATAGAACTGCATATGGGAGATAGAAGCATCCCATTCTTTATAGGTAAGGTATTCTTCATAGAGCTGATGAATCGTAACATCACGGATAATACCGTTTGTGTTGCATAATTTATGTAACATAATAAAGACGTCAATAACAGCATTGGTTACACCATGCAATAGATAACTTTTAGGCTGAGCTGTCCCAAATTTGGAAGGAAGGGAAAAAGCATCCACACGAAACATACTTTTATGAATCTGTCTTTCTTCGTACGGTAAATGTTTGATGTAAGCTGGTGAAGACAAACGCTTCGCCTTGTAGTAGTCTTCTTCCATACTCTCGAGTAAATGAACCCAAGATTCTCTAGAAACTAGTACAGCATTTGTTTCAAGGCCTTTTAAACTACGTTTATTTTTTACTAATAATTGAGAGTGTGGCACTTTTTTCCCCTCCTTTCCATAATTCGTATAATTTTGCCTATGTTACAGTATAGCAGATAGCAAAATCGGAAAATGGCGTCCTTAAAGAGAAAGTGCAACAATGCAACATGGGAAAAGCCCATGTGTACCAAGGGCTGAAAAATTTTTTAAAAATTTTTTAGGGAAATGTAAGTGCCAGAATGTTGCACTTTTTAGCGAAGAAAGAAAAGGAGCTATAATTACATCAATCCAGATATATCAAGGGTTTAAAGGTGTTGCAAGTTGGAAGTTGGTCAAAGTAGGTGCCAGGATGTTGCACTTTTTTATTAAAAATCGAAATTTCACGTCAAAATAGGTGCCAGCATGTTTCGTTGCAGATAGCGGAGGAAAAGAACTCATTAAAAATGAGATAAAGCTAGATGTATCAAGGGTTTAAGGGGATTACAGGTTTAGAAGTTGGTCAAAGTAGGTGCCAAGATGTTGCACTTTTTAGCGAAAAGAAAGCAAGTCAAAAAAACAAATAAGTCCAGATGTACCAAGGGTTTGATTGGATTGCAAAGTTAAAGATTGGTCAAAATAGGTGCCAGGATGTTGCACTTTTTGGTAGAGGTTTGTGCCAGAGGATGAACATGTTTTTAGCTATAGAAGTGTTATAATTCAGTAGTAAAAAGAAATCATTGTTTGTGAAGAAGCGAATTGGTCAAAATGAATGCCAGGATGTTGCAACTTAGAGTATAAAATTGCAACTAATAAGTAGGGGTCTTGAATGAAAATGGGATGTTACGATATGTATATAATCCAATAGAGATGAAATGAAGAACGTTGGTCAAAGTAAGTGTCAGGTTGTTACACTTTCCGAAAACGAAAAGCCGCATATTAATAAATCAATCTAGTAAAAGTAAATCATGTATTCGTTACTAGCTATACAGTTGGTGAAGATAAGTGCCAGGTTGTTACACTTTCCGAAAATGAACAGCCACGTACTAATAAATCAATCTAGTAAAAGTAAATCATGTATTTGTTACTAGCTATGCAGTTGGTGAAGATAAGTGCCAGAGTGTTGCACTTTCTATAAAAAGTGCAACAAAGGATAACACATGCCAGAGGATATGTTGTATGCTAAACAGAGGCAAGTTGTTCTGAGAGGGGGAAGCGTAAGATGGATCATACCTTTAAAACGGCACTATTAATCGCACGGCAGCTCTTTGGGAAAGAAGAGTCGGTGTTGTCAAAATGGCAATCATTTTATAACGATATTGAAAAAGATATGATTAACTTATACGATTCACCTTTTATGTCTTTTTCTTTTTTGGCACTTATTAAATGGTTAAGAAAGAAGGAAAAAGAGGGTATCGAACTCTATGACATTCTTTTTAATATAGAATCATATGTGCAAGAGATTTATTCGTATTTAGGACCGCTTATTCAACAGGAATTTGAGGATAGTCTAGACATAGTGAGGGGAGATGAGGGTCAGGACTTATATCAGGAAGCTTCAAGTTATTTAGAAATGAATAACACGGATGTGTTGTATTACTTACGTGATGGAATATCAAAAAATAAATTTACCTTTAGCAAAGATACGGGAAGGAAAATGTATCAGCTACCCGATAAAAAGAAGCATGTTGTTCAACTGTCTAATCATAAGGATGAAGATTTAAAGCTAAAGAGTATCGAGGATTCCATGCTTTGGGAAAGAACCATTACTAACGTTTTAAGCGCGATGGACGACTTAACAGCAGATTGCTTAGATGTAATTACAATGGCCTGGACTGAGCAAACAAACTCTTCGACGGAAATGATTCAGTTTTCTTATGAACAAGTACTGGAAGTTTGCGGTTATCATAGAAGGAAAGATGGTGCAAAAAGCTTTCGGATTAAGGACCGTTTAGAGGTCATGAAAAGATTAGCGGCTCTAGCAAGCATATTTATTTACGTTAATGAAGATAATGAAATCGTTGTACTCAGCAATGAGGAACAAAAGAATGATTTTTATAAGTATAAAAGGCAGCATATTAAACGATTGTTCGTATTAGAGGACATTGTGTTAGCAAAGGATATTAATACGGACGAGGTAATAGGAATAGAGAGCTGCACAATACGTCCTTCTGAGTTCTTATCTAACTATCTCATAGGAGAAAAAAGCACTACGGCCCTGATGCCTATTAAAGCTTTGCAATACTCTAAGGATCGTCATAAGTATCATAAGAGACTTACCCGGTATTTAAGCTGGCAATGGCGTATTCGTCAACTGAGCCGTACAACGATGTACCGTCCCTTCTCGATAGGTGGGGAGAAAGGGCTATTGTCAGTTATGGGAATAGACAGTAAGAACCATAAACCAGCTAGGTTAAAAGAAGTATTTGAAAATGTACTAGACAACCTACAGGCTGACCATGTCATCGCTTCTTGGAGTTATCATCAGGCACTAAATGAACAAGCAATGAATCAAAGGGATTGGTTCAAGAGCTATTGGGTAAATCAACAAATTGTTATTGTGCCGCCGCAGGAGATGTTACACCTGCAGAAATCGTTGCAATGGAGACAAGAGTCTAATGAACAACAATTAGAGATATTTGCAGAATCATCGCTGGACCAGTTTGTGAGCTCAGTGAATCAAAAGCAAGAATCGCCTGTCATCGAGATTCAAAATGGTGCAAATGATGGTCAGGAAGAATTTGAAAATATTCGTGACACTATTAATCAGTACAAAGAACAATTAAAAATTCCTCTGCGTACACTTGCGGAGGAGGTGGGTATTTCGTATTCTACGCTTTCTCGTTTTCTAAGTAATAAAACAAAGCGTATCAATGGTGATAACGTTGAAAAGATAAAGAAATGGATCAAGCATCGTGAATTGGTTGATATCCTGTAAGGAGATCTAATATTTTTCCTTGGTACAGAAATTTTAATGTATGTTCGGTTGTTATCTACTGGAACTATATGGTATTATTTAAGTATACGCTTTCTTTTTTATTTTTTGACGTATTTTTAGTCTCTAGGGTTAGCGATTTAATAAAAAAGACGTATATTTCTTGTTCGTTCGTAAAAAATTTCACCATAAGTGCAACTTTATAAGAAACCAAAAAATCTGGTTCATAAAGGAGTGGCAAATCAATATGGGAAAATTACATTGGAATGGAAGAGAACTAACGGAAACGGAGTTAAAATTTATTGCGGAGTTCTTACGGGCAACTGTTAAAGGAACGACGGACGAGTTTTATCTTCAAACAGAAAATGTTGGACTGGCTAAGTCATTCGGAATAGTCAAAGAATAAGGAGCAGATTTGCTTCTTTTCTTAAGGGCTTATCATTACGCATAACATACGTTATGTGTAATCGAGAGGGGGGATCCCCTCTCTTTTTTTATTTGCCGTAGCAACCGAATAACAACTTTGTGCGGCGCCTTGTTCTCTATACGGCCATCCTTGGTGTACCAGGTCACCGGTCACCTGCAGCTTGACGAATAGTGTGTCTGCTGACATTGGCCATTTTTACAAGTTCATTTTCAGAATAAATCTTTTCTTCAGGCTTCACTTCATCGCTCGTGATCCATTCTTTTCTTGTTTCCTTCATCATATTGTACTTCGTTTGTTGCTCCATACGACCACCACTTTCAACTTGTATGTAAATTGAATTATTTATGCGTACAACTAAAAGATTATTCTATAGTAATGATGTAAATAGGATGTATCCGGAGATTGTAATAGGAATATTTGAATGAGTACCCTTATATTTTTTCTTTATTTTACCAAGACATAAGGTCTTTATAAGAACCTGTTCGCGGGATTATGGACAAATCAGCCAGGAAAGCGTGCAAAAAATAATGAGATTCTTAAAATTTATATTGAAAAAAACAAGAAAGATGGTAGAATCTAATTAATGTTATACGTACAAGTTAGACTGTATCTCATGGGTACATATAAAGTTATAAGTATGAATAATGAGGGTTATTCCTGTCAAAATCCTGTATTTGTACGTATAAAATAATCTGAATCATTAATGTTTTAAGAAGTTGTGCATATCATTCGTATGATTTGTAGTTATATCCGCATTTAAATTTGATAACGATGTAATGAAAGCGCTACAGCGCATTTGTTGTAACAAAGGGAGGAAACGGTATGCTAGAGAAGCTGAAGCAGGAAGTACTGGAAGCAAATTTGCTGCTTCCAAAGCATCAATTGGTTACCTTTACGTGGGGGAATGTCAGTGGCATTGATCGTGAGCAGGGTCTTGTGGTCATTAAGCCGAGCGGAATCCCTTATGAAGAGCTTAAGGCAGAAGACCTTGTAGTTGTGGATCTAGAGGGGAGAATCGTTGAGGGGGATTTGCGGCCTTCCTCCGATACGCCAACTCATCTAGCTCTGTATAAGGCATTTTCTCAAATTGGAGGAGTAGTTCACACGCATTCGCCATGGGCAACAAGCTGGGCGCAAGCCGGGCGCCCGATTCCTCCGTTAGGAACAACACATGCTGACTACTATTACGGAGAAATTCCTTGCACACGTTCGTTAACAAAAGAAGAAATTGAAAGGGCATACGAACTTGAAACAGGGAATGTGATCATTGAAACCTTTCAAAATCGAGCAATCAATCCGACCGCCATGCCGGGTGTACTTGTTACAGGCCACGCACCTTTCTGCTGGGGGAAAAATGCTCATCAGGCTGTTCATAATGCGGTTGTACTTGAAGAAGTTGCAAAAATGGCACTGCAAACATATCAGCTAAATCTGCAAGTGCAAGAAATCGATCAGTTTTTATTAGATAAACACCATTTGCGCAAACATGGTGTTCATGCTTATTATGGGCAAAAATAGTGTCTGTTGAAGTGATCGAGCAAGAAAGTCCGAGGAGCTTGAGAGAGTTACTTATCCGTATGAGTTTAATAGATTAGGAAAATCTTTGCTAGAATAATAAAGTCTATTATACATATAGGAGGATTATACAATGTTAACAATAAAACCTTATGAATTTTGGTTTGTGACTGGCAGCCAATTGCTTTATGGGGAAGAAACATTAAGAGAAGTTGAGGCTAATTCAAAACAAGTCGTTCAAGGGTTAGATCAGGATACTTCAATCCCGTTCAAGTTAGTATTTAAGTCTGTAGTAAAAGAGGCTGACTCTATTCGCCGCCTTGTTCTAGAAGCTAACGCAGATGAAAATTGTGCCGGAATCGTCACTTGGATGCACACGTTCTCACCGTCCAAAATGTGGATTGCGGGTCTTGGAGCACTTCAAAAGCCGATGCTTCATTTACACACTCAGTTTAACCGTGATATTCCTTGGGATTCGATCGATATGGATTTTATGAACACAAATCAAGCTGCACATGGTGACCGCGAACATGGTTTCATCGGTACAAGAATGAATATTAAACGTAAAGTAGTTGTGGGACATTGGGAGAATCCAGAAGTTAGAGAGCGTATTGGTAGCTGGATGAGAACTGCGGTCGCTGTTGCAGAAAGCAAGCATTTAAAGGTTGCAAGATTTGGCGATAACATGCGTCAAGTAGCTGTGACAGAAGGCGATAAAATTGAAGCACAAATCAAATTTGGCTGGACCGTTAACGGATATGGTGTAGGCGACCTAGTTCAAAGAATGAATGACATTTCTGAACAAGAAGTCGACCAACTCTTCGAAGAGTATAAAGAACTGTATGAGATCGTCCCTGATGGTCTTGGGGAAGGAACTGTTCAAGAATCGATTCGTGAGCAGGCAAGGATTGAATTAGGATTAAAGGCGTTCCTGAAAGAAGGCAACTATACCGCGTTTACAACAACATTTGAAGATTTGCATGGAATTCGTCAGCTTCCAGGTCTTGCAGTTCAGCGCCTGATGGCGGAGGGCTATGGTTTTGCCGGAGAAGGGGATTGGAAAACAGCAGCATTGACACGCCTAATGAAGATCATCGCTGGCGGGGTAGGAACCTCTTTCATGGAGGATTATACGTACCATTTTGAGCCAGGCAACGAACTTGTCCTTGGTGCCCACATGCTTGAAGTGTGTCCGACTATTGCGGCAACTAAGCCAAGAATTGAGGTTCATCCACTTGGAATTGGCGGTAAGGAGGATCCGGCGCGGCTTGTGTTTGATGGGGCAAGCGGATCCGCTCTAAATGCTTCCATCATTGATCTTGGAAACCGTTTCCGACTATTAATTAATGAAGTAGATGCCGTGCAGCCTGAAAAAGCAATGCCGAAATTACCAGTTGCCAGAGTATTATGGAAACCGCAACCATCTTTAAGTGAGTCAGCAGAAAATTGGATCTATGCCGGCGGAGCGCACCATACAGTCTTCTCCTATGTTGTAACAACAGAACAGTTAAGAGATTTTGCTGAATTAATGGAAATAGAATCTGTTTTGATCAATAAGGATACGAACGTACATGTATTTAAAAATGAATTGCGCTGGAACGAAGTGATTTTCCGTTAATGTTGCAGTGATCTAACTGTTTTCAACTATATACCGTTCATCGATATGTTAGATACACTGAATGCAGAACAGGCCTGTTGAAAATAGTAGGTGTGAAGTTGTATATCTATCAGAAAATGCAGAATGGGTATTATGATCGGACCTATTTTCCAAGGGATTGAATTGCTTGTTTCCCTTTTTAAATATTTAGCTGATCATGCAAAAAAGCTCTCCAATTCAATTGAAGAGCTCAGACTGTAAACAAACTCGAGAAAATCTGGTTTGTTTACAGTCTTTTTTATTTAAAACAATAGTAATAAGCCGTTTGATGTTAGAAATTAATTTATTGGATGCATAGCATACTCTTGATAAGGTAAGTCAGTTAAATCGACAGATAGACGATATAACCTCTGAAATGGATTATTTGAAACAAGCGCTTGAAGCCATTAAGTAAGGGAAAGTGTCGGAATTTGAATTGAATAAGGAGTGATATTTTGAACATAAAACCCTGTGAAAAATGCGAAAATGAGTTTTTCTACAAAGTTACTGATATGCAAGAGGTATCCTCCTGTCCATGGTGAATGTTAAAAAGACACCACTTACGAAAAGAGGAACCAATATGAAACTAGGTACAAGTAGTAGTAAAGGATACCATACTGTGCTATGTGTTAGCCCTGTACCTGCAGAAGTATTAAAATGTTCTAAATGTGATGAATCTCTCAGTATAAGAAGCATAAATTATCAAACAGTGGAGAGGTATTGAAAATGGCAAATTTTATAAAGTTATACACATTTAAACATAATGCGAGATTTGTATATTTTTATTTATCAAAAACTGAAAATCTAAATGATAAACTATGGATTAGATTTCGTTATGAAGACAAAGAAATAAAATTATTAAATATGCATGTACAGGAATATGATATTGGACCTCATGAAAAAGGAGCTAAAGTGAAAGTAGATTTAGGGGAACCAACAAGTAACACAATAACGTTATATATAGAATTTCTTTCTCCTTCTATAAAGTTAAAAAGGCTAGGGTTAGAAAATTAAGTGAATGGACCTTCCTTACCCTTGGGCTTCGCCCTTCACAGGCTTGAAGAAGGGGAATGCTTTTGTACTTTAAGAAAGTATAAATTTCTAGCAGGAAGACAATTCGACGTAGTGAGAAATGTTAGGAATAAAATATAAGTAGGGCTACGCCTCTGTCTTCGCCCAAGGGCAGGGCTCACCAATCGGCGAGTTTTCTTGAACCATTGATAGTCCCCGCTAACGAGCAGTCTCAATCAGGGCTGTTTTTTGTTGTTTATGTAGAAACAGTGAGATTTTTCCTTCCGAAAACAAAAAATCCTGTCCATAAGTAGGGAGACTTGTCAACGGATTGGGAGGCCCAAAGCCGATTGCCTAAAATCCTGCATATTGTATAATGTCTGAAAATGAGAGAAGCCCAGTCTTGGTGCGGATGACCTAGGGGGATCCCGCTTTTGGTAATGTGCGATGATGTCAATCTGATAGCAATGCAGTATACAAGTAAAAAAATAGGGGATATAAAGCATATTGATAAAAAAATAAGCACCAACATTCCACTAATTTTATACATTAAGATTGTAACCTTCAGTATATAAAGGGGCTTTAACTTTTGTTTGTAGAACAAAGAATACTAAGAAAGTAGGGGAAACAATGCCTGCAACTATTCGAGGAGTTGTAATAAACAGAAATAGTGGTTCTTTTAACTTAGGAGATATTTATGAAGTAACGCCGATACTAAATGGAAAGACCTATCATGGATCTGGATCATCAAATGTTGGATATTCGATAAACACATTTAATGGTGTTAGTAAAACGAATGTAGCAGATACTGATAAATCTGATCAAAACAAAATATTTACTCTCTAAGTATTTTTTAACTATATGTGACGTCTGTCCACAGTAACCGTTTTGACTTGTTTACTGATGGCACAATTGTTAAATACTTAAATCCCAATATCTCATTTTCCTTACTGAGATATTGGGATTTTTTAATACTGAAAGATTTTTAACTTTGTAAAATTCAAGTTAATTTGAAAGGTATTTATCAGGCTCCTTTCTCAAATAAATAGAACGATAAAAATGTAATGAGTTTTTTGTACTTTAAGAAAGTATAAATTTCTAGCAGGAAGCCAATTTGACATAGTGAGAAATTTTAGGAATAAAGTATAAGTACAACTACGCCTTTTCCTTCGCCCGGGGGGGGGGCAGGGCTTGCCAATGGGCGAGTTTTCTTTAAAAAATACTTGACTCTTACATGAGACAAAAGTAAAATATTGGTTAAATCAATAATAAGCAGGCAATGATTGGAAATAGTAAAAGGACTCATAAGCTTATCAGAGAGTCGATGGTTGGTGAGAATCGGCAGTTATGTTCCTTTGAACTCGTCCAAGAGCTACTCCCTGAACGAAATAGTAGGGGATGTCGGTGTTCTACCGTTATAAAGATAGGTGGTGATGGCCACCGAAAAGAGTGGGTTCATTATGTGTAATGGATCAATTAGAGTGGTACCGCGAGCAAAGCCTCGTCTCTATATTTATAGAGACGGGGCTTTTTTATATTTAATCATGAAAAAGGAGTGACACTGGCATGTCGAGAAAAATCTTGGTATTTGATACGACTTTACGTGATGGAGAACAAGTTCCTGGAGCGAAGCTTAATTTGTACGAGAAATTGGAGATTGCGTATCAATTAAAAAAACTGGGAGTGGACATTATTGAAGCGGGTTTTCCCGCATCTTCAGAGGGCGACTTTCACGCTGTGCAGGAAATTGCCAAGTGTGTCGGAAATACAGATACTGTCATGATTACAGCGCTTGCCCGGGCAGTTGAAGCAGATATTGATGCTGTTTACAACAGTATCAAATATGCCCAGAAGCCCCTTATTCATATAGTACTAGGAACCTCCAATATTCACGTAGAGAAGAAGTTTGGGAAGTCCAAGAACCAAATTTTAAATCTAGGAGTAGAGGCAGTGAAGTATGCGAAAACGTTACTGCCTGATGTTCAATATTCAACAGAGGATGCATCCCGCTCAGATTTCGAATATTTGTGGGCAACCATTGAAGCAGTTGTAAGAGCAGGAGCTACCATGATCAACGTCCCTGACACAGTGGGATATGCTGATCCTGAAGAGTTCGGCCACTTGATTTACAAATTGAACGATCGTTTGAAAAATTTGAATGATACAGTCATTTTAAGTGTTCATTGTCATAATGACCTCGGTATGGCAACGGCCAATACCTTGGCAGCTATCAAAAATGGGGCTGATAAGGTCGAATGTACAATTAATGGAATTGGGGAACGTGCAGGAAATGCAGCGTTGGAAGAAGTTATCATGGCTCTTCATACGCGCTCCTCCTTCTATAACGCCCATACAAATATTCACACCAGGGAAATTATGAATACATCAAAGTTAGTCAGTAGTTTGATGGGCCTTGATGTACAGGTAAATAAAGCCATTACAGGGGATAACGCATTTGCTCACTCCTCAGGCATACATCAGGACGGTTTGCTGAAATCAAGGGAGGCTTATGAAATTATCAGTCCCACAGAAGTTGGTTTAGACGATATGGAGCTTGTGTTAACAGCTCGTTCCGGACGTCATGCGGTCAAGAATGCAATTGAGAAACTAGGATTTACGCAGCTTACGGATAGACAATTTGAGGATCTGTTTGTTGATTTTCTTACGTTGGCAGATACAAAGAAGGAGGTATACAATCATGATTTATATGCCATAGTGGAGAATTACTATACGCGGCATGCGATTAATCCTCAGGGCATTGGCTCTTATAGCGGACGTTTCTATGAATTAGTTGACCTTCAAGTCGTGAGCAACACAAGCTTTCCTTCCGCAAGTGTGGAAATAAAAAAGGGAAATCAGACATTTAAAAGCAGTGCAGTAGGATCCGGTCCAATCGACGCGTTATATTCCTGCATTGCTGAAATTATCGAACTGGATGTCAAGTTGTTGGAGTATAAAATCAGCAGTGTTTCAAGAGGGAAGGAAGCATTGGGGAAAGTGAAATTACAAGTAGAGTTTCAGGGGGAAAAATATATTGCCAAGGCAACAGACACAGATGTGATTAAAGCGAGTGCGCTTGCCTATCTCAATGCTGTAAATAGCATTATAGTCAATTATGCACCTTCAGTATAGCGAAATAGGAAGGGAAGGAAATGAAGATGCCGTGAAAAACTAGGCACTCTCTTTCCTTTGCCTTCTATATCGGGTTAAATAACAAAATTTTTGAAAGATAGGCGGGTGACGTATACCAGTTTTTGAAGTTCGGCCCATCTCTACGCTGCCATAAAAGCTGGTCTTGTCCGCTTTTCTTGCACTGTAGGAAAGTATAAATTTCTAGCAGGAAGCCAATTCAACGTAGTGAGAAATTGTATTCCGCTCTCAGGCCTTATTTATTTTCAAGTAATTCCTTATTTGGAACACTTGTTGAATTTCTTATGATAAGCTCAGGCTCGTATACAATGGATTGTTGGGGAATGGCTTCTGAACTTTCCTTCTCTACAGCGGCAACAATCCATTTCGCAGCTTCGATTCCCATTCGTGTTTTGGGATGGGCAACGGAAGTAAGCTTTACCTCAGAAGCCTCAGCCAGATAAGAGTCATCGTATCCGACAATAGAAATATCATCGGGGACTTTCAAATCTAGATCCCGAAGTAAATGGAGCACAGCTAAAGCAACCTGATCGTTATAACAAACAATTCCAGTAGGGGCTGTTTTAGGGGATACGAAAAGCTCCTTTAACTTTTCCAGCATACGCTCTAGTTCGTGTTTCCCCGTTGCATAGGTGATAATCATTTCAGGGAATAATGATATGTTATTCTCTCTAAAAGCACGTATAAAACCTTGCATACGATTGCTCCCCTGTAGATCGTCAGCCTTAAAAAGACCAATAATTCTTTCATGGCCGAGCTTGATTAAATGCTCTGTTGCAATGAAGCCACCATTTTCGTCATTTACGATAATATGCGGCGGATTAAGCTGAGGATACACTTGATTGATCATTAAATAAGGAATGTGATTTTGCTCCAGCTCTAAATAATAGTTCATATTAGGATTGTAACTGCTGCTTTTTGTAGGCTCAACGATTAACCCATCAATGTTTCTGCTTAGCATGGTTTGTAAACACTGCTTTTCTTTTTCGAGATCATTATCTGTACAAGCAAAGCTTAAGGAATAGCCATGGCTCGTCAAATAGGATTCGATGCCCTTAATGATTGAAGGGAAAATATAGTCCGAAATATATGTGGTAATGACACCGATATTTTTTCCGTTCCCATTCGTAGGTTGTTGCTGTTCATTTTCTTGCATGTGTGGTTGACCATTTTGCTGAATTTTGTTTGAACAAAATGTGCCAGCGCCTTGTTCTCTGTACAACCATCCTTGGTGCACGAGGTCACCCACAGCTTGACGAATCGTGTGTCTGCTGACATTGAACATTTTTACAAGTTCATTTTCAGAATAAATCTTTTCTCCAGGCTTGACTTCACCGCTTGTGATCCATTCTTTTATTGTTTCCTTTACCATATTGTATTTTGTTTGTTGCCCCATGCGGCGACCACCACTTTCAACTTGTATGTGAATTGAATTATTTATGCGTACAACTAAAACTTTATTATATACTATAGTAACAAAGAGTATAGAGCGGTGTAAATAGGACGTATCCAGATGCTGTGATACAAACATTTGAATGAACAGTCTCGGAATTTATAGTTGTTGAACCTTCGCTGTATATATATTTGTTCAGATGCTACTTCCCTACGTTAACTTGATGGGCATGTGTCAGAATCTTCAAGAAATTTTTATTGAAAAAAACAAGAAAGATGGTAAAATCTAATTAATGTTATACGTACAAGTTAGACTCACCCCCATGAATAAACGCAAGTTGTAATTATAAAAAATGGCGGTTATTTCTGTCCTAATTTTTTATTTGTACGTATGAGTAATCTGAGATGAACTAGTTTTTTGATAGACTATGTATATCATTCGTATGATTGGTAGTTATAGCCGCGTTTAACTCTGATACAGGACGGTGAATAGGGTAAAACCTTCAATTGGTGTCGATCTTTGGACACAGTCTGGAAAAGCATTACTGGTAGGGATAGAAAGAATGTAAGTTTTTGAGAGGGAATTCTCTCTTAAGATAAGGGAGTTTATATGATTCATCATCTAATGGTAATCACAGGTACTGGAAGTAGGTTAGCGGGGATCCCCATGATAACTATCAGCGAATTGAATAGTTACGCATAAACAAATATGAGGATTGGAGGAAAATTACATGAGTCTTAATATAAAAAATGCTATTCAAAGGGGCAAAACAGTACTTGGTATTGAACTTGGTTCAACCCGAATTAAAGCAGTTCTCATTGGAGAAGATCATGCACCGATCGCATCTGGTAGCCATGACTGGGAAAATAGCTATGTGAACAACATCTGGACATACAGCATTGAGGATATTTGGAAGGGCATACAAGACAGCTATCAAAGGATGGCTAACGATGTAAAACAGCAATATGGTATCACCTTACAAACAGTAGGAGCAATCGGTTTTAGTGGGATGATGCATGGCTATATGACTTTTGACAAAGATGGAGAGCTTCTGGTGCCTTTTCGCACTTGGCGTAACAATATGACTGAACAATCTTCGAAAGCGCTAACAAAATTGTTTAACTACCAAATTCCTCAAAGATGGAGCATTGCTCATCTGTATCAAGCGATCTTGAATCAGGAAGAACATATTGCTGATATTCGCTTCCAGACAACGCTAGCTGGTTATATTCATTGGAAACTGACAGGGCAGAAGGTTCTGGGAGTTGGTGAAGCGTCGGGTGTATTTCCAATTAATTTGAATACGAAGAACTATAATCAAACAATGAGCAAGCAATTCAATGAATTGATTGCATCTCGTAATCTGCCGTGGAAGCTTGAAGATATTTTGCCTAAGGTTTTGGTAGCGGGCGAAAACGCCGGCGTACTTACAGAAGAAGGGGCGAAGCTTCTGGATGTTACCGGAGAGCTGAAGGCTGGTATTCCACTTTGTCCGCCGGAGGGTGATGCAGGAACGGGTATGGTCGCAACGAACAGCATAGCGAAGCGTACTGGTAATGTTTCTGCCGGAACATCAGTATTTGCAATGGTTGTACTGGAAAAGGAACTGTCCAAAGTATATTCCGAGATTGACCTCGTTACCACACCTGCTGGTAATCTGGTAGCTATGGCTCATTCCAACAACTGCTCCTCAGACCTGAATGCATGGGTCGGATTGTTTGATGAATTTTCAAAAGCAATGGGTATAGATGCTGACATGAATAAGTTGTATGGAACTTTATATAATTTGGCTCTTCAAGGAGATTCGGATTGCGGCGGCCTATTGGCTTATGGGTATCTTTCCGGTGAGCACATTACCCACTTTGAAGAAGGTCGTCCATTGTTTGTTCGCTCATCAGATAGCAATTTCAATCTGGCTAATTTCGTACGTGTACACTTATTTACAGCATTGGGCGCACTGAAAATTGGTATGGATATTCTTCTCAAACAAGAAGAAGTGAAACTGGATGAAATTCTAGGCCACGGAGGTTTGTTTAAGACGAAAGATGTTGGACAGAGCATCATGGCTGCGGCTCTTAATGTTCCTGTTTCCGTTATGGAAACCGCAGGAGAAGGCGGAGCATGGGGTATTGCCCTGCTTGCAGCTTATATGATGAACAAAGCGGATAATGAAACGCTAGAGGAGTATTTAAGCCAGAAAGTATTTGCAGAAAAAGCCAGTATGGCTATGTCCCCTGATCCTAGGGATGTAGAAGGCTTTGAACGATTTATGAAACGTTACACCGAGGGGCTTGCAATCGAAAGAGCGGCAATCGAAAGTCTGTAATAAATATTTAGAAATTGATTACTTAGCAATGCACTCAATAGGAGTATAAAAACAATTTCAATACATCTAACTCAATCTACTCACTCTAACCTTTAGTGAGTAGATTTTTCCGCTTTAAGAAAGTAAAGCGTTTCGAACAGCCGAACAGGTCCTTTGCGGAGTGAAGGTGCTGCATATGCTGAAAAAAGGACAACTCCAACAAGAGGTGAAGTCTGTCCAAAGTGAGATTGAATTCATACATAATTTATTTGGGGTAGTATTATAATTCACAACTGAAAAGGATATTGAGATTCTATGCTTTAACAAGTCATATTTGTATCTTAAATTGCGTTCAAAAATGATTGAATAAATGGGATAGCAGCACCTATAGGAACTCCATTTTCAGGTGAACGGCTAATATGAATAAAGGGCTCATTGCTTGGAAATGCCGTTCTTTCATAAACTTTTTCATGAAGAATTTGAATATCTTTTTTCTTTAAATAAGAGGATATATGCCCGCCTAGAATAAATTCTCTGTTAATGACAAGATGGATATTGTTGATCGAAAATGCTAAATGATCTAAAAAAGTATTCCATCTCTCCACATATGGAAGCGTCCCGGAACGCACCTGTTCGAAGAAAAAATCTAATGATTCTCCTTCTTCTAAGAGCGCATTAACTGAGCAATAGGTTTCCATGCAGCCTTTCTTTCCACAGTAACAAGGAGAACCATTTGGATCCATCGTCATATGTTCTACCGTACCGCTATGTCCTTCTTTTCCCATCTCAATTTGATCATTCATGATAATGGCTCCCCCAAGGTGCCTACCAATGGACAGATAGATAGCATCTCCAATGTCATTTCTTACCCACAGCTCTGTTGTTGCTGCACACTTTGCATCATGTACAAAGATACAAGGGTACTTGAGATACTGTGAAAAAACACCAATCTCTAACCCTGTACAGTTTAATATTTTTCCGTACGTAATTTTTTGTCCATCAATTGATGTTAATGCTTGTACAGCAAGCCCAATCCCAAGAACCTGCTCTTCTGTCACATCTAAAGATGAGATGAACGATTGTACAGCATCGCTTAGCTCTTTGTAATAACTATCTGTATTGGAATAACTAAGCGACAATTCCGTTTGCTGGAAGGCAGCACCAAGTAAATCAATTGCTAAGATTCGGACAGTCTCTTTCTGAATTTCTACGCCAATACTAATACGGGCTTGAGGACATATGTCATAAGCAGTTGCGCGCCTGCCAACGGAAGATTCAAATTGTCCGCTCTTCTCAATTAGTTTTTTTTCCTCTAAGCGAACTAGATTTTGGGTTATAGTAGGTAAACTCAAGCGAAGTTGATTCGCAATTTCTTGTTTTGAAAGCTTTCCATTTTGATAAATGAGATGGTAAATCGCTGAGTAATTACTCTTTTTTATATCTTTAAATGTAATGCCCTGATCCATGAAAATACCTCATTATATAAAATAGTTTTATAAAACTTCTTTGCTTAATTCTATTTAAATATATCACACAAGATAAAGTAATAACAACTTTGGCAAGATGTATTTTGCCAATTTTAAACTTTTTGAATGTTGACTAACAAAGAAGGAAGTTTTATTATGTGAGTATATTTTATAAAATGATTTTACAAAATTAATTTATAAAAGGGGAGAGGATTAAACATGGGAATTATTGAAAAAATGAGATTGGATGGAAAGAAAATTTTTGTCACTGGCGGCGCAAGGGGAATTGGTAAAAGTGTTGCAACCGCTTTCGCTGAAGCGGGAGCAGATTTAGCGATTGTGGACTTGGATCTCGACGAAGCAAAAAAGACAGCTGCAGAACTCGAAGAAAACAATGGAATTAAAGCGATTGCAATTAAAGCAGATGTCACAAAACAAGAAGATGTAGATGCGATGATCGAAGAAATTTTGAATGTTTTTGGACGTTTAGATGTTGCCTTCTGTAATGCAGGGATCTGTATGAACATTCCAGCTGAGGAAATGACATATGACCAGTGGAAAAAAGTAATTGATATTAATCTTAATGGTGTATTTTTAACAGCACAAGCAGCCGGAAAGGTTATGTTAAAACAAGGTGGCGGTTCCATTATTAATACTGCATCCATGTCAGGACATATTGTGAATGTGCCACAACCACAGTGCTCCTACAATGCTTCTAAAGCAGGTGTGATCCAGCTGACAAAATCGCTAGCAGTGGAATGGGCAACAAGAAATGTACGCGTTAATTGCATCAGCCCAGGATATATCGGAACAGAGCTTACCTTAAATTCTCCAAGCTTACAGCCTTTGATTGAACAATGGAACAAGGTGGCACCGCTTGGGCGAATGGGAAAACCTGAAGAACTTCAGTCCATTTGCGTCTATCTTGCAGGGGACACTAGCAGCTTTACGACAGGAGCTGACTTTGTTATAGACGGTGCGTTTACTTGTATTTAATAGATTGAAAGAATCTGACTTTTTTATAAAAGGAGACTATCAATGAACTACTTACTTGGAACAGATATTGGAACATCTGGTACCAAAACGATTTTAATGGATACAGATGGCAATCTGATTGCTCAAGATTTACAGGAATATGATGTATTAACCCCAAAGCCTTTATGGGCCGAGCAGTGGCCGGATGTATGGCTGCATGCAGCGAAAGCATCTATTAAAAATACGGTACAGAAATCAGGAATTCCATCAGAGAAAATTCGGGGGATAGCTATTAGCGGTCTGTATGGGGGTTCTGGAATTCCATTGGACGAAAACATGGAACCTGTCAGGCCGTGTATGATTTGGATGGACCGTAGAGCAGAGAAAGAAACAAAGTGGGTCCTAGATCATATCGGAGAAGAAAGGCTTCTAGAAATTACCCATAATGGAGCTGACCCTTATTACGGCTATACGAAAATATTATGGATGAAAAATCATGAACCGGAAAACTGGAAAAAAACAAAGATCTTTTTGCCGCCAAATGATTATGTCATTTATAAACTTACCGGAGAAATTGTCATTGATTATTCTTCTGCAGGAAATATCGGCGGTATTTTCGATATGAATAACAGAACCTGGTCTAAAGAAATGATGGAGGCAATGGGAATTCCTCTGTCGATGATGCCAGAAAAAATCGTTGAATCAACGGATATTGTTGGTGGATTGACAAAAGAAGTTGCAGCTGAGCTGGGGCTTTCTGAAGGAATGCCAGTGATCGCAAGTGGTATTGACTGCGGTGCTGCCAATATCGGCCTTGGTGTATTTGAATCTGGTATTTATGCAGCGGCAATCGGAACTTCTATGTGCGCAGCATTAATTTCTGATAAACCAGTGAAAGGAAAAGGTTTGATTGTTTGGCCATATTTATATGATGCCAAAAGACTATCCTATTATTTTGCTGGTGGAGCTACAGCTGGAGCAATTGTGAAATGGTTCCGGCAAACGATGTGTCAATTTGAAATCGAAGCGGAAAAAGCTGGTGGGAAAAATGCATATGATGTTTTAAATGAACAGGCAGCTAATATTCCGGTTGGAAGTGAAGGTCTGATTGTACTTCCTTACTTTATGGGAGAAAGAAGTCCTATTTGGGATTCAGATGCAAAAGGAACAATCGTTGGGCTTTCATTGGCGCATACAAAGGCCCATATGTACCGTGCATTTTTAGAAGCGGTTGCGTTTTCTTTAAGAGATGCGATGAAAACGACCGGAGAAAATCTCGGCGAATATATCTTGCTTGCAGGTGGTGTGACAAAGTCAAAGTTGTGGAGACAAATCTTTGCAGATGTTACTGGCTATCCAGTTGTTTGTCCAGTTCACGATGTAGAAGCGAATATGGGGGATGTTATGCTTGCTGGCATTGGAACAGGTCTTCTATCCTATGAAGATGTGAAAGAGTGGCAAGTATTAGATGAAAAGATTATGCCAAATAACGAGAATCATGAAAAATACAATGAATATTATGGTGTTTATAAATCTATATACAAAAATTTAAAGAATGATATGAAAACGCTGACAAACATTTCAGCAACATAATTTATAGCGTATGCTTCAAAAAAATAATCTGAAATTAAACAGATATGCGTTGCAAATGAATAAATGGAAAAAAGAACTGGATATGGGGCTGACGATCTAGCAGGCAACTTTGTATTTATATCGTGCAGTCGGTTTAGAAGGGAATACCATTGATTTTGATCTAAGTGAATCAAGAGATAAACAAGCAGTCAAGCGCCTTTTCAAGAAAACCTTGGCTGCTTCTCATATTTGTAAGCCTCGTGTTATAAACAGTAGACAAAAATCCCGCCTATTCTGTAGCGATTCAAGAGTGAAAAGAAGAGAACATATACATTCCTTTCATCATACTGTAATCATGCTGATTATTATTAATAATCTCTTATAAGCAAAATTATTTAAGAGTCGTATAGTGAATAAGTCTATGCGATTCTTATTTTTCTAAAAAGGAGAATAGTAACGTTGTGAGAAGAGGATTTTGGGTGAAAAGTTATCCCTTTATAGTGATTGCAATCGTCTCGTTGCTTGTAGGAGGAGCGATAAATAGTTTCTTTTTATATAACGACGTTAAGATGAAGGATAAACCGAATAAAAAGCTAGCGACTCCGTTGTTTTTCGAAAAAGAAGTTAAGGACCTTCCAGAAATTCAGGAACCAGAGGGATTTGATTGGAGACAATTTGACGGAGTTACAATTAATATGATCACTGAAAATACGCCGCCTTCAATAGCTTTAGCAGCGAATATTTGGAGATTTGAGGCTGTAACAGGAATTAAGATCAATATGGAACTCGATAATTTGGGGACAGTCATTGAGAAGACAGGGCTTGATATGAATGCGGCAGCAGCCAAATATCAGATTATTTATGCCGATCCATACCAAATTCTTCCCCAGTATGATAAGGGATTTGTTGATTTACACAAGTTTAATGATGACCCTAAATTGCCGCATGTACCAGGAGGATTAGGAGATTTTATTCAAAATCAGCTTAACGTTGTCAGCTACATGGGCAATAAAGATAAGCTGTTAACATTGCCATATGATGCGTCTACAATGCTGCTTGCGTATAGAAAAGATGTGTTTGAAAAATACAAAGACAGCTTTATGGCGGAGCATGGGTATGATTGGACGCCTGGTCCCAATCTGTCGTGGGATCAGTATTATGAAATTGGCAAGTGGATTAACGAGAAGGCTGCAAATGGCACTATTACTGAGGTAAAGTATGGGATTGGGCATCAAGCAAAGCGTGGGGATTCCTTAATGAATGATTTTAGTAATATTCTTGCGGCTAATGGCGGTGATTATGTTGAGATGTCAAATATTGAACAGGGGAAATCAGATGCTGTGCTGCAATCAGTTCGTTTTTATCGGAAGTTGATAAAAATAGCTGCACCGGAGAGTATTTCATGGGATTGGACACAGCTTGCAGATGCCTTTGCAAATGGGGATCTTGCAATGGCGCCCGAGTGGCATGATTTTTCTGCATTATTTGAGGATAAAACAAAATCCAATGTGTCCGGCAAGGTGGGTTGGGCTATCCTGCCAAAGGGAAAGAAGGGCTATGCCAATTCATTTGGCGGCACAGGATTGGCAATTAATAAATATGCGAGTGAGAAGGAGCAAAAGGCAGCATGGTTATTTCTTATATGGGCTACAGCACCGCAAACACAATATATGCTTTTGCAATCAACTACTGGTGGATCAACACCAACCCGTTATTCTGTGTATGCACTTCCTGACATCCAAAAAGACTTGCAGGATGGGACGCCGGATTCAAAAAAACTACCTAATTTACTACCAATGAAGGCTGCCTTTGAGGCTTGGAAAGATGAAAATACGTACGTACGACCAAAAATACCGCAGTGGCAGCAAGCAAATATGTTGATTTTTACTGAACTATCGAAAATGCTCTTAAATAAGCAAACTCCGGAAGAAACGGTACGAAGCATTGCTAGGAAAAGCAATGAAGCACTGGGTAAGAATGAGTAACAGGCCATGTTCATACTTGCAACGGGGAGGAGAATGACACAATGAATCAAGAGCTAGCCATGATTAATTCTCGACAGAAAGAGCTAATAGGTACACTATTGCTTGCCAAGAAGCCGATTTCATATGAACAGTTAGCTGATATATTTAAGGTGAGCGTACGGACAATCCAAAGAGAAGTAACATCATTAAAGTCGGTGTTAAAATATTATGATTTAAAAATAGGGAGGAAAATAGGGTTTGGAATTGAGCTGAAAGGTTCTGTAGAAGGAAGAGAAAGGTTGGAAGAACATCTCGGACAGATAAAAGCGTTATCAGCGTATTCTCCTGAAGAGCGTTGGGAAGGGATTGCATATGAATTACTGCTTTCTAAGGAGCCAATGAAGCAGTTTGTGTTCGGCAGCCACTATGGTGTTACAGAGGCAACAATTAGTAATGATTTAGATAAAGTAGCTGTATGGTTACAGAAAGGAAATATTGAACTTGCGCGTGTGCCAGGAATTGGCGTTTATGTGAAAGGGACAGAGCAACAGCGTAGAACAATGTTATCATATTTGCTTCATAAAGATATTGCATTTGAAGAATGGCTGGAACTGTTTTATCGATCTAAACAAGATGAATCCTCTGGAGAAAAAGATACCTTGGGCTCGGTAATTAGGAATAGGCTTCTTAAGTTTGTACACACACCGAATATTTTAGTTGTTGAACAGGCTGTGCATAAGGCATTAAGGGAAAAACAATCAAGTGTTGAGCTAACCGATCGTAATTATGTAAATCTTATTGTTCATTTAATGCTGGCAGTAGAACGAATTAAACACGACAGGGTAATTGAAGAGTCAACGGCACTACCAAATCCGAGCATAGATGAAGCAATTTATTCACTTGCTGAGAAAATCGTCTCCAATATTGAAAATGAACTTGCTATCTCTATTCCAAACATAGAGGTAAACTATATTGCTCTCCATCTTGCAGGAGCCCAGCTATTAAGAGAGCAAATGATAAAGGCTGAAGAGCCCCAGGAATTTGAATGGCTCGAATTAACAAGCAGCTTTATTCATACAGTCGAATATTATCTTGGAGAGTCATTTGAAGGGGATGAGTTGCTGCTTGAGGGGCTAGTTTCTCACTTTGTTCCAGCCTTTAATCGCTTAAAACTAGGTTTACAAATCCATAATCCAATGCTTGAAAAAATTAGAGATCGCTATCCAGAAATTTTTATTGCATGTGAAAAAGCTTGTATGATTCTTACAGAAAAAACCGGATACTCCATACCAGAAGGCGAGATTGGTTATTTGGCTATGCATATTGGTGCAGCAATGCTTCGTAAAAAAGAGATGTTACAAAAGGACTACCGGGCTGTTGTTGTGTGTGCAAGCGGACTCGGTACATCGACGTATCTTGCGTCTCAGCTGCGTACTGAAATACCGAATCTGAAAATAGAGGGGGTTATCTCTGTAAATCAAATTCAAGAATGGATTCAAGATCATGGTTCGGTTGATATATTTATTTCTACAATTGTGTTCCCTCCGTTAGAAAATGAAAATATTGTTATTGTTAGCCCCTTCTTACGGAAAGAGGATGTATCCAGAATTCAGAGTTCTTTAAAAGATATTCCGAAGCAACGGTTATTGGAACAAAAGGAAGCAGCAAAAGGGGGTCAGCAGCTTTCGATGATGTCACTGGCTAGATTTGGCGAAGCAATGGTACAAATTTTGCGGAATGTAGCAGTGATTGAAGATATCCAAGTCAAGGGACCGATTTTAGCAACTATATTAAATACAATGCAACATAATAGCGTAGTGTGTGAGTACGATACGCTGTATGAGGATATTGAAAGGCGTGAACGGCAGGGGAGCTTTGTATTAGATGATTTAGCGATGATTCATGCTCGGTCAGAAGGGGTAACTGAGTTATTAGCAGTGGTTTTTCGGACAAGGGAACGTGTAAAATGGCGTCGTGATGATAATAAAGAACAGCTAATCAATACATTTTTATTATTAGTAGTACCTAAGGATGCCCCAAAAGAACATGTTAAGATGCTGAGTAAAATTAGCTCCATGCTAATTGAAGAATCATTCTTGACTATGTTAAAAGGAGCGCCACTTCATGAAGTGAAAGCTACGCTAGATGATGTGCTATCGAAAGCATATGCCGCTACAGCAAAAGGCACCTTAAAGGGGTTATCGAATAGATGAGGAAGCTTGGTCAGTTATTGAGTGCCATGATATGGCAAAATATTGCTGTGATTATTTCTGTGGGCATGATTCGCGAAGTGTTTGGAGTATACGGTTGGTGGTATAATGAGCGGATTCTATTACTAGTTGATCCTATTTATAATACGTTATTGCCTATTTTATTAGGATATACTGGCGGTAAATTGATCGGAGGGCAGCGAGGTGCTGTTGTAGCATCCTTTGTTATCTATGGATTAACGCTTTCTAGCTCTGCCCCTGTTATCTTTGCCGCTATGGTGATAGGGCCCCTGATTGGTTGGATGATTCGTAAGTGTGATCAGACTATAAAAGGAAGGATTCCAGTTGGTTACGAATTATTAATTAATAATGTACTAGCATCGTTGATTGGGGTTAGTTTTACCGTTGTTTGCTTTCTTTATGTTGGTCAAACACTATCTGCGGGGGTGGAATGGTCCACAAAGTATTTAGAAGAAATCATTTATTCGGGTTGGCTGCCGTTAGCCGCTGTTATCATTGAACCCGCTAAGGTATTCTTTCTTAATAACATAGTAAACTACGGTATATTAGCCCCTTTGGGTATCCAACAAACAAAGGAACTTGGTAAGTCTATATTTTTTCTATTAGAATCAAATCCTGGTCCAGGTCTGGGGATTTTGCTTGCCTATTGGTTAAAAAGTGCAGGAGAAAAACGAAGGGGAGCTCAGTTAGCACTGTTTATTCAATTTTTTGGGGGAATTCATGAGGTTTACTTTTCTTACGTTTTAAGAAGGCCCATGCTCATTTTAGGTTTAATGCTAGGCGGAATGACAGGAATTATTATATTTCAGATGTTTGATGTTGGTACCGTCTCTCTTCCATCGCCAGGAAGTATTTTTTTATTTTTAGCGTTAGCTCCAAAAGAAGATATGGTGTTTGTGTTTATGGGGGTTTTTCTTTCGGCAGCCGTTACATTCCTTTGCAGTATGCTCATATTAAAGCCATTCACTGAATCACCGACAGAGCAAGAGAATAGAGAGCAAGTTACTTTTATGAATAAATTAGAAACGATAGAGAATCTGAATGAAGAGGAGGTAGCAATACACCAAACTATCAACACTGGTGAACCCGATTATATAGTTTGTGATCCGGGAGCAATCAACTATACCTCCAGCATTGAAAAAATTGTATTTGTTTGTGAAGTTGGCCTAGGCTCAAGCGCGATGGGTGCTGCTATGTTAAGGAGAAAGCTAGAACAAGCAAATCTACAAATAGAAGTAGATAATTCATCTGTTGATGAAATTCCTCAGGATACGGACTTGATTATCTGTCATCAGAAGCTTGTCGCAGACGTGGAAAAGTATGCCCCAAACAAAATATATTACCCTTTGC
The DNA here is from genome assembly GCF_038440375.1 of Bacillus sp. OTU530. Classification (NCBI taxonomy): domain Bacteria; kingdom Bacillati; phylum Bacillota; class Bacilli; order Caryophanales; family Bacillaceae; genus Bacillus; species Bacillus sp. OTU530. Next base: position 49,556 of record NZ_JASATP010000039.1, read on the forward strand.
AATCATTTACGGATATAGATGCATATGATACGCTTATTGATAAATTAAAACTACAGTAGCAGTTACAAAAGGCTAGTTCTCATTCTAAATAGAATGGGACTAGCCTTTTTTATAAGATAAGTATAACTTTTCGGGGTGGTGTCTAGCTCCCAAGGCCCGCTTTTTCTTAGTAGGAAACTATAACAGCCTATTCATGCCTTTCCCTTCTTCCGCTTGCAACATATTGCAATACATAAAACTTAGTAAAAGGAAAAGACTGATGCTTTGAAAGGCTTAACCGGTATTTCATACGGAGACTACGTTACTCCCTCATATAAAAGGCTTTGATATACACCTTAAATTTTTTCAATTTCTACATATGACAAAGTTATGGCAACTAAGGAATGAACATTCTTTTATATACAAGTAAAATTGAAGTATGAAAACGTAATCATCCTTCCTCATTATCAGTAAGAAAGGTTGTAAGGGCTATAGTGGGCAGGGGGATGAAAAGAAGAATATGGAGGGTGAGGGCATGAATGCAGTAGGAAGAAAACAGAACTTTTTAGACAGACTGGGTATTCCTTCAAATTTAACCTGGGGATTTATCGGAATTACTTTATTTATGATTGGAGACGGTTTAGAGGCCGGTTGGCTATCTCCTTATTTAATTAAAAATGGATTGACGATGCAACAATCAGCTTTTCTTTATACTGTTTATGGAATTGCATTAACTATCTCATCTTGGTTATCGGGAATCTTCGTCCAAACTTGGGGCCCAAGAAAAGCCATGACGATTGGCTTAACTGCCTTTATAGTAGGAACAATTGGATTCGCTGGCTGGGGGTTACCTAATAATGAATACGTTGTCATGTTAGCAACATATGCTCTAAGAGGTGTAGGGTATCCATTGTTCTCGTATTCCTTCATCGTATGGATCACGTATCGAAGCCCGGAGCAAAAATTAGGTTCAGCGGTAGGATGGTTCTGGTTTGCATTTACACTCGGCTTAAATGTTTTAGGATCGTATTACTCAAGCTATGTTATTCCGAGGATTGGTGAAATACCGACATTATGGAGTGCGTTAATCTTTGTATCACTTGGCGGTTTATGTGCAATCGTGTTAAATAAAGATAAATTTGATGGGCAAGCCATGGATAAGAATACATCAAAGCTCAAGGAATTGGCAAAAGGGATTACGATTATGTTTGAAAACCCTAGAATTGCTATAGGAGGAGTTATCAGAACCATTAATACAACAGCTTCTTTTGGATTTGTTGTATTTTTCCCATCCTATGTAGGACAATATGGCTTCACGATTTCAGAATGGCTTCAAATCTATGGAACTCTATTCTCTGTAAATATTATTTGTAATTTAATTTTTGGAATTGTTGGCGATAAGCTTGGCTGGAGAGCTACAGTCGCATGGTTTGGCGGAGTGCTATGCGGGGTTTCGATAATAGCTATGTACTACACGCCGCAGATCGTCGGTCATAACTATTGGGTAATGACCATTGTTGCTAGTTTATTTGGCGCAGGTTTAGCTGGGTATGTTCCATTATCCGCTTTAATGCCTTCATTAGCGCCAGATAATAAGGGAGCAGCGATGTCTATTTTGAATTTAGGTGCAGGTTTAAGCGCATTTGTAGGACCAGCGCTCGTAGGTTTGTTTATTGGAAGTATAGGCGCAGGTGGTGTGATATGGATTTTTGCGAGTCTGTATTTTGTAAGTGCAGTGTTAACTAAGTTTCTTAAGGCAGCTAAGCAAAGCACAGCCGCGAATTATGAGGTAAAGCAAGAATGGACAGCAGGGTAAGGTTTATTATTATATAATCCGTTTAAATGAATTTTTAATTTCTTTAAACCAAGGGTTAAATATGTAATACTGAAACTGAGATAATTAAAGAAATGTAAATATTACTACACGACGACATGTTGTTTAACAATGTAGTTTTAAGGCGTATCAACACTTTGTTTGATACGCCTATTTTTTATGACTTTTTCTTCGTTTTATCACTACATTTTGGGGATTTATCAAGATTTTTATCGCTACATTTGATCTTTTTATCACTACTTTTAATACCACATTGATTTAAGTGAACTACCCACCACTTATTCGCTGTACGTCTTGAAGTGGGGGCTTCGAAAGACAAACAACATCTTTCTCTTTTATTACTACTTCACTCACAAACCTAACGGTTCATGTCCATAGCCTTGCATTTGCGGCGTTCCTACCGCTATTTGGAAACTGATACACATTATGCAGACAACACGCTCATTTCCTTCAAAACATGAGTACCGTATTGCTTGAGGTTAAGTGCTGCATTATAATCTCTATCAGTTTTTGTACCACATTCGGTACATCTGTATATCCTTTCGGATAATGTAAGTGTATCTTTCTTATGTCCACAACAATTACAGATTTTACTAGATGCGAAATATGTATCAGCAACAATATAATATTTGCCTTTTCTTTCACATTTATATTTTAGCATCGTACGGAACAGCCCAAATCCGTTGTCATGTAACTTTTTCCCTAAACGTAAGCATTGTGCCAGGTTTCGTAAATCGATATCTTCTACCACAACAGCCTGATAATCATTGGTTATCTGATTTGTCATCTTGTGGAGAGTATCTCTTCTTTTATTTTTTACCTTTGCCACGACCTTTTGGTATTTACGTACTTGTTTTTGATAATTCTTACTATATAGAATATTGCCGTTTTCATCTGTTTTCGCATGGCTCTTCTTACGAGCAAGAGATTTATTTATACGCCGTTGACGCTTTTCAATGATCTTATAGTATCTTGTATAACCAGCAATGTGACCATTGCTATCTACATACAGTTGTTCCTGACTATAATCTAAACCTATTACATCATCAGGAGATAGATCCTCTTGAGGCTGAGGTACCTTGAACGGATAATCGATGGACAAGGAGACCATATATCGAGTTCCCTCACGTTTTACCGTCGCTTTTTTAATGACACCATCCGCTGGAACATCGCGATGTAGAATTATAGAAATTCCTTCTTTGAATTTCGGAATACATAAAAAACATTCTCCGTTTTCTTGTCTTATTTTTATATTTCCGTTTGTTTGGTTTGTCGTGTAGCTTAACTTACCTTGCTTTTTACTATGGAATTTAGGTACACCTTTGATGTCTCGAAAAGTAGGAATATAACCCATGGTTTTCATTTTTTTACATACAGGTTTTTTATACTGCATAGGTTTTTTTGCATATTCCTCATTGTATTTCTGAATAGCTGCCTGAAACCTCATTTTCGCATCATTGTAGACAAAAGAATCATTGCTTTTATCTAAATAATCGTACTGGGCAGTAATCGTTGTGTAGGAAGGAACCTTATAACGAATAAAACCGCCCTCAAATCCAATTCCTTCTAAATACTCATACAAATCAGCTATATATACATTGTAAACCTTTCTCTCACACCCAAATGCTCGTTCTAGACGTATCGCTTGTTCCTCAGTAGGAACAATAGAAAAACGAAAACCAGAAGTGATCCAACCATCTGGTAAAGATTTTTTTGTTCCTTTTATATGAGTTCCATCTTCCCTAGTTGCCATTTTAAACACCACCTTCCATGTATTGGTAATACCATTATAACGAATATGTGTTCGATTCTCAATAACCAACTACAAAGAAGAGAAAAAATAGGCTTACGTCTACTGAAAATTCATCCTCCACCTACTCATGAGGGCACTGAAAAACTAACAGTCAGTTCCAAAGAATGTAAGAAAAAAGACGACATTTGTCGTCTTTTTTCTTATGCATGTTCCTCCTGATCGCTCATTCCTGCTCCATCAGTTTCAAAATTCGCTTCAGGTTGACCGTGAAAATAGCCATTGCTCCTTGTAATTCCATGCCAACGAGGCCCGAGGAGAATGCCACATCATACCCGTGCTGGTGTTTTAGCTCGCTGTTTTTTGCTTCAATCTTGTAACGTTCCTTCGCTTTTTTCTTAAAATACTCGCTGTTCTGGAACTCTTCCTGATCTGTCTGTTCCGTACTTTTGATGGATACAGAATACGTTTTGCTTTTGGCTCCTTTTTTGTAACACCCTTCTTGAAACGGACATGTCTGGCACTTCTTCACATCAAAGTAATACCTAAGGGTCGGGTTCTTTCCGGTTCCCGTCTTTCCATGACGTTTCTTTCTGATTGCCAGATGCCCAGCCTTACACACAAACATACGGGCATCCTTATTGAACTCAAATTCATCTTCTTTTTTACGAATTCCTTGTGTTACGACAGGGTTCAGTTTTGAAATGAGTTTCATATCCTCTTCCTGACAGTATGAGATGTTGTCCTTCTCTGAATATTGCCATGTCACCAATCGCTTCCTCAACCTCTATTCCAGCCACTTTGCTCTTTTCAACCAGTGTTGGAAGTTGTTTGCCATCCGGCTTTTCACCTGTCGTAATGTGGGCAGCCGTAATGATCCGCTCTTCGCATATGGCAAGATGGGTTTTGTAGCCCAAAAAGGAGGAATCTGCACTCTTGTGCCCCACTCTCGCATCTTGGTCTCTCATGCTGCGTAGCTGTTCAATATCATCGGCAATTGTTTCCTTCAATAGGTTCAACGGCTCCTTAATTTTTGGATACTCGCAAAGATGTGCTTCCTTCTCGATGACTTCCACGAGTTTCTGGCAATGCGTAATTTCGTCATCTAATGTATCCGTTGTAGGTTTGGCTGGAAACCTTTCTTTCATGGCTTCATCAACTTTATAGATGGCTTTTCTTACGTTTTTGGAACGATTCATCAGGATTTCTCTTGGTGTTTTCTGATTGTACCGTGCCTTCGTATGGGTGGAATCAACAATAATGGTTTTACTTTTGAACATTCTCTTTTCAATGGCAATCTCGACAGTCTTGTTAATCAGCAGATCCAGAAGGTTCATATCTTGCAGACGCAGTTTTCGAAATTTGGTCAGTGAGCTCGGTTCAATCACTGCTTCCTCTGGTGTCATATCTAAGAAATATTTAAAGGACATATCATATTTCGAGCGTTCTACCACATCTACATCTGATAAATCAAAGATGGTTTTCAACAATAAATATTTGAACATGCAGATCGGGTCAATCGCGTTTCGACCGTTATCATGGCAATACTTATTCTTTAGTTCCTCATAAACAAATGAAAAGTCTAAGAGATCATTTATTTTTCGTAAGAGATTATCTGCCGGAACAACAAGATCATAAATCGCCATATATGGACTCGAAACCGCTGTCTTATGTTTTTGAATCATCGCCATCACCCGTATCTAGTAATATACCTATTAATACAAAAAAACAGGCACCCATTCCTCCTTAACGGAGGAATGGGTGCCTGTTTTTTTGTAGAGTGGACTTTTTCAGTGCCCTCCCTACTCATTGGGCTACGCCCTTCGCATTCCTTGAGGAAGGGGACTTCTTTTCAGAAAATCTGTTAAAAAGCTCTGTTAAACGATAATGTTGATATTTTATAAAGGAAAATGGAGCAAAAAATAACGATCTTTTTAGTATTACCTACCTTTAATCATTTATTTAACAATTCAGATAAAAAGCAAAAGAGCTCGGCTATTCAACTAAACTGCAACGTTAGTGGAACAAGGAAAGCGACTGCCCTTATTTGACAATCGCACCCGTTTGTTTAAGTACAATATTTCACAAATTGGGAAAATCTTTTTTAAAAGCTTGTCCTGGTTTTGTTTTCTGCCTTACATACCAATTTGTAATAACCTAACAAAATAAGCAAAAGTATAGGGTCAAAAATAGCTGCATGCCATAATTTCCACCATCCATAACGAAAATATCCCCAAGGTTCAGGAAGTAAGGTAATTGCCTCATACATTACGCATGCTATTGTGAAAAGGAAAATGTAAGAAACTTGTTTTGTAACTTTGGTTCTAAAAGGAAACCAATTTAAAAACATTATGTTTACAGGTGGGACTACAAACAAATGCGGAAGAATACTTGCCCATTCTAAAACACTTTTTTTGAAAAACCAGTATCCTTCGTATTTATAAACCACAAAAACGTCAAATACACTTTGAAACGCAACGGAAAATGTCCAAATATGAAGAATTTGATTAAATGTCAGTCTTTTATTGGTTTTAAATGAAATGAAATTAAATATAATTATTGTGGTAATTAGACCTATCATTTAACCCCTCCTCTTCTATATAATTACCATTTAATAGAAAAGGATTCAGTTTTATTATTCGGTAATCACAAAATTCAATGTTCCACTAAACTGCAACGTTCGTTAAACAACATGTCTTCATTGCTAGATCAAGCCTTAAACTTCATTTTTCTTGTCTTTCAGTAAAATCTTGAGACCCTTGGTTTTTTGAAGCTATTTTAGGTTGCGTTTTTTTACTTGGAGTAGAACAAAAATCAAGTCGATACCTTAGAATCTTCTTTTCATAGTCTTAAACCAATCCTTTTTTATAAAAACCAATCTTAAATCTGCTGAAGAAGAATTTTTCAAAATGGATTCTATTTGTTTGCTGTAAAATGAGGGTTTGAGCAACATTTTTAATCAAACTTTATTTCAAAGTTACATCCCAAAAATAAGCAGGACTTATGCAAAAAGTAGGGGGATGTGTTAAGGGATAGGGAGTCCAAAACCCGCACCGCCTGGGCATTGCATAAAATCCTGCATATGTGATAAATTCAGAGATTGTGAGAAATCCAGTATTCATGCGGATTCCCGAGGGGATCCTACTTCCGGTAATGAGATGTTATGTCTACTTGACACGTATACAATATGCATAAATTTTATTCCTTTTTGGAAACGTAAAATTGTACTGTTTATAAGAAAACACG
>NZ_JASATP010000040.1:0-54596 GCF_038440375.1 Bacillus sp. OTU530
TGGCGGTACCCCAATTATGAAAAAGGACTTGCTCAATTTAGAGTAACAAAAGTTTGTGAAATAATTAGAATCGACTCATTCAGCAACTGGGTGCGATGCTTTTAAAAGGCATTGCATTTTTTTATTAGCGTAGAGATTGTGAAAAAGTACACTTAAAGTAACGGGTAGCGTTAGTTCAACAAGAGAAAGTAGTTAAGATCTTCAACAATCGAGCGTTATTATTGAACAACATAAATAAAATATGTCCAAAAAATATGCAGGATTTTATGCGAAAAGTAGAGAGGATTATCAAAAAATGAGGAAGCCAAAAGCCACGCCACTCAGGCATTGCATAAAATCCTGCATACTTGATAATTTCGGAGATTGCGAGAAACCCAGTGTTGGTGCGGATGCCCTGGGCATGGCTACTTCCGATAATGAGATGTTATGTAAACTTGATATGAATGCGGTATGTATAAAAACCCTCCAATCTTATGTACCTTCGAGATGGTACAAGAAAGATGGCATTGGCGAAGAGGGAGAACTTTACTTGGAGGGGTGGGTATAAATAGGCTTGTACGCCTACTGAAACATCTGCTTCAGCCTTTCAAGACCAATCATGCCCACTGAGGCTCCAAGTCAAGTCCTTGACCATTTCATGTAAACAAAGATAAAAAGTGCATTCTATCAATCATTTTAGGCTGATCCTGTATATAAGAGGAAGTTACTTTAATAATGTACACCTTCAATTATTGGGTCAGATTATTAAGGAATATTTTAAAATAAATCTTCTTCTTCAATTTTCATGTCTTTATAATAATACTTCATATCATGCTCATTGATTTCCCGCATTACCCTGCAAGGGCTTCCTATTGCTACTACATTGGATGGAATATCTTTTGTAACTACACTACCAGCACCGATTACTGTGTTTTCCCCAATACGAACCCCTGGTAAGATAATTGCACCTGCACCAATCCAAACATTATCTTCAATTACCACTGGCAGGTTATACTGTGCTGATTTTCTCCGCAATTCTGGATGAATCGGATGAGTTCCAGTATCAATCGTTACATTGGGACCAATTAATACATTATTTCCTATATAAATATCGGTGTCATCTACCAATGTCAGGTTAAAATTGGCGTAGACATCATTTCCTACATGTGTGTGTTGTCCCCAGTTTGCATGAAGTGGTGGTTCGATATAAACGTTGGTACCTACTTCCGCAAACAATTTATGCAAAAATTCCTTTCTCTTTTCTACTTCAGAAGGTCTAGTGCGGTTAAAGTCATATAATACCTCTAGACATTGCATCTGTTCTTTCCCCAAAGCTTCATCATTGCAGCGATATAATCTTCCACTTTTCATTTTTTCCCTAATTGACATATATACTCACTCCTATTTTCAATAGTTTATTCAATTTTCATTGTTTGTCTAACTTTATTTCAATATTTTACTTTTAAGATATTTGCAATAAACTTACCTCCAGAGAAGTGAAACAGAGACCATCTATCTTCTGAAAGAGGATAAAAAATTGCTTTTAAAAGTAGATTATTACCTCTTATTCAACTTTGTATTTTTTGTTGTTATAATAATGGTAAAACGATTATACACTAACTTCAATGGTAAGTTAGTGTGGTTGGAGGGTAAAATATTGTCTTTTACTCGTGAGAGAAAAAATGTGAAGGATCATGGAACGTACGGTTTTCGTTTTCAGGAAACACTTCCTAACGATGTGGCAACCGTTATAGATTTTAACGTTTGCTTCAATACATAGCATTGTTGAACTAAATTGCTGCTATTTAGAATAATACCAATTACTTCAAATTCACAATATTTGCGTAATCGCTTATTAAACAATCTGGACTCTTTAATGGAATAATATGATTGGCATTTTTAAAGGACTTTATTATTTTTCAACCAACTTTATTGTCACTTAACATCCATTTTGAACGCAATTTAGCGTTTAAAAAGTGTGCAATTCATCTCTTAAAGTCACAGTTGGTATAGCTACATTTTATTCCTGTGTCCAATAGCATAGGATTATGTGAACACGAATCCCCTTCAGATCGCTTAGCTGGAGGGGATTTTTTGTAGGCTCCTAGATACATTGAATTCCGATAATGAGGGGTTATGTAAACTTGACATGAATAGAATATACATCGTTCCTTGTTCAACTACCATGAGTGCTTCCCCTAAAGGAGCGACAGTCTGTGGTGCACTGTGGTCGTTGGAGTCAGACTAACAGGTGGGCTCTAAGGCACATAGTTCATCGGCCTTCCTCTCCCAGCCTTAGCTTAGAACCAGTATGGACGGATTCAATACATTTTCATTCTCTGTGGTGAAATGCTGATTTTTGCGATTCATAGATGGCTAACGGGACAGTTTAGTGAAATAAGGGGGAAGGGATTTCTGGATAAAAGTATAGCAGAATATACTTTGAATAGAGGAGAATACTAAGCAAAATATTAAAAGGGAGATTTTGCTATGTATACGCTAAAACCGATACAATTAACTTCAAGTAAAACAAACACTACAGAACCATTAACATCATCAGAAATGGGTAAACTTTGGGCGACATATATGGGAAACAGTATGGCAAAATGCATATTAAGCTATTTTCTTCAACACGTTGAGGATGAGGATATTAAAACATTAGTGGAAAATGCGTATAATTTAAGCGTAGATTTCATGGAAATCATTACAGAAATATTTGAAAAGGAAAAATTTCCTATCCCTCAAGGGTTCGGCAAAGAAGACGTTAACCTTAGTGCACCTCGGTTATTCCAAGATGAATTCTACGTCCATTATTTAAAATACACAGCAAAAGCAGGAGCGAGTATTTATATGGTCGCCTATCCCCTTGTTTATAGAAATGATGTAAAAGAGTTTTTTAATTATTGTATAGATTCTACCAAGGCTTTGATGGACCAAATCAAAGAAATTTTAATGAATAAAGGATTCATCATGAAACCACCTATTATTCCAGTACCAGAAAAAGTTGAATTTGTTCATAAGGACTTTTTAAATGGTTTTTTAGGACATGTGCGTCCTATGCAAGCATTGGAAATTACCCATTTATACGATAATACTGAAAACGATGTCGCGAGTAAAGCACTCATTATGGCATTTGCCCAGGTTGCCAAAAATGAAAAAATTCGGGACCTATTTGAAAGAGGGAAAACCCTTACACATTTAAATGTGGAACGCTATATGAAAAAGCTACATGATGAAAATTTGCCTTCTCCATCTTTTTTAGACCATTTGGTTACAACATCAACGTTTTCACCCTTTTCAGACAAAATAATGTTATACCATAAGATGGACATGTTCTCCATGAAAGTGAGAGCGTTTGGAAATTCAGTAGCAGTAAGTGCAAGACATGATTTTGGGTTGCTCTATTCTAGGGCCTTAATAAACATCCAAGGTTTTGTAGAAGATGCAGTGGAAATTTACATAGAGAACGGCTGGATGGAAAAACCCCCCTATGCAGTTGATAGAGAATAACATGGCATCTGATAAATAATCATCCCGTATCCTACAAGAACATATTTTGCATTCGAAAAAAATACAATAAAGGGTTAGAAAAAGGTGAATCCAAAAGAAAAATTGTTATGGAGTATAGCACTTCCAGGGTTTGGTCAATTACTTAATGGAAGGTATCTCAAAGGGATTCTTTTTATCGTATTAGAATTTACGATTAATGTTCAATCTCATTTTAATGAGCTAATCCTGTTTAGTTTTAATTGGGATATTGAAAAAGCCGTTGAACATACTGAATACCAATGGCTCATGTTTTATCCTTGTGTTTATTTCTTTGCGATGTGGGACGCATTTAAAGATGCAGGTGGGGGCAAGGAACCATATTCCTTTTTACCATTTGTTTTTTCAGCCTATTTTGTTACTGCAGGACTTATGTTTTCTGCAAAAGTAAAAATATTTGGGATATTGTTAGGGACTGTGTGGTTTCCTATGCTATGTGTAATTCCTGGGGTTATTATAGGTTTACTGTTAAAAAAATTCTTAGGAAAAGGATAATCGTATTTTGGTGTAAAGGAAAATTGAAAAGGGAAACATCAACGGGTGTTCCCTTTATTTTTATATAAAAGTTAACCAAAAAATCAAGATTGTGAAATAATGCACTTAAACTACCATGAGTACTTCCTGTAAGGGAGCGACAGTCTGTGGTGCACCGTGGTCGTTGGAATCAGACTAACGGATGGGCCCTAAGACACCATAGTTTATCGACCTTCTTCTCCCAGCCTTAGAACCAGTATGGACGGATTCCATACATTTTACGTATCCTACAATTTAGGAACGGAACTACCAATAATGACGGGTTATGTAAATCTGACGTGAATATCCTATACAGCCAAATATCCACGTCCAGTTTCCCATTCTGAATGTTGTATTTCAGAACGGCAGAGAACTTTATAAAAAGATTGAGTACTAATCCCATTTTTAGATTTTTACTTTAAAATACTTTGTTGTCACAGTATGGTTAGAAGAAGGACTTTGTATTGTCCTTGCGTTTTAATAGTCTTGGCAGCATCTTTCTTAAGTTATATTTTCTCCCTAACAAAAAGGGAAATAAGTGGTTTATGATAAAACTAACTGGAATCAGCATTAAGATAGCGAAACCTGTTATAAATATGGCTAATATATTCGGATGGTCTTCTAAAGACAACGGTTCTCGAAAATATGTGTTAAACACATTGAAAGCTAAAGTCACATGCAAGGCCATAAAAATGATTGAGTTTTTCCCTACATAATTAATCAAGGGACTGTACACTAAAAATTGGGAAATGTAGATAACAAAAGATATCGCTAGACAAGCCCAAATAACACCACTGAAATAACCATAAAACTCCGGAGGGAAGTCTAATAACTGCCATCCTTTTTGATAAACAGTTGAATCAATAACAAACCAAATATAGAGACTTGAAAGACCTATTAAAACTACTGATTTCTTTATGTCTCTTTCAAGCCAATGCATACGCCGTACAAAATACCCTATACCAAAATAGGTAAGATAATAAAGAGACTGGTCTAAACTCCATGGTAATATACGGGTTCCCATTGTAGCTCCTAATTTTGCGAACGCTAAGAAACCGATAATAAAGACCAATAGTAATATAGCAATCTTATTCTTTATAAACTTCACAATAAAATAAAATAAGACTTCCATTAAGAATAGAGAAGTTAAAAACCACAAAGGGACATTATAATAAATGAAATTTCTTTTTGATTCTAAAGTTGACTCTAAAAAAGCTCTAAACTCAATAGGTTGACCTGAGTAATGAGAAAATAAAAATAGCGTTAAAATAGCGAAAGCAAAATAAGGAACTAATATTGACCTAAGTTTAACTAAAAGAAATTCCTTAAAACTACCTTTAGAAGAAAATAAAAAACCTGATAAAAAGAAAAACAACGGCATATGAAAAGAATAAATCTGAAGTCGAGGTTTACCGATCAACATTGTGTGTCCAAGTATAACTAAAAATATACCAATGCCTTTGCAAGTATCAATCCAAGTTATCCGATTATGCATAGGAGTTATGTCCCTCCCTATCTTAATTTTTAACTTCAACAAATAAGACAAAATAAAAACCCTCTTAAGAGGGTTTTTATCGTACCCATGATATTGTAACTGCATGACCTTTATTAAACTACTGGATATTTTTTCCTGTATTGAAGCTTTTGTCAATAGACAACCAAAAGGGCTGTTTTTTTATTGTCATTTCTTAGGAATTCTGAAACCTCGCAGAACGTGACAATCGTATATTTAAGGTTTTGGCACTTCCCTTGCTTTTGGTCTGTCGGCTTGGTGAGAAAGCAAGAACGAGCCGAAAAAAATACTACCCGTTCCTTTACAGATAGTGATAATAAGAGAGATTCGGTTGAAAGTGTGTTAAAACCTTGATATGACTGGGTTTGTTGAGGTTTTGAGGGTGTCACGAAAAGGTGACACCTAAAATTACCCAAAATCAATAAAAAGTTAGACGGAAATAAATGAAGTCATGTCTTTGCCCTTCTATTTATGAACCACAACACGAGAAGAATAATTGTAAAGAAAGCCGGTAAGCAGTTAAAAAAATAATTCGAATATAAGGTGACCTGATATTTTGTTAGGTGGGAGGAGTTTACCTTTCATTTCCTAGAACCGGAATTATGTAAACATGAACCCCTTTCAGTGATCTGAAGGAGGTTTTTAGCATTCTAAATACATTGACTTCCGAATAATAAACTATTATGTAAATGTGACGTGTATAGCATATTCATTATGCTTTACTTAGCTAAAAGGAACATTTCGTTGAAGAAGAGAGATGAAAATCCATCTCTCTTTTATATCATAATTGATCCAAATCCCAGAAGTGCAATGCTCCATAATAATCTTTCTGTTTTCTCTTGATGCAGAACTTTCACCACTTACTCATCTTTGATCAGAGCATCTCGTTCAACTGCACCTGGCATCTTTTCCATCCACCTATTTTTAATCATTAACTCGGCACAATCATCGACATAGGTCCCAACCTCCGCAGCAAGCCGGAGGTAATTTGCTGCCAAGTCTCTTCTGGCATTTGCAGCAAGTGACAGCCCATAATTGCCCAATCCCATTGCAGAAAGACTCATGGTGTGAAAAAGCATCAATTTATCAGAAAAAGGGGATTCTGTCGCCTTTGACACTTCTGCTCCCCAGGTCACAGGAGCAGGTAAATTATCATCACGTAATAAAGAACTGAATACCTCTATATGCTTCGTTGCTATGTCTCGTCCTCTAACAATGAGGTCAATCACTTTCTCTGACTTTGCTACTTGAGAGAATCCAATCATCAGTGCTTGACCTATCGTATTTGTTGCTATATTTAAGTACAAATGAGTGATTTCAGCAGCATTAAGCGGTCTTCGGTCTCCCAATATTCCATTTAACCAGCCTTCCTTTTGGACATACTCAACTGCTTCTGGATATTCGATATGTGGGGATCTTGTGAAAAGTCCCTTAGACTCCAATAACGTTGTGGCTTTATTTAGTAGCTCAGCTGCGGTTTTTAGATTGTGATTAAAAAACTCACGTATATCTGCACGAGCAGAACTTCCCAAGGCTAAAGCATACGTCCCTACTCCAGAGATACCCATTTGTCTTATGTACAGCAGCATAAACCCATCCGAAAATAGTCTTGGCACATGAATATTTACATCTTCATCTGTAAAAGCATGAGGGATAGGAAATTTCTCGTTTTGAAATAGTCTGTTTTTAAATTCCATATGTTCTCCCGTTAAATCGAGGGCATATTCAATAATAGGTTTTATTTCAGTGTCTTCAACTGTATTGAGGAAGTATTTAAGTACACAGTTTGCCATACTGTCAGCTAAATATCCACTCCAAAGAGGGGCTATTTCAGACGAAGTTAATCGAATGTTATATTTTGTTTCCATGTTTTTTCCTTTCGAAGTTTGATTAAGATACAATTTATATATATTTGTTTCTATACAGTTTTATAATGTCCTAATAATTGAATTAATCTCCAAGTAATGAGGGTTTTTCAAAATAGACAGACTGTTTTGTTTTCAACTTCCGAGAACGGGAATTATGTCAAATCATAAGAAACTGTCTGTCATTTTATAAGAATCTTTGTCATATGTATTCCAATCCTATAGGTTTTTTCACATAATATTACTTGTACATAAAGAATTCTATTACAATGTACAATGGATGATCAGGGGAATTATTTATTATGTTGTTTACAGATATTAAGGACTTAGAAAAAAAGATTAACCAGTTTAGAGTAATATTACATCAAACAGTTAAAGAAACAAGCTTAAATAGTCTTGAAACAGTTAATTGTAGTCAACAACTAGACCAACTTATCCTAATCCATCAAAAACTTTCTTATGAAAAAAAATAGAACTATGTTGTTGAATGTGAAGCTGGCGCAGGCCGGCTTTTTGTTTTTCTCCCTACTTTTTCTGCTTGTAATTTATTATGGGATCTTTGTAGGCATCCTAGATGCATTGAATTCCGATAATTCCGACTTATGCAAACTGGAAATGTATATAATATACAGTAGATATCATAGGAAATTCTTTAAAATCATAACATTGAAAATAGTTAGATGTCTAACTATAATAGGCGTATGATTAGAAAAAACGCAATTGCATTAATCAGTCGGATTAGGGAAAATGCAAGTAAATTAATTGTTTCTGAACTAGAGAAACATGGAATAAAGGGCATGGCACCGTCTCATGGTGATGTTTTAATGGTTCTTTATCACCATGAACGAGTGACGATGAAGCAATTAGCAGAAAGTATTAAACGAACGAAGCCGACTGTTACAATTCTAGTGAACAAACTGGTTGATTTAGGTTTTGTGCAAAAGCAAAAAGATAACAATGACAGTAGGGTTACGTATATTACATTAACCAAGGAAGGCGAAAAATTAAGAAGTATGTTCTTTGAAATATCGGATAAACTAAATGCGGTAGTTTATAATGGTTTATCGAATGAGGAACAAGAACAACTACACAATATATTAGAAAAGATTTTAGACAGATTTTAAATCTGTCTTCTCTTTGAATAAAAGGTTAGATATCAAACTATATAAGTAAGGAGAGACGAACATGAAACATTTAATTATTTACGCACATGCAAACCCTGAAAGTTTGAACCATTCCATATTAGAAACGACAGTCAGTACATTAGAGAAAAATGGTCATGAGGTTGTCGTCCGTGATTTGTATGCACTTGATTTCCAACCTGTTTTAAAACCAGCAGATACAAATGCTATGAAGGCTGGAGAAACTCCGAAAGATATTAAAACAGAACAGGAGTTTATCACTCAGGCAGATGTTATTACATTTATTTATCCTATTTGGTGGACAGGACTTCCTGCTATCCTTAAAGGATATGTTGACCGTGTATTCTCCTACGGTTTTGCTTATGCTTATGGTGAAGAAGGTATTGTTAAAATGCTGACAGGCAAGAAAGGTTTCATCATTAATACACACGGTACTCCAAAGGAGTATTATGATGAGATTGGTATGACTGAAGGTCTAAAAATCACGTCTGATATTGGTATCTTCGGGTTTGTTGGCATTGAACCTGTTGGACATTTACTTTTTGGAGGTGTGGGTTCTCTCAATGAAGAAGCATATAAAGGGATGTTAAAGGAAGTTGAACATACTGTTGATTCTCTCTTCTCGTAAATAAATACAATTAAAAAGGACTGCCTAGGTAGCCCTTTTTGTTTGGTAAAGTTCAGTTCCTACTAAAAGGACTAATGTTTAAAGAGCAATTCAATTTACTTCCTATATAAGGAATTATGTAAACATGAACCCCCTTCAGTGATCTGAAGGAGGTTTTTAGCATTCTAGATACATTGACTCCCGATAATTAGAGATTATGTAAACCTACTATGTATACACTATACATGAGTCTTTGTTCAACTAACGAGGCAGTTGGTTGAAGAAGGAACTTGTTTTTATTTCTTGAATTTCTAATTTAATCGAAAAATTAAAGAAATTAGAGAAGGGAGCGAGTTTATTATGATGATAAAAGGTTTCGGGGGAATATTTTGGAGGACTAAAAATCTAGATGCTATAAAAAAATGGTACAGTGAAGCGTTGAAGATTGAAATTGAAAATTGGAATGGGACTATTATTAAACCCCATTCAGGAAATGAAACTATCTTTTCTTTCTTTACTGAAGATGACCTTTACTTCCCAACAGAACAGCAAGTGATGTTAAATTTCCAAGTTTATAATCTAAACGAGACTATTAAGCATCTTGAACAAATTGGTGTACCTCTTGTAAAGGAAAAAGAGATTAGTGAATTTGGTAAGTTTATTTGGATTAAAGATCCTGAAGGTAGACTGGTTGAGCTATGGGAAAAATAACGGGTTGTAATTATTCATATTTGGTTGAATAAACGGGTGCTTGAGCGAAACAAGGAGTTGTAGTTGCGGCTCCTTTTTCTTGTTCCACGATAGGGCAGGATAGTGGAACAAGACATTTATCGAAAGTGAAACTTTGCTAATCTCCTGATTAAAAATTTTGATTATATTTCATATTGGTAATCAAGTCCATCATAAAAAGGATAAAACAACATAGTTGACACGAGCAACTATGTTGTTTTATCCTTTTTTGATATAGTTGACAAAGTCAATCATTTCAATTTAAAGGAGTTGTTTAGGTATGACGCAATCCACTGATTCAACAGTATCTGAAGTTAGAAAGTTTAATCGTTTTTATACCAATGTTCTTGGTTTACTTAACCAGCAAGTATACGATAGTCCTTTTTCTTTAACAGAAACACGGATTTTATTTGAAATCAATAGTACAAGTAATTGTACGGCAAAGTTATTACAAGAAGAACTAGGTTTAGATCGTGGGTATGTAAGTAGAATATTAAAACGTTTCGAAGAACAAAATATGATCTATAAACAGAAATGGGAGGAAGATGGTCGTACTTATTTTATTCATTTAACTGAGAAAGGGGAAAAAATTTACCGTGATTTGGAAAATAAAGCAGATCAGCAAGTTAAATTTCTACTAAGAAATTTAGATATTGACAAACAACAAAAGCTTATCGACTCAATGAGTACAATTAAAGGGATTTTGTCGGAACACATTGATCAAAATGAATCAGTTATTTCCATAAGAGACGATTATACTGCTGAAGATAAAAAATATCTCATTATCGAAAAGCAAAGAGCTTTTTATACAGATAACTTTGGGTTTGATGAAACATTTTTAGACTATCTTCACGAGACCTTTGATGCGGAAATTGAAAAAGTTTGGATTGCTGAAGATAACAAGGAATTTGCAGGCTGTGTGGGATTAGTCAAAGAAAATGAAAAAACGGCTATGTTAAGATGGTTCATCGTTGAATCATCCATTCGCGGAAAAGGAGTAGGTACACAATTGGTTCAAACGGTACTTGATTACTGTAAAGAACAACAATATGAACGAGTGTTTTTATGGACAGTGAGTAGCTTACCGATAGCAAGACGATTATATGAAAAATTCGGGTTCAAAATTACTGAAACAAAGGATGAAAAAGTAGTGTGGGGGCAAAGGCTTGTGGAAGAACGCTGGGATTTGGAATTGATATAATCAATAAGCTCTCCCTTTTGTCCCATAGCGAAAAGCTTCAAAATGTATAATGACGTTGATTTTATCAATTTATTCTTATTCAATTAAAGGAGTGCGTTAGTTCAACAAGAAAAAGTAGTTAAGATCTTTGATCGAATGCTATTATTGAACAACATAAATAAAATATGCAAAAAAATATGCAAAAAGGCTTGTCAAAAGACCGGGAGGTCAAAAGCCGCGCCGCTAGGGCATTGCATAAAATCCTGCATACTAGAAAGTCTATTTATCAAAAAATATGGTACAGGAAATGAGGGATGAAAAAATGTACAGTCAAACTGACAAGATGGGAAGCAAATTTCATTCCTTGCAAACAGATATATGGCTTCATCACGATTTATTCATTTCTTCTATTAACGAAACACCGGAAGAAGTCATTAATAGACTGTGTATCAGGATGTAAAAATTAAATTCAAATTATATAGCAATATTTTTTGAGAGTTGCTTGTACACTGTTTATCATTTTCCGACAGAAGACCCCCGCTTCAAGCAAGTGATGGGCGTAGCCCAGTGGTAAGGAGGCCACTGAAAAAGTGTGTGATTTCGGTAAATAAAGAAACTTTTATCAATATACAGAAAATAAAAACAAGCTAATCCTCTACATATAGTAGATGGTCAGCTTGTTTTTCTCTTTAAGTGGACTTTTTCAGTGCCCTCGTGGTAAGTGGGGGATGAATGTCCGCTAGGCAACTGCCTAGCATGTTTGATAAATAGGGAAATGCAACTAGACAAACGTATGTTCTTTTGGTGGTATAAAATTACCAAAATAAACCAAAAAGAGAAGGGGGACTACTGGAAGCAATAGGGTGCTTTGACAAGGAGATGCAAAGCGCTTCACCCGCATTTGTCCAAAAGTTTGGTGAGAAGAAATAGAAACCTGACCTCGTTTGGAATAGCGCAGCCTGTTCTTGTATCACCACCATTTTGCTGCAAAGGCCAGAGGATCTAGCTCCAGAATGGTGGGCGCATTGGTGCAAGAACATCGCAACACGTATAGGGTGAAAAAAGAGAAGCAGCTATCACTCCTTGTAAGGGACAAAGTCACCTCGGTGATGTTTGCTCCTTACAAGGAAGTGTGAGCTCTCCCTATTTGCTCTATGAGAAGCCTGTTGAACGGCTCTGTATTTCGCTTCCTAGGAAGAGGATACGGAATCTCCCACCTCAAGGAGCGTTAGCGAGTAGGTGGGGGTAGTTCAATAGAGTAACAGGAGCTAAAGGTAAATAAACCAAGTATGGTTTACTTCCGCTTTCGATTGTTATGTTAACTGGTAGCTCCAAACAGGCTGTTTTCTTGTTCTTGGCGTAGTGAGATTCCCTTAGATAGAGGAAAAGAGACAAATGAAATCACTCTCATTTGCCTCTTTTGTTTTCAAAACCATTACTGCTTTTCTTCTTTATCTGTATGTTGCGTTGTATCTGTCACTTCATCTGTTTCGGATGTTAATCCAAGATGTTGTTTTAATGTTTCTTTGATTTCCTTTACGCTCTGTTCATCAGGCTTCGCGTAATAAATGCCGTTAATGTACTCATCAATATCTTTAACCTGCAGTTTTTCCATGTTTAGCTGTGTTCCCAGCATGGTTTTTACAACACCGATCATATCATCAAAAGTCAAGTTGGTCTCCATCTTGCTTCCTGCTGCTTCAATTAAATCTGCCATTTTTGTGACAGAATTAAGGGAAAGAGCTTTTTTTGCAATTGCTTCAATGATCAGTTGCTGACGCTGTCCGCGCATAAAATCATTATCAATATGACGCGCTCTTGCTAGAACAAGTGCCTGTTCTCCATTCAACTTTTGCTGCCCTTTTTCCACTGTCACAAAACCACTTTTTTTACTGTTAAAATCGGTAACGGAAATCGGAACATCCATTTCAATTCCGCCTAAAGTATCAACAATTTTTACAAAGGAATCGAAGTTTACTTTTACGTAATAATCAACCGGTACATCTAAAAAGTTTTCTACGGTTTGAATCGTACCGTTTGCACCATCATATGCGTAGGCATGAGTAATTTTATCTTTTCGTTCTTTACTTGGAATGTATACATATGTATCACGAGGAATACTTACCAGCTTAATGGATTTATCATCTTTATTTAACGTAGCTAAAAGTAACGCATCTGTTCGGAAAGAACCTCCAAAATTTTTTGTATCCTCCTTCCGTGCTTCGCTTTCATCCACACCCATAATTAAGATGGAAATATTGTCTTCTAAGGGCTTTACTGCTTCTAAGCGTTTACTAGATTTATTGCCGCGATCTAAGCCTTTATAGGCTGCCTGAGCGACATGTTCCGCTTTTGTATATAAATACGCTGCATAACCTATTCCCCCAATGAGAATGCAGAGAAGGGGGAGCATTAGGAATACAGTGACTCTTCTCCTTCGTTTTTTATATTGAGAGCTATGACGGAAACTGTGAGACATTAGTAATCCTCCTGCTACTATTTTATACGTAACTCCAAATGAGCATTTTAAATCGAAAACATTACCATCCAAATGGAAATGACAGATATCCTATGCTACCTGTACCTCTTTTTTTAATTTGTTCAAGGGACATAACGTTTGTTGATACTTGATATACAAACCCAATGATATTATCCATTTTCCGTGCTCTGGTTTCTAGAATCGCAAGAGAAAATGCTGTCTTTCGCAGCTGCATCGCAAACACATACGTAAACTGGGCGATGATCCCAAAATGACGAATGGCTCGTTCACTTTGGACTTGGTAGCCGTGAAAACCAACCATTCCCTTCATGTGTTTAAAGTATGTCTCGATGCATCAGCGCTGACAGTAATAAGTCAGAATTTCTTCTGTTTTCATCATCAGCTACACAACCTGATGGCCCAGAACGTCTTGCCAGCACTGTGCGAAAAGTGATACATCCATTCCCGTGTTTATATGAGTTTTATCCTTCTATTGATAGTAAACTTGTAACAATTTGGACAGCACTAGCGTCATCTATATATCCAATCGGAAAAATATAATCCGGAATAACATCTACTGGTAAAATGAAATAGATTAGCGCACTTCCAATTAAGACGAGCGCACGCTTTGTACTCTTCTTCAAGAAAAATGTCTCATACATAGCCATCAACTGATTAATAAATGGACCTATACTGCCTACTTTCTGAAGCTTCTCCTCAAATCCTTTAAGTATGATTTCTTTCCCTTCTTCTGTTTGCGAAAATTGTTCATACTTAGCTAACTCTTGTTCAACACTCTCTATACTAAATTTTTTAGTATGAAAATTAGAAGAATCGAGGAGATCTTGAATACTATCAATCGATGTATGAATATCTGGCTGTTTCTGTTCAATAGGGTAACCAGCGGCTACAAACAACTCTGACATAGGAATTCCAAGGCAGTCAGCAAATCGTTGTAAGTGTTCTGGAGTTGCCTTTCGTTTTCCGTTTATAATTCGTGAGATTGTAGCTGTATCAACTCCAGCGATCTCACTAAATTTCCGTAAGGACAATGACCGTTCTTTCAATAACTCTTTTAATATCAAACCTAGATTACTCATTTTTTTTTCTTCAGACATATTTTATTTCCTTTCTATTAATCAATCAGGATCGTCATAGAATGGTATCTATAGATGAATGAATACATTCTTCTTCCTACAATTCATATCATAATATTATATGGAAAATAAAAAATAGTATAGCATTCCTTTGTAGAACTATACATAATCGTTGACAACATGTCAACGGTATGAGTTAATATTACCAACATTACTTGTTATTTCCTTAACAATGTATAGAAAGATGAGTGTTGTAGAAAAAACAATCAGGGTCTTGCCGTTACTATGTCTTGTATGAAAAATTTGTTATAGATGTTGAGGATGTAGATACAATGGGTGGATGAATCATGGTGCAAGATCATGATATCCAAGAGGGACAGATCATAGAAGCAGATGGCTGTGAGTTTAAGGTATCGTCAAAAGATGTACATCAAATCAAACGAATTGAGATTTGCAAAATACAGTTGGAACAACAAACAGCAACCCCTTAAGTTGCTGTTTGTCTCTATATATTTCATTCATACATATATGTACAACAACACAGAAAAATAAAATATGAGGGAGAGACAAATATGTTTAAGAAATTTTTAGCTCGTTTTGGGAAAGGTGCCGCTACGGTTGATTTGCGTTTTGAAAATCGTCCCTACTTTGCCGGAGAAACAATACATGGCGAAGTTCATATTCACGGGGGGGAAGTAGAGCAGAAAATCAATCACGCTTCTGCCCGTTTCATGATGAGTGTAGCGACGAAGCAAGGAACTGCTACGCGCGAAGTGGCTGTGGTTCCATTAAGCGGAGCGTATTCCATTCTTGCAAAAGAACAAAAAGTGATTCCTTTTACGTATCAAATTCCAACAAACTTGCCTGTTTCCAGAGGTTCAATTGCTTATTATTTTGACACGCAGTTAGACATTGAAGGCGGTGTGGATCGTACGGATGTGGATCGTCTGATTGTTGAAGCTCCTAAGAGGGTACAATCCATCTTTCGAGCGCTGGAAGGCTTAGGGTTTCGGGAAAAACCGAACTCTGGAAAAGTAGATCAATATGGACAAGAATTTGCGTTTTTTCCAACACATCTCTTTGCAGGACACGTAAGCGAGGTAGAACTTCGGTTCTCTTATGAAGAAACAGGGGTTTATATTTGGATGGAAATAGATTGCCGAAGCGGGTATCAAGAGATAGAAGCTAAGCGGGAATTCTTCTTAGAGGATTCTATTTTGCAAAATGAAGAGCGATTGGCAGAACTGTTACATCAATATATCACAGAATCTGTGGAGCATCCTTATTCTTATACACAGCCGTTCTCCTATGCTTCGCATTACGGGCATGCCTCTCATCATAGTCATGGTCATCATCATGGTGGCAGTTCGCTAGGTGGAATGATAGGCGGATTGGCTCTGGGGATTTTGGGCGGTGTGCTGATGAGTGAGATGCTGGATGCTTTAGGTGTCGATGAAATGGTAGATGAAATGATTGAAGATACAGCAGAAGCATTTGGATTCGATGGAGAAGATGAAGGGGAAGAGGATGAAGGCGGTTTTGGCGATTTCTTTGGCGGTGATGACGAAGAGATGTAAAGAACAAGACTCCTTGCCTGTGTTTCTCCACAAGTGTTCTGTAGTCTGTGATGACACATACAAAAAAACCAAGGGATCCCTTGGTTTTTTGTATGTGTCATGCTAAATAAGATGTTTCCAAACTCATCCTTGTATAAAAAGTACTCTTTAGTACATTCTCCATCATGGGGATTTTTTTTTGTACTTTTGTCGTATAGGTAAAATCCCCGAAGCAATACAGATAACAGAAATTCCCTTTGAATCGGCCGCAAGTGTACAGATCTGGAGGGCGCTTTTATAGGAGTTTAGATACATATTGACTCCCGGCAATGTGACATTATTTCTATCCGACATGCATGGAATATACATTGTTGCTTGTTCAACTAAAATTATTGCTTTCTAAGCTATTCCTTGTTCTTGACCAACATTTGCCTAAAATCTACTTCCATAAGAATAATGGAAAGCATAATAAGCATTCCTCCAACAACTAACTTAACTGTAAATGTTTCAAAACCAAACACCACTGAAAAAATACTTCCAAAAACTCCTTCAAGCATCATAATTAGTCCAGCAGACGTTGCGGAGGTATGCTTTTGAGCTAAAACCTGAACAGTTTGACCAACAAATGAACATATGATTCCCATATATAGCAATGGTACTATTGCAACAGACCAATTGACACCTGTAAGCTGTCCTTTCTCTACAAAGAAGAAAAAAGTCCTTCTCTAAGCACCAAGTGTCATTTAAAATGTTAGGATAGTTGTAAGCAAACAGAATGGAGGAACAGGAAATGAGCATAATTGCCAAAACACCTCAGCCGCCCTACTATGCTGTTATATTTGTCTCTCAACGGACTGAAGGTGACAATGGGTATACAAAAATGGCAGAGAAAATGATAGAATTAGCATCCAAACAGGAAGGATTCCTGGGCATAGAGAGTGCAAGGGGTTCTGAATTAGGCATTACTGTTTCTTATTGGGATTCATTACATGCTATCCAACGATGGAAGGAACATTCTGCACACCAAGTTGCACAGAATAGAGGGAAAGAAGAGTGGTACAAAACCTTTGTATTACGGGTATGCAAAGTTGAGAGAGATAGTTTCTCTGGTCTATAAATACTTAGTGTATTTGAGGAGCAAGTACATATCAGTAACTTCTTGCAACGCTAATTATATGAACACAAAAGCCTTTCAGGTTATTAACCGAAGGGCTTTTTGCAGTGTCCTACATACATTGACCCCCGATAGTGATGGGATAGAGTATACAACATCAGTTTCCAACACTTGACTTATATAACCATAAAGGGATCGCCTTCTCATAGACAGCCTGAAATAAATGGAATTATTCTTTTGAAATGTAGGATATCAGTTTTTCAAAAAACTCAATATTATTTGTAATAAGAAAAACTGGAAGGAGCAACATAGCAAGGGGTATAACTAAATTAGATCCAATCCCGACTATTAAAAACTTTTTTAAGAACTTCATAGTACTTATTTTCCCTCCTATCATTTGATATAAATATATTATTCAAATTGATAGAAATGGATTGGGCAAGTTCTCCATTTTATAGTTACATAACTGGCAAACACCTAGATCGTCCTAAAATAAAACATAGGGGATAAACGTCCATATTGATTATAGTAGTTCAAATGTCTAGTTCTTTTTTAATAGATTTGCATATAAATAAAGTAGAATAAGAATTGGACAAGCAAGTATGCAAATTACTTAGGACTCCAAAAAAGAAAGGAAGAAACAATACAACAATGAATATTCAAATCATCATTCCAATTTTGGTGTTCCTTCTGACAACAGTAGTCATATTTTGGAGACCAAAGGGAATCAATGAAGCGTGGCCAGCTGCAATTGGCGCAGGGATTATCTTATTAACAGGGACTGTATCCTATGCCAATATTATGGACATTATCAGTAAAATCGGCGGCGCCTCAATCACTATTATGGCAACGATTGTTATGGCAGTTATACTAGAAAGCTTTGGCTTTTTCCACTGGTCAGCTGCACGGCTCGCAAATGCGGCAAAAGGTTCAGGTTACCGTTTATATTGGTATATCCAGTTATTGTGTTTTTTAATGACGCTTTTATTTAATAACGATGGCAGTATCTTAATCACTACCCCTATTTTAATCCTACTCCTCAAAAATCTTAGACTAAAGCCACACCAACAAATTCCATATCTTTTAACAGGAGCGTTGATTGCCACAGCTTCCAGTGCTCCCATCGGTGTAAGCAATATCGTTAATTTAATTGCTTTGAATATTGTTCATATGACCCTTTATATGCACACTGCCATGATGTTTGTACCGGCAACGTTAGGACTATTGTTTATGTCGTGGTTGATGTACGTAGTAGTAAAACGGAAACTGCCTAAACGTTTGCCAGATTCAGTATATGATATCGAGCACATATTCTTCACGAAAAACTTTCATCCGTTAAAAGGGAGTCTTACGGTTGAGACGAAACGGCAACGTACAAGATTTATGTTAAAAGTATTATTGTTTGTTTTCATCATGCGCTGTCTTCTTTTTGTTGCATCCTATTTCGCAATCCCAATCGAAATTGTTGCGGTACTCGGATCAGTTGTTTTACTTGTGTGGAGATGGTATCACTTACGTACAAATCCCGTAGATATATTGAAAAAGACACCTTGGCACATTTTGATTTTCGCCTTTTCTATGTATGTGATCATTTACGGTCTCCATAATGCGGGACTAACAGCAATGCTGGTAAAACTATGTGAACCGATTGTAAATGAAGGATTACTTTATGCAAGCTTTGTCATGGGTGGTTTGGTTTCTGTGCTATCTAATTTCTTCAACAATCATCCAGCTTTGATGGTCGGAACAATCACTTTAACAGAAATGGGATTGGATCCGGTCACATTGAAGACGATTTATCTAGCGAATATCATTGGCAGTGACATGGGCTCTTTACTCTTGCCTATCGGGACACTTGCCTCCCTCATCTGGATGCACATACTAAGACAAAATAAAATCAAGGTCAAATGGAAGGATTACTTGAGCGTATCGTTAGTTGTAATTCCGCCAGTAACAATCGTAACGTTATTTCTATTGTTCTATTGGGTACAGATGATCTTTGCGTAATACAATACGAAACTGCTTTGAATACTTAAAAAGAACTCCACTGGAGTTCTTTTTAAGATTTTATTCCCTTTTCTTTCATAACCTTGACCCTTCCCTTACGTTTGGGAAGAGGCGGTAGAGCCCACCACGTATGCGTGTAGGCATATGGTGAGAGCAACAGCTTTATTTTCTTTACACCAGGATTGATTTTTTACTCGCTATTACTTACTCTAATGTTAATCAAACAAAGTGAATTATCGGTTAGTCACTTCATCATCTGTTTGAGCATCTACTGGAACACGTTTTCCCATTCCGAAAGCATAAAAACTAATGACAACGACAACCAGGAAAATAACCCCTACAATAAGCGAGATACGTGTATCTTCATTAAACCACATACCGATTAATACCAAAATTAAATAGGCAATCGTTAAATAGTTTGTAACAGGCGCAAAGGGCATTTTGAATGGATGATTGTCCATTTCAGCTCCCTTTACTTTTCTGAATCGAATTTGACTAATTAGAATGACAAACCATGGAACCATACCAGGAAGAACACTTGCACTATATACATACACGAATAAGTTTTTTGGTGCAATATAATTTAAAATAACGCCAATTGCTAAACCAATTAGCACACCAATCGTACCGAATAAAGGCACACCATTATGGGAGACTTTTGTAAAGTATTTTGGTGCTTGTCCATTCATTCCTAATGTATAAAGCATACGTCCTGCACTGTAAATACCACTATTACAGCCAGACATTGCAGCTGTAATCACGACAAAGTTAATAAGTCCAGCTGCTGCTGTAATCCCAACCTTTGCAAAAGTTACAACAAACGGGCTGCCAATTGAATGTAGTTGATCCCACGGGTAAACAGTTACAATAACAAAAATCGCACCAATATAGAAGATTAAAATACGCCAAATAATATTTTGAACCGCCTCAGTTAGCGTTTTTTTCGGATCTTTTGCTTCGCCAGCTGTAATCCCAATTAATTCGACACCTTGATAAGCTCCAACAACTAATGATAGAGCAAAGAAGAACCCTGACCATCCACCTGTAAAGAAGCCGCCATTTTCCCAAAGGTTAGATAATCCGATTGCATCTCCTCCGTTACCAAATCCGAAGAAAATAAGACCAAATCCTGCAATAATCATCAACACAATTGTAACGACTTTAATCATTGCAAACCAAAATTCAAATTCACCAAATGATTTAACAGAAATTAAGTTCGCTGTACCAAGAATCATCATTGTGACGATACCTGGCACCCAAGCAGGCAGATCCGGGAACCAGTACTGCATGTATGCCCCAACTGCTATAATTTCTGACATTCCAACGATAACCCACTGGAACCAGTTACTCCATGCAGTAATATACCCTGCTAATGGATGTATGTATTTATGACCAAATAACGCAAATGAACCTGTACTTGGCTCTAAGTACAACATTTCTCCCATTGCACGCATAATGAAGAATATAAAAATTCCTGAAATTGCATAAGCAAGCATTACTGACGGGCCTGTCCATTGAATTGTGCTCGTTGAACCCATAAATAAACCAACACCAATTGTACCGCCCAAAGCAATCATCTGAATATGACGAGCTTCCAAGCCCCTTTTCAGTTCTTTGTGTGCCACTCTATTTCCTCTCCTTACACCATTAATAGCGAAATTTTAACCAAAATACTATCATACAATTTCTAAAATGATGAAGCAAGCATCACTTTTTTGAGTCTATCTTAAAAGCTTCCCCCTAAAAAAAGCATTCTTCACTTCTTGTTAAACATTCCAGTTCTGGTACTATGGTCTATATAAGGCGTATATTGTTAACGTAGGTCAATTTGAGTGGGCTCATGAAGGGGGCGGACAGGGGGGGTAATACTATATTTCGGAGGTTATAGAGCCAAATTTGCAGGATAAAATTCAA
Source organism: Bacillus sp. OTU530 (assembly GCF_038440375.1). NCBI lineage: Bacteria > Bacillati > Bacillota > Bacilli > Caryophanales > Bacillaceae > Bacillus > Bacillus sp. OTU530. Next base: position 21,242 of record NZ_JASATP010000040.1, read on the forward strand.
CAATCATGGCTTAAAACAGTTAAATTAGATTGAATAAACGCTTTCTTAGGCCTCCGACAGAAATATCCATCGGTATAATTTGGATTCAGGAAAGAAACAAAAGGTAGATTATGCTTCCATACAGAATTGATAGTAGTGAGGTGAAAGTATGAAAGAAAATACTATTAAGAATTTAAAACACGAAATCATAAAAAAGCACGAAAGGTTATTTGTAAAGAGATTGGAACTGGAGAGTGAAGCAAGCCGTTTGATGTTAGAAATTAATTTATTGGATGCCCAGCATACGCTTGAGAAAGTAAGTCAGTTAAACCAACAGATAGACGATATAACCTCTGAAATGGATTATTTGAAACAAGCACTTGAATCCTTTTTGGAGTAAGAAATACAAATAATAATTTACAATGATTATCGTTATTATTTATTATTTATTATTTATTATTTGTATTGTCGATGATTGCTCTCACGACAGTTGTTCACCATCTCAATACATATTCCAAAGGGACTGATTATTTTTCCCTTTGGAACCTTTTTCATAAATAAGTTCGTAAAACTTGAAGCATTCTGAATGATTCGCTTCATTACGATCATCAGCTTAACTTTTATCAATTTACTTACTTCATACCGTCTACCTAAACGACATGCTCAAGCAAATACTGCTAGATTCAATAGTGAGAATTATATAAATACGCGGTTGGTTTCCTCGTTGAGCAGGGGTTTCAAGCATTTATCCTTTGGTCAGATTTTACTTTCAAGCGCTTTGTATGTTCTTTAGGTGGAAAACCAAACATGCGCGAATATTCACGGCTAAATTGCGTTGGACTTTCATAACCTACCCGAAATGCCACATCAGCGGCATCTGTTGACTCGGATAATAACAGACGCCGTGCTTCCTGAAGTCTCAGTTGTTTTTGGAACTGAATGGGACTCATGGCAGTTACCTCTTTAAAGTGTCTATGAAGCGAAGAAACGCTCATATTGGCAATTTTCGCAAGCTCCTCAATCCGAAAAGGCCTATCATAGTGATTCTTAATTTGTTCGATAACATCTTTAATGCGATAGATAGAGCTTCCTTCTATTGCTATTTGTTTTAGCGTATTCCCATGCGGCCCTTGCAGAATTCTATATAAAATTTCCTTTGTAAATAGAGGGGCAAATACTGGAATGTCTTCAGGAGTATCCAGTAGACGGGCTAATCTGATTACCGCATCCAGCATAAATGATCCTATCCGCTCAACAAACATCCCTCGCTTAGTATGTTCTTTTAGGACAGCTTTGGTTTCAAAATCTCTTAAAACCTCTAAGATTTGACTCGGCGTAAATTCAAGCTTGAGAGCTAAATACGGAACGTCGGAAGAGGCTTCCATGACTTGGCTGATAGCTGGTAAGTCAACGGATGCAACAAGGTAATGGGCAGGATCGTATCTAAAGCGCTCCTGTGCTAGTAATACCTCCTTCATACCTTGCACGATAATACATAAAGAAGGCTTGTAAACGCTGTAAGTGGGGACGGTGACATCAGAGCGACGAACAAAAGATAAAGACGGAACAGCTGTCGTATGAACACCATCCCGGTCTGTATAACGTTCAATGAGTTTAGCAAGTTCCCCCTGCTGTATATATATTTGTTCAGGCATAGGTCCGATCCCCCTTGTTTCTTTGTTCTTAATACCCTCATTGTAATGCTTATTCGTTGGCTACGTAAACATTTGTGAGAGGATTAGGCAATCATTTGGGAGGAATGGGCTAACCATCTCTCCTGCCCTTGTTCCATAATAAGGATACAAGGCTTTTTCAATAACCTTTATTATGATCGAAAGGTTGCTAAATCCTTCTGGTAAAGAATAGAGAAAATCCATGTTGAAAAGAGTGTTTGATCATTTTTGGGGTTGAAATAATTCCATAACACTCTGGCTAAGAAAGGAAGATAAATGATGAAAAAGCGTACATTAGGCAAAAGTGGATTGGAAGTTTCGGCGATTGGGCTCGGTTGTATGGGAATGAGTAGTGGTTTTGGTCCGGCTTCTGAAAAGAAAGAGATGATTTCTCTGATTCATGAGGCAGTTGATCGCGGCATTACTTTCTTTGATACCGCCGAAGTTTATGGGCCTTATCTGAATGAGGAATTGGTAGGTGAAGCGCTTACCCCGTTTAAGGGGAAAGTGGTTATCGCTACCAAATTCGGAATCAAAAATATGAATGGCAAGCAGGTGCTTGATAGTAAGCCTGAGACTATTCGGCAATCCGTTGAAGGCTCACTCAAACGCCTTAACATTGAAACCATTGATCTGTATTATCAGCATCGAGTTGATCCAAATATACCAGTTGAAGAAGTAGCTGGAGTAGTGCAAGACCTAATCCGGGAAGGGAAAGTTAAATATTGGGGACTCTCTGAAGCAGGCGTGCAAACGATTCGCCGCGCACACGCGGTTCATCCGGTTACTGCCATTCAAAGTGAATACTCCATGATGTGGAGAAGTCCTGAAGAAGAACTGCTGCCTACACTCGAAGAACTTGGTATCGGCTTCGTTCCGTTCGCCCCGCTAGGCAAGGGTTTTCTTACTGGAACAATTGATAAGAATGCAACGTTTGTTAGCTCTGACTTCCGCAGCATTGTTCCTCGCTTCAAACCGGAGAATCTTGAAGCAAATCAGGTCTTGGTCGAACTGATAAAGACGATTGCAGCAGAGAAAGATGCAACATCGGCACAAATCGCACTCGCTTGGGTGCTTGCTCAGAAGCTATGGATTATCCCGATTCCCGGTACGCGTAAATTGGAACGACTGGAAGAAAACCTTGGCGCAGCGGACGTTGAGTTGAGCGCAGGGGAACTAAGGGATTTGAACGAGGCACTCTCGAAAATTGAGATTTCAGGAGATCGCTATCCAGCAGAATATGCGAATAGGGTGGGTAAATAACAGACACTTATTATTAAAAAGCAGGAGGATTTCATATGCAAAGCGTAATTTTGAACAATGGCGTTGAGATGCCGATACTCGGATTTGGCGTGTATCAGATTCAAGATGCAAAGGAATGTGAACAATCCGTTTATGATGCTATTATGGCAGGTTATCGTCTGATTGATACCGCTGCGTCTTATTTAAATGAAGAAGCAGTCGGCAGAGCAATCAAGCGTAGCGGTGTGCCGCGTGAGGAATTGTTTATTACTACAAAACTCTGGGTTCAGGATACTGGCTATGAGAGCACAAAGAAGGCATTTGCAAAGTCACTAGAAAGACTGCAATTGGACTATTTGGACTTGTATTTAATTCATCAGCCATTTGGCGACGTATATGGTTCTTGGCGTGCGATGGAGGAATTGTATCACGAGGGGAAAATCAAGGCAATCGGAGTTAGTAACTTCTATCCTGACCGTCTGGCGGATTTGATCACTCATAATGATGTGGTTCCTGCTGTAAACCAGGTTGAAACGCATCCTTTCTGCCAGCAAATAGAAAGTGCTAGACTGATGAAGGAGAACAATGTTCAGATCGAATCCTGGGGGCCATTTGCTGAAGGAAGAAATAACATGTTCCACAATGAGATTTTAGTATCAATAGCTGAACAGTATATTGAACTACCCCCACCTACTCGCTAATGCTCCTTGAGGTGGGGGATTCTGTATTTTCTTCCTAAGAAGCGAAATACAGAGCCGTTCAACAGGCTTCTCATAGGGCAAATAGGGAGAGCTCACACTTCCTTGTACGTGACAAAGCCACCGAGGTGACCTTGTCTCATACAAGTAGTGATAGCTGCTTCTCTTTTTTCACCCTATACGTGTTGCGATGTTCTTGCACCAATGCACCCACCATTCTGGAGCTAGATCCTCTGGCCTTTGCGGCAAAATGATGGTGATGCAAGAACAGATGATGCCATTCCAAACGAAGTCAGGTTTCCCTTTCTTCTAACCAAATTTTTGGTACATACTTCTGCAAACTATCACGTTCTGCTTGTGTCAGCCCATAGTTACAAATCTCTTTATTGAATAATGGATAAGATTGGCCCGATACATGATAGAATACATGCGGACGAAGCGCTTTGAATGCTTTTGTCAACACACTCCATTGTTTCCAGTGATGCTCCCCATCCTTGCGTTCTGTATAGATTCGCAACAGCTTTGGTACCTGCTCCTTCAGATTCATGCCGCGTCTGCCAATGACGTAGGACGCCGCTTGATGGATCGAAATCATATACTTCATCTTCCCGATCTGGCTTGTGAAGGCAGGATTCACCTCAAATACAGCGATTCCCATTTTGGCAGCTCGGCTGTGAATGCTATCCTGCATCTTTTTATAGGCAAACAGGCTCATTCTTCGGTTTTGCTTCCGATTGCGGTAACGTCCGGCAGACTTTGATAGAGTTGTATCTAATACTTCTAAAACAATCGGTTTATTTCTTTGAATGGCGATGTCCACCAAACGAATCGCTTCTGCTTCTAGAATTTTTATGATTTGTCCGCTTCGTTTTCCTTCTAAGGAGAAATAGAGACAAGAGGAGGAAAGTAATTGTCCTTGTCCATTCACGTTGGAGAAGGCAATATGATTGTAGTTGACGTCCACACCGATGACACCGTCTGCTTTTGAGTGATTGAGATGAGGATGTTCTGGATCTTCTACGATACATTTAATGATGTAGTACGTACCATGGTCTTCGATGGACCAACCCATTGACTGGCCATCCTTCTTTTTATTTTGACAGGAAAGCTGCGTGGCGATGGATTCTTGCATCCGGTCTTGTCCATAAGGAACATACACATACGGAAGTATAAGCGCTCGCCCCGTGGTACTTCTGATATGTAAGGTTTGGCTTGGCGCATCATATTGGAACACAAAGTTCCCATACTTCGCATCCTTCCGTCCAGAGATGGTCATCTTGGCGTTTCGTTTGTAACGGAATGCATGTCTCCACGCCGCATGACTCTTTTGATCTTTATGCATTGTATATTGCTTACGAAAGAAGGAACGAGAGCCAAACAAAGCAGAAGAAATCGTCTGTTTCAATTTCTCCTTTTTCTGCTCCTGCCGAAGGAGACGATGCCGGAGTTGTCCAATTCTTGCCTTGAGGCGTTTGATTTCTTTATCTAGATGCCGATGTTCAAACAGATAGAGGGAGAAACAAATGTGTGTCTCGTTCTTACGATGAAGCGCATATACCGCACCGGAAGCTGTTTGATGCACTCGATACCCCATTCTCTTATGCAATTTCGGTTTTCTATCCACAATTGATTGCTTCATGTTTCGCAATGCCGTCAGCTTGCGGCGTTCGTTTTTTAATTTCTTTTGAATCGATTTCATGACACTGTCTATCTGTTTGACATACAACGCTTGTAGTTCCTTTTGCGATGTCCGAAGGGCGTTTGCTTGTTGGACTGCGCTATTCGTATAGTAGTCATCCAGTTGAAATCGTTTCTTAATCGCAAGGTGAAGAGTGCCTTCATACGGCTTGTTCCCCGTGCGTAGATGTTTTGTTTGCCAAGCATAAGCCGTGCGCATGGCTCTATTATAGAGACGGAGAGAATGAGAGAGTTCCTGATTCAAATCGTGGGGGACCTTGTGTTTATAGATTCGATTGGAAAAATAGCACTTCTTCATTCCTTCCTTCTCCCTTCTGGTTCATTTTGATAATTACATATTACCAAAGGAACGTACGTTTGTCTAGTTGCATTTCCTATTCACCAAACAGGCTAGGCGATTGCCTAGTCGACATTCATCCTCCACTTACCACTGGGCTACGCCCTTCGCATTCCTTGAGGAAGGGGACTTCTTTTCAGAAAATCTGTTAAAAATATTATCTGATATTGCATTTGATATATTTTAATTTTTGGAAAATATATCAAATTTCATTGACTAACAATTATAGGAAAATATATAATTTTTTGTATTAGTATATATTTCCATATCTATTTTTGCAGAAATAGAAAAAGTCTAATTTTACTAAGGAGGAATTTTTCTGATTGCCTTCAAGGACGTTAACAAATATTACGGATATTTTCATGTTTTGAAAAATATTAATCTCGAAATAAAAAAAGGCGAAGTCGTTGTGGTTATCGGCCCTTCCGGCTCTGGAAAAAGTACGCTTCTTCGCTGTATGAATTATTTAGAGACCATCTCAGACGGCGAGCTTATCGTAAATGATGTAAGAGTAAACGACAAAAAGACGGATCTCAACAAGTTGCGCCGCAACATCGGCATGGTATTTCAGCATTTTAACCTCTATCCGCACAGAACCGTTCTCGAAAATATCACGCTGGCGCCAATGAAGGCTCTTGGAGTCTCAAAATCTGAAGCTACTCAAACGGCCATGTTTTACTTAGACAAAGTAGGCATTGCTGATAAGGCGGATTCCTACCCTTCTCAATTGTCCGGCGGTCAGCAGCAGCGTGTGGCCATCGCAAGAGGCCTTGCGATGAAGCCGCAATTAATGCTGTTTGACGAACCTACTTCCGCATTGGATCCGGAAATGATCGGGGAAGTGCTTGATGTTATGAAAGCATTAACGCAGGATGGCATGACGATGGTTGTCGTGACACATGAAATGGGATTTGCACGCGAAGTGGCAGATCGCATTTTGTTCATGGATGAAGGACGAATTGTTGAAGAGGCAACTCCGGCTGAGTTTTTTGCGAATCCGCGTGAAGAACGTGCTCGCCAATTTCTCAGTCGTGTATTAAACCATTAAATGAGGGGGCTGACTATGTTTAAGCTAAAGAATTTTTTCCTATTCACCATCCTTTCTTGCCTGTTGATCGCGCTTGTTGGTTGCGGCAGTGCAAAGGAAACATCAACGAAAGAAACTTCAAACGAAGCACAAAATGCACTTGAGAAAATCAAAAAACGGGACAAGCTTATTGTTGGCGTAAAGTATGATACAAATCTTTTCGGCTTAAAGAATCCATCCACTGGAAAAGTAGAAGGCTTTGACATCGACATCGCAAAAGCTCTTGCAAAAAAGATTCTCGGTGATGAAAGCAAAGTGGAGCTCAAGGAAGTAACGTCCAAAACGCGTATACCAATGCTGAAAAATGGCGATATCGACATGATCATCGCTACTATGACGATCACAGAAGAGCGCAAACAAGAAGTAGATTTCTCTGATGTTTACTTTAAAGCTGGACAAGCCCTTCTTGTAAAGAAAGGCAGCAATATCAAAGGAATCGACGATATTAAAAAAGGCACAACGGTTCTTGCGGTAAAAGGTTCTACCTCTGCCGTAAACATCCGTCAAAAAGCGCCTGAAGCAACAGTGCTTGAATTCGAGAACTACAGCGAAGCATTCCAAGCATTAAAAGCTGGGCAAGGAGACGCATTGACTACAGATAACTCCATTCTCTTGGGAATGCAAAAGCAAGATCCGAACTATGTGATTGCTGGTGACATCTTTACTGACGAGCCTTACGGCATCGCTGTGAAAAAAGGCGAAACTGAGCTTCTACAAGCAGTCAACGATTTCTTGAAAGAATACAATGCAAGCGGCGAGTACGACAAGCTGTATGAAAAATGGTTAGGCGAAAAGCCGAAAAAATAATAAATTGCAAACAGGATGATTCTATCATCCTGTTTGCTTTCATATTCAGAAAGGAGCGGCAGCCATGTTGGATTTCTCCATCTTAACCGAAAATCTTGATATGTACTTACAGGGCTTTAAAAATACATTAATTGCAAGCCTTATCGCTTTAGGGGGCAGCTTCGTGGCCGGCACCTTAATAGCGGTCCTGCGCATTGCTCCTTCTCGCCCGCTAAACTGGATCGGTGCGGCCTATGTGGAATTCATTCGAAATATTCCAATTATATTAATTACCTTTATTTTTTACTTCGGATTGCCCACGTTGAATATTCGGATGGATGGTTTCACTGCCGGAACGATCGGCCTGGCTGTATACACGGCTGCGTTTATTGCGGAAGCGATCCGTGCCGGTATTCAATCCGTTCCAAACGGACAAATGGAGGCTGCTCGTTCATCTGGTCTCACCTACGTACAAGCAATGTATTATGTGATCTTGCCACAAGCCATCAAAATCGTCATTCCGCCACTTGGCAATCAATTCATTAATCTGGTCAAAAACTCTTCTATACTTGGTGTAGTTGCTGGTCTCGATTTAATGTATTTTGGGGATTTAGTTGCTTCCAAGACATTCGTTACATTTGATGTATATATTTTCGTTTCGCTTTTCTATCTTATTATAACGGTTCCATTAAGTCTGAGCGTCAGTTATTTAGAAAAACGTCTGGCGAGAGGCTATTGAAGGAGGGAATGTCTTGGACTTTGCAGGTGCTTATACAGGAGATCACGTCAAATTTTTGCTGGAAGGCTTTCTCGTTACATTACAAGTAGCATTCATCTCCATTATTTTTAGCTTTTTGATTGGCAGCATTATCGGAATTTTACGATATGCAAAAATACCCGTTCTTTCTCAAGTACTCATGCTGTTAGTGGAAACAATCCGAAATTTACCGCTTCTGCTGATTATCTTCTTTACCTATTTTGCACTTCCAGAGATGGGCATGAAGCTGGAGATTAAAACTGCCGCCATCGTAGCCCTTACTATTTTTGAAGCAGCCATGCTTTCGGAAATCGTTCGCAGCGGTCTTCTGTCCATTGAAAAAGGGCAAATTGAAGCTGCACGCTCATCAGGACTTACTTATTTACAAACACTGCAGTACGTTATTTTACCGCAAGCGCTCCGCCGCATGGTTCCGCCAATCGTCAGTCAATTCATTTCCTTGCTGAAGGATACATCATTGGCTGTTATTATCGCGCTACCCGAGCTTACACACAATGCGCAAATTATTAACGGACAGAGTGTAAACTATACGATTCCGACTTACTTGCTAGTCGCTGTCATGTTTTTTGTCGTGAACTTCAGTTTATCCCTTGTAGCTAGGCGGCTCGAAACAAGGCAAAAAGCAGGAAAACATAAAACAGAAATACAAAAACTCAAAACACAGAATTTGCAAGCATAGCCATGCGGTCGGATCCCCGAAATAAACATTGAAATGAAAAGTCTGTATCAATAATTACCAAGTAATTGTTAATACAGACTTTGGTTCTGGTGCAAAAAACTCCAGCCCACTTACAAATAATTTCTAACTCTTGGACATACTAATACTACTATTCTAAAAAAGGACGTGATTAGTATGGAAAAGCAAAATTTATTTAAGTGGAAACATTATCAGCCCGACATTATTTTGTTAACAGTAAGATGGTACCTGCGGTACAACTTGAGCTTTCGTAACGTAGTGGAGATGATGGAGGAACGTGGTTTATCAATGGCTCACACAACGATTATGCGTTGGGTTCATCAATATGGACCGGAATTAGACGAAAGAGTACGACATCATCTTAAGACAACAAATGACTCCTGGAGAGTCGATGAAACGTATGTGAAAGTAAAATGTCAATGGATGTATTTATATCGTGCAGTCGATTCAGAAGGGAATACCATTGATTTTTATCTAAGTGAATCAAGAGATAAACAAGCAGCCAAGCGCTTTTTCAAGAAAGCCTTGGCTGCATATCATATTTGTAAACCTCGTATCATAACAGTAGACAAAAATCCAGCCTATCCTATAGCAATTCAAGAGTTAAAGGAAGAGAAAGGTATGCCAAAAGGCATACAAATCAGGCAAGTTAAATATCTTAACAATATCGTGGAACAGGATCATCGCTTTATTAAAAAGCGTATTCGCCCGATGCTTGGCTTAAAGTCCTTCCGAACTGCCAAATGGATTATTGCGGGAATAGAAGCTATGCATATGATCAAAAAAAGACAAACTCTCTAAGGGGAGAAGTCTGTCCAAAGCCAAGTGAACCTCGTTCATCAACTATTCGGCTTTCCAGCATAAAATAGTTCCACTAGGAAATTTCTCGTCTCTTTATATATCTCTCAAGTGTTTGCACCAGAACCGAAACTACAAAGTTGGCAACGAATTTGTAGTTTGGGTTCCGGTGCAAAATAATTCGCTAGAGCCATAGAACAGCAATATCCTATTAACCCTGGGATTAAGCAGCTAACTTAAATAACTTATGAATAGTTTCAACCTCATTTTGGGCATAGTTCATCCTTTGGTGAAGTTGCCCTTTTTTTATGGATTCGTAATGTTTCCATTTAAATTTTGTTGGCTTTTTCATACGGATACACATCTTTTTTAGAATAATAGTATCAGTATGTCCAAGTTCCCTAGATTTTTTTGCACCAGAACCAAATTATTTTTATCCTTCTTGAAAGAGGTGATTGATTGAAAAATAAGAACACCCAAATAAAAAAATGATTGGAGATATACTATATACTATGGCTCTTTTAAGCGATTTTTATTTATCAAATAGTAAACCTGAAGATATTGCCATCAAATATCAAGATAAGAAAATAACATACAACAAAATGCATGAAAATATAATCAAATATGCTGCCTACTATCAAAAAATAGGTATACAACACGGAGACACAATTGCGCTTAGTTCAATTAATTCTCCTGAGTTTATATACGCCTATTTTGGAGCAACAAAAATTGGGGCAACTGTTGTTCCTCTGAATTTTATGTTGACGTTAGAGGAAATCTCATACATTATTTCAGATTCTAAAAGTAACACTTTAGTCATTCATAAAAAGATTTTTGAAAAAATTGGAGTTACCGAAGAAATTATAAAATGTAAATTGAGTTTAAAAAATGTCATCGTAATTGATTCTATATTTACAGATTCTATAATTGAAAATGATAATATTTCTATGCCTGTATTATCCGAAAATGAAGTTTCAACTTTACTTTATACATCAGGAACGACGGGCAAACCTAAGGGTGTAATGTTAACACATCATAATCTTTTATCAAATACAAAGTCATTTATTAAAGTCTTGGATGTAAAAAATGATGAAATCTTCTTGTGTGTGTTACCGATGTTTCACACGTTCGGATTTACAGTGACTATTTTAGCTCCTTTTTATTTGGGTGCATCAATTGTGATTCATGAGACTTTTCACCCTAAAGAAACTATTCGTTCATTAATAGAAGATAAAATCACAATATTATGTGCTGTTCCATCCATGTATGTAATTTTATCTCAACTATTAAAAGCAGAAAATATTTCTCTTCCTCAATTGAAATTAGCTATTTCAGGAGGTGCACCTTTACCTGTTGAGGTTCTTCAATCATTTAGGAATCAGTATAAAATACCTATGTTAGAAGGATACGGATTGACGGAAGCTTCCCCCGCATTATGTTTTACTCCGATGAATGGTAAGCCTAAAGTCGGTTCGATAGGACTTCCTATTCCTGATGTAGAGATCAAAATAGTGGACGAAAATGGGGATGAATTAAAGACTGGTGAAATTGGAGAAATACTTGCAAAGGGACCAAATATCATGAAAGGATATTTAGGAAAACCTGAAGCAACTGCAGAAACTGTAGTGGATGGATGGTTACACACGGGGGATTTGGCATATAAAGATGAAGACGGTTATATTTTTATTGTTGATCGAAAAAAAGATTTGATTATAACAAGAGGATTAAATGTTTATCCTAGGGAAATTGAAGAATTGTTGTATCAATATCCGGGGGTTTTAGAAACAGCTGTTATCGGTGTAAAAGAAGAAACTAGAGGAGAAGTTGTGAAGGCAATTATTGTTCTAAAAGAGCACGCTACTGTAACTAAAAAAGAAATAATGGATTATTTAAAATTACACTTGGCAAGTTATAAATTACCTAAAATTGTCGAATTTGTACAGTCGCTCCCTAAGAATGCTACGGGGAAAATTTTGAAAAAAGAACTTAGTTAATCAAGAAGCCTCAACCTAAAATTAGTTGGGGCTTTTCTTGTTTAAAAAATAGTTATTAAAATTATTATCAATCATTCTTACTTAGCGAAAAGAGTGGCGGCTAGTAAAATAATGCCAAAAACAAAGAAAGAACATGCGTTTAAAGTATTTATAATAAATTCTTTTTTATTGTTGTTATACACGGCACTACCCCTATTTTAAAAAGTCCATAAAGTTGAATTTTGCAACGAATTCTTGTTTCTCTTACAAATATCGAAATTGATATTAGAATATTCAGAAAAAATACGGTATAATAGAAAAAAGGATAAGGAGTTGATTTCTCGATGGAAAATAATTTACTTAGTGTATCAAAACAATCTGAAGTAGAAGTCCTGGATTCTGTATATGCTAAAATGGTGTTAGACAAAGCTCTTCGTGATTTTCGAAAAAAGCAAATCCAAAAAGAAATCGACCAATCATTACAAGATAGAAATAAAGAAGAATTCCTACGATTAACAGCGGAATTAAAGGATATTTCTTAAAATGGATGTATGTATATCAGACAGATTTTGAGATAAAGTGGACAAAACCATAACAAGAAGAGGAAGAGGTAAAACACTTCTTCCTTTTTTATTTGGTCTAGGAGAATCAACATTACTTGAGTCGATCATAACATAACCGAGATTACAAGAAGTAAAGAAGTACAATCCGGAGTTCTTTGTTTGTTCGTAAAGATGTATCTGTAAATATTTGATAATGTTTGAGATTGCGAGGAGCCCAGTGTTGGCGCGGATTCCCTCGGGCAGGGCACTTCTGATAATGCCGACTTATGTTAACCTACCATGAATATCCTATACATCCAAGAATATACAACAACGCATTTCTTTTGAATGGTACAATAAGGAAAGGGAGGTGTAAAATCATGGATAAGCTTTTAGGATTCCTGTTTGTTGCGGTTGGTATGTGCTTCCTCATGTTGACTTTGACAATGAAGGTTCAGAATGTTGCATGGGCTGTAATGTTAGGAGCCAGCATTGTGTCTAATATAGCAGGGACAACCTTGTTGTTCAGATACATTAAGGAGTATAGGAAACAAGCATTTTAATCATTTTTACATTGTTGAAAACAGTGTAAAGCATGAACCCCTCTCCATTTCGGGAGGGGTTTGCTCTTTTTTTAAAGAGACAACAGAAACTTACGTTGGAGGGAAATATGAATTTTTGGTTTTTAGCAATTTTAACAGATTTTCTGAAAAGAAGTCCCCTTCCTCAAGGAATGCGATGGGCGTAGCCCAATGAGTAGGGAGGCCACTGAAAAAGTGTGTGATTTCGGTAAATAAAGAAACTTTTGTCAATATACAGAAAATAAAAACAAGCTAATCCTCTGCATATAGTAGGTGGTCAGCTTGTTTTTCTCTTTAAGTGGACTTTTTCAGTGCCCTCATGAGTAGGTGGGGGATGAATTTTCAGTAGGCGTAAGCCTATTTTTTCTCTTCTTGCGCGCCCAGGCAAGCTGTGGCCTGCTAGCTGGTGAAAATCCAGTCCGAGTAAGTACCAAGACGCTCGGTAGCACGATTGGCAACTGGTGGAGAAATCCTAAGGTTGAAGCCCGACGACAACGCATCTTCTTTAGGAAGGGCAAGCAACTCAATAGGTTGTAACATAAAGTGAATCCTGCCGCCTCGTCAAAAAGCCCTCTTTAAGAGAATAAAGGGAAGTCGAGCCTGGAGGAAGTAGGCGAAGACCATGGACGGTGTGAAGAACTTGGAATGCAACACCTAAGAATCCCTCGGGGTAAGGGGAGCGACATGTTGAGAAAGTAGACCACGGAACTGGGGAGACCCTCCCCCGCACTTTTTTTTAGTAAAGCAGATACCTATAAGGAAAACCAAAATGGTGGATGGCGGGAAGGGAGTCGGAGGAGGTCATAGTACCGAAGACATTCATGATAACATAACGTGAATGAGGGAAGGACCTCTACTTTGTTCACAGGTTGAAAGGAGGTAAGAGTCGTGAATGCCGGAAAACTGGCTAACTACACCAATATCAAAACTCGAGAACTTTGGACAACCCTATATCTTTGTGCCAAGGAAGCACCAAAACGACGATTTCACGCCCTGTATGACAAGATGTATCGCCCAGATATTTTGGCGGAAGCTTGGAGAAGAGTGAAGCGAAACGGTGGCTCGGTCAAATCGATCGGTATGTAATAGAACGGCTTACACTGTTTTGGAATAAGAAGAGAAATCGGAGAAAGAAACACGGAAGAGTTGGAGATATCGTAAAATGGACAGAACCGATACTCGCGAAATTAGCGTTGTAAGGAGCACGAACGCCAAAGAAAGAAGAACATCGGAAAGCCGTATGAGGGAAAACCTCACGTACGGTTTGATGAGGAGGAACTGAAAGTAAACGAGAAAGCCCTTGAGCTGTCTTGAAGAAATCAGTTCTTTACTCTACTAATTCTTAAATTTATATAGGATAAGTCTGATTTTTATCCGCTGTTATGACACGTGTCTGAGAAACATGAAAAGACCGCAAAGCTTTCTTGGAGAAGCGTTTTGCAGCCTTATAATCTCTTGTTTTGTTTAGGTGAAAATCAATCGTACTTCCTTCGGAATCAACTGTACGATATAAATACATCCACTGACCTTTTACCTTGATATACGTCACCAAGAATCGTTGGTTTTCTTAAGATAATGACGAAATCTCTCATCTAGCTCAGGACCATGTTGGTGAACCAAACGCATAATCGTTGTATGAGCAATGAATAATCCCTGTTCCTCCATCATTTCGACTAAATCACGAAAACTTAGGTTGTATCGTAGATCCCATCTTACCGTTAATAAGATGACATCAGGTTGATAATGCTTCTACTTGAATACATATTCCTTTTCCATACCAATCACACCTTTTGTAAAGTAATAGGATCAGTATATACGAGTTTTAGAGATTACTATCGCGTATATTAAAATTTTTGCACCAGAACCCTTTATGTCTGGGAGTGTGACTTTCCTACGCTCTAATTTATTTTACCCATTGTTTTATAAAGACCCATAATAGATAAACGGGTTAGTTGTAAAGCCATATAATGAGGGGCATAAATCATATTATTTTCCACCCATACCTTTGTAATGCCTAAAGTAGATGAACTACTATAATCGAGCAATATTTCTAATGGTACTAATAATTTTTGATCTTTCTCCATACTTGATACGCGGATGTAAAAACTCTCCCTAATCACTTCAAACATTTTTGAGGTAAATTGGGAAGGTTCCACTTTGGTGAACATTGTGTGGTAGAATTTGTTATTCTTAGCTAAATGTTCAAAGAAAGTTAAAAAGTAGGGATCGGGAACATCAATGTTGGACTGATAATTCATATAGTCGGATTTGGATTTTATTAATAATTCATTTAATTCTGTTAATTTTTCTTGAATCATTTTATCTAATAAATCATATTTGTCTTGATAGTGTGCATAAAAGGTAGATCGGCTGATATTAGCCTGATGAGTAATTTCTTTTATAGATATTTGGGTAAATTCTTTTTCTGAAATTAAAGATATAAAAGTTTCATATATGATTTTACAAGTTTTAGCAATTCGGCGATCTAGATTTGGTTGAAATCTCTCCATTTTGCATCCTCCAAACGTAATGAACAAAATCATTTAACTTATTCCTAGTCATAAATTTTCTATTCTTTTAGATTTTTTTCTGAAATCTATAGAAGAGTAATAATTTAAGTAGAACATAAAGTACTACTCTACGGAGAAAATTGTGATATATACAAAATTCCATCCTCTCTTTACTAATAGGATTTTTCAGTTTGATTTATGACACAGCAATTTTATATCAAATTAAAGATCTGAATATACATGTCGTACACTTCTGAATCAATTGTCCATTAAGCGTCAAAAAGTACTGAATTGTTTGTTAATAAGATCTCACTGAATGCTATTATAATAAACATAAAATCCCTATTTAATCAATAGGAATTATTAGTTTTGGTATAGGGATTTTGTGAAATTGATGTGAATTAGATACAATGGCAAATTATTTTAACTCACTACTTGTGTTAAATTTTCAGCATGGTTAATTTCCATATGTATCAACATACGGAAAAGGATGAAATAAGTAAAAGGTTTTATTGAATTTTTAAAATACAATTTAGGTAATAATGTAGTTTAAAATAAAAATATCGAACATTTTGAAGTTTAATATTTATTAAGCTTCAAAATAGTGTTAATTGTTTGTTGCAATGGAGCTTAGGTTTGCTATAATAAATATCAAATTCCGATTTTATTCATATGAATTATAGGATTGTAATAACCTCCCTTAATTTAATATGTTCGACTGGACCACCAGAGACATTTATGTAGGCTTTAATCTCCCTAAAGTTTAAGCCAACAATAAAGGTCTCTTTTTTGTTTGTTGACATTTTGACGACAAAAGAAATTTGTCGTTTGATCATTTTCATTTGAATGGAGAGAGATTACTAATGCTAAGCAGGGGAGATCGCTTTATTAATAGCTTAAATGATGGACGTAGTGTATTTCTTGAAGGTGAAAGAATAGGGGATGTGGCAGGTCATCCAGCGTTTAAAGGAACTCTTGAAACCATTTCACGTCTTTTTGATTCACTGGATGATCCCAGTGAAAAAGATCACATTGGTTTTAAAGTTCCAGATAGGGGGGCATATGCACACAGTTCATTTTTAGTACCTTATACACTAGAGGATTTACGAAAGCGCAGCATGGCGTTTCATTACTGGTCTAAAGAAACCCATGGGATGATGAGCCGGTTATCTGATTATGCACGATCTATGATAACGGGATGGTATGCTGCTAGGAAAGAACTGGGGAAGTTAGATCCACATTTTGAATCTAAGATTACGGCTTACTATACAGCAGCAAGAGATCAAGATTTGTTTTTAACCACTGCTATTATCGATCCACAAATTGATCGCTCCAGTGGTTTGGAGGATTTCAGGGTGGCTGATCGGTTTCTCCATGTTGTAAGAGAAACTAGTGATGGAATTATTGTACGTGGTGCTAAAATGATTGCGACAGGAGCTCCATATGCGCATGATATCATCATCTCTTCCTTTCTCGAATTTAAACCTGAACATACGAAACACTCACACGTTCTAATTGTTCCAGCAAACTCTCAGGGGCTTCATATCGTTTGTCGGGAATCCTTCGCTGATGTAAGGAAAAACGATCATATTTTAAGCTCTAGATATGATGAAATGGATGCAGTACTATTTTTCGATGATGTCTTAATCCCTTGGGAAAGGGTCTTACTTCATGGAAACTCAGAAACTATGGCAGCATTTCGGACTAATACAACAGCCAATTCCCTTGCTTTTCATCAGAATATTGTTCGTTATGTAGCAAAGTTGGAATTCGTAACTGGTATCGCCTTTGCGATAGCAGAGTCAATTGGTGTTAATGAATATTTGCATGTGCAAGAAAAGCTTGGTGAGCTGCTTACCCAGATTGATACCATAAAAGCACTTGTTATTGCATCAGAAGTTCAAGCAAAGCCGGACGAATTGGGAGTTTTAGTGCCTGAACTATCCTATATCAATACAGCCCGAAACATCGGAACCCGTTTTTATCCGAGGGCCATCGAGATTTTACAGCAAATAGGTGGAGGAGGATTTGTTCAGGTTCCTTCTAGGTTAGAAGATTTCTTTGGAGTGGTTTCTAAACATATGCATCAGTACTTTGAAGGAAAAACGGTCAGCGCAGAGAAAAAAGTACAACTATTTAAATTAGCATGGGATTTAATCGGGAGCCCTTTAGGGTCACGACATGAACTTTATGAACGATTTTATGCGGGGGATCCGGTTCGTGCTTATGCCAAACAATATATTGAAGCAGACCAAGATTCGTTCACAGAGCCAATTTGGCGGTTATTAAGGGAAACAAGTAAGTAGATTGAAAAATACCTTACAAGTTGAAATTTTAAATCATGGCAGAAAAAGCGAAGTCAATTGCTTACTATTAAACATTTTAAACATCAATTATTGAGGGATATTCAGTATGAAATATGAAAATTTAAGCTCATTAAATCTTTTTGAAAATCTAACACAAAAGGAAAGTCTAGAAGAAATTGAATATCTCAATTTACCAGATTTAGACTTTTTTCTTTGGTGCCAACAGCAATATAGGGTGAATAAGGGGGTATATAACACGATCGATCATTGGTTTTATGAATATGGGATTATTAATATTATTCAACGTCGAATCTATCTTTTAGCCTTTTTGGAATATGTTACAGAAGGAAGTTTGAAATCTGATCATCATAAATATATAAGATTTGGAAATGGGGGACTAACAAGAAAGCTCCACCAATTTAATAAGGAAAAGGAACCGAAGAATATATTATATAAACACGGTACTTTTAATCTAAGTGGTAGGGTTGAAGAAATACTGAGTCCTCTTTAAGGATTTACTTCAGTTTAAAGAAAAAGAAGGAGGGGTATTCTCATTTATGGATATGGTAACAAAAGAAACAAAACTTGATTACCTTGAAATGGCCAACGTATTAGCAAAAGAATTTGCCAAAACGGCAATCGAACGGGATAAAAAAGGTGGAACAGCAAAAGTAGAACGTGATCTACTTCGTAAAAGTGGATTACTCTCTCTTATCATTCCAAAATCCTTAGGGGGACATGGTGAGAATTGGAAAATTGTTTTTCAAATAACCCGTGAACTTGCGAAGGTGGATGGGTCGATGGCCCATTTATTCGGCTATCATTTTTTGTGCTTGACCTCTGTTTATTTATACGGATCTCCACAGCAAAAAGAAAAGCTTTATAGAGAAACGGCTGAAAATAACTTATTTTGGGGAAATGCCTTTAATCCTAGAGATGAAAATTTAATCATTAAGCAAGATGGAACCAAGTGGAGACTAAATGGAAAGAAAACCTTTTGTTCCGGCTCCAGAGATTCAGACCGACTGCTTATTTCAGCTAAAAGTCCAGAACATAGCAGACCTGTTATTGCTGTTATTCCTACTAAACGAACAGGAATAGTAGTAAAAAGTGATTGGGATAGCTTTGGGCAGCGGCAAACGGACAGCGGAACTGTTATTTTTAATGAAGTGCTGCTAGAAAAAGATGAAGTACTGAATTTTTATGAACAACATCCAGTAGGTTTGTTTTCTACAATACGGACGCATATTGCTCAAACGATTTTAGTTCATGTTCTCCTGGGAGTGGCAGAAGGAGCATTTGAAGCAGCCAAACATTACACAAAAAACGTTTCTCGTCCTTGGTTAACCTCCGGTGTTGAGCAGGCAAATAATGACCCCTATACGATTCGCCAATATGGAGATCTGTTTGTGCAGTTAAAAGCTTCCGAAGCACTGGCTCAAAATGCAGTAGATGCTTTACAAGAAGCATGGGAAAAACAGTGGTCGCTAACAGAACAGGAGCGAGGCGAATGCGGGATTATGATAGCAACAGCAAAAGTTTCAACTGCAAAAACGGCACTAGAGGTGACGAATCGCATGTTTGACGTTATGGGAGCAAGGGCAACTTCAGCGCAGTATCAATTCGATCGTTTTTGGCGTAATGTGAGAACTCATACCTTGCATGATCCGATTGAATATAAAATACGGGATCTTGGAAACTGGGCTCTAAATTATCAGCTTCCTGAGATTACCTCCTATTCTTAAAAAATAAAAACACATTATTTAGGTTCCATCTCAATATACGGAAAAAAGGAGAAAAGCAATATGTCAAGTATCGTTATTATTTCCGGAAGTCCTTCACAACCATCCAGAACTTCAGCTATTTCTACCTATTTGGAAAAAATATTAGTCATTGGAGGAAAGCAGGTAAGTACCATCACTGTTCGTGATTTGCCAGCAGAAGACCTTTTATTTGCAAACTTTAATAGTCCGAAGATTAAGCAAGCTCAATCCCTGATTGAACAGGCTCAGGCCGTAATTATTGTAAGTCCGATATATAAGGCAAGCTACCCAGGCTTGTTAAAAGCATTTTTAGATTTGATACCAGAAAAAGGACTTGTTAATAAAGTAATTCTTCCGGTTGCAACAGGTGGAACAATTGCACATCTTTTATCATTGGAGTATGCATTTAAGCCACTTTTCTCAGTATTAGGAAGTCGGGAGATCATTAACGGAGTCTTTATTGTCGATTCAGACATTAACTACAAGAATCAGCTTGCTTTTGCTGATACAGGCATCGAACAAAGACTAAAAACTGCCTTGAATGATTTAGTAAATCAGCTACCAAAGGAAGTAACAATAAAATAATAAACTTGATTACATACAGAGAGGATGGATAATTAATGGAAATTTTTTGGTTTATTCCTACAAATGGTGATTTTCGTCAATTAAATAATAGTGAGGGTTCCCGTTCTGCAACGTATAACTATTGTAAGCAAATTGCAGAGGCAGTCGATGATTTAGGCTACACGGGTGTTTTAATTCCAACAGGAAAAACATGTGAGGAAGGATTTATTGTTGCTTCTACACTTGTACCTTTAACAAAAAAACTAAAGTATCTAGTAGCGGTACGTCCGGGTCTAATGTCACCAAGCTTTGCGGCACGCATGTCTGCAACATTAGACAGATTTTCTGATGGCCGGTTATTAATTAATGTTGTTGCTGGAGGTGATCCGGTCGAACTTGCAGGTGAGGGTGTATTTTTAGATCACGATAAACGCTATGAGTTAACAGATGAGTTTTTAACTATTTGGCGTCAATTATTTACAGAAGAAGAAGTGAGTTTAAACGGAGACCATTTACGAATTGAAGGAGGACAATTACCATACCCAACAGTTCAAAAACCATATCCACCACTATATTTTGGAGGATCTTCACCTGCTGCGATGAATGTTGCTGCAGAGCACGTCGATGTTTATTTAACATGGGGCGAGCCGCCAGCCCAAGTGGAGAAAAAGATTAAGACAATGCGTGAGCTCGCAGCAACTCAAGGAAGAACATTAAAATTTGGTATACGACTACACGTCATTGTACGTCCAACAGAAGAGGAAGCATGGGTAGCCGCTAATAAGCTAATTGAACACGTGGACGACGAAACCATTGAACAGGCGCAAAAAGTATTTAAGCGGATGGATTCAGAAGGTCAGCGCTTAATGACGAGCCTTCACGAAGGAGACCGTGCTCGATTAGAAGTGAGTCCAAATCTATGGGCTGGCGTGGGATTAGTGCGAACAGGCGCAGGTACAGCACTTGTAGGAGATCCTGATACGGTTGCAGCACGTATGAAAGAATACGCTGATTTAGGCATCGAAACGTTCATTCTATCCGGTTACCCACATTTAGAAGAGGCCTATACAACAGCAGAATTATTATTTCCTAAACTTCCAATAGAAAGAAAGGATACTTCAAATAAACGAACATTCCTTAGTCCATTCGGTGGTGATATTAAATCTGCCATTGTTAAATAACAAGATTAATAGAATAAACCAACTAGAAAGCTAGAGGTCTTTCGCTTATATAAAATTTAGTCACTAGAATGTTGATTTAATTTCTCAAGACGACCTTTTTACACCGACTTTTTATGAGAATAATAAGAAGAATTTATTGGAGGTCTTTTGTTTTTATTAGGATTTCTAACACCTTTAGCTGCCATTTCTAAATTTATTCTTTCAGGAATAGAAGCCATGTAATAATGCAAAAGGATAACTTCCTTCACAGGGGAGGATCTGCATCATAATCTGTCATTAAGCAGTTCATGTAGGCTCTATCAAATGATTTTTGTACCAGGATCAACCGCTAGACTAATTTTCAAAAAACTCTTAATACTTACTTAACATATATATTTAGTTTGAATTTCTGTAATCGGAAAATTAAATTAATAGTGTTTAAATTCCGTCTATAAAGTTTTTTGAAATCTTCTAAGAATAAAATAATGCCTACCAGGCTACTGGCGGCTTCTATCATTTCTGACTTAAGGAAATTGATAGAAGTTTTTTTATCAGTTAGGGAGGTGATCATTTTCTAGTACGTAAAAATACATTTAAGACAATTAAATAAGGAGGCTCTATCAAATGAGTTTACAATTTGCCTACTGGGCCCCGAACGTAAGTGGGGGGCTAGTAATTTCCAACATTTCACAAGCATATTTAAAATAAAATGTAAGGAGTTGCATTAATTTATGTCTTATCAAAAACAATTAAATTTCGAAGAGAACATTAAAAATAGGGGGTATTCAACTTCACCAACATTTACTACTCCCGTAAAAATGGATTCTCCTGATTTTAATTTATTGCTAAATAAAATAGTTCAAGATGCCAAGGAACGTAGAAATGCTGGTAGTGAAGCGCGTCCTTACTATGCAATAGATTTAATTCGTCAAGCTCGACTAGGCGCCCTCCGTTTACCTGTTGAACTTGGTGGTGGAGGTGCTAGTATTCGCGATGTTTTCGATGTCATCATACGTTTAGCTGAAGCAGACCCCGATGTTGCACATTCCCTGCGTTTTCATTATTACCAAGTGGAAATTTTACTTCTAAATCGCGATACCGAACAAAATAAAATATGGTTGAAGAAAGTTGCGTCAGGAGAAATTATTGGAAATGCATTTACTGAGATATCGTCAAAAAATGTTGGAACTTTATCCTTTGAAACAACTTTATCACCGGAAGGTAAGGGCTACCGATTAAACGGAACGAAATATTTTAGTACAGGTACATTATACGCAGACTGGGTAGTTGTGATGGCATCAACTACAGATGGAAAAACAGCATCAGTATTCATACCAACTAATCGCGAAGGTCTCATTATTGAAGATGATTGGGATGGAATCGGACAAAGATTGACTGGAAGTGGAACAACTCGTTTAAACAATGTATTTGTTAATAAGGAAGAAGTGACTTTTATTCATGAGGACGAGACACCATTTAATTCACATTTACAGCTTTATTTGCAGGCAGTTATAGCGGGTATATTGCGTAATATAGTAACGGATGCAGCAGCCCTACTTCATGGAAGGTCCCGATCATTTACTTTTGCGGCTGCTGACACTCCGGCGTCTGATCCACAACTTTTACAAATTATCGGTGAACTTTCAAGCAGCGCATTTGCTGCTGAAGCGATTGTACTAGCTGCTGCCGATGCACAGGACAAAGTTATAAATGCTGCAGTAAATGGAGTGATTGACTTTTCTCTTAGTCATGAGGCTTCCCTTCTTGCTGCTCAAGCTAAGGTTGTTGTGGATAAACTTGCTTTGCAGGCTTCCACATTGCTTTTTGATGTAGGTGGAGCATCAGCGACAAAACAGTCGGCAAATCTTGATCGCCACTGGCGTAACATTCGCACTATTGCTTCTCATAATCCAGTGGTCTATAAAGCTCGTGCTATTGGTAATTATGTTGTGAACGATACTGAACTTCCAATAAGAAATGTTTATTTTTAATTAAGGAAATTATTTTTATAAAGTAGTTTATTAGTTTTTTATCACTTTAATTAGGAGGAAAATAAAATGAGTTTACAATTTGCTTATTGGGCTCCAAACGTGAGCGGAGGCTTAGTGATTTCTAATCTTCCACAAAACACAGGATGGTCTTTTGAGGACAATAAACGCTATGCACAAATTGCTGAAGAAAATGGATTTGAGTATGTATTATTACAAACGAGATTTTTTGCAAGCTATGGTGCTGAAAATCAATTAGAAGCAGCTGCCCTTGCATCAGCTCTTGCTGCAACAACAAAAAAGCTCAATATTATCACGGCTGTGCTTCCGGGCTTATGGCATCCTGGTGTTATGGCTAAGATTATTTCAACAATTGATCAAATTAGTAATGGTCGTGCCTCAGTTAATATTGTCAGTGGCTGGTTTAAAGGGGAATTTAACGGATATGGGGAACCTTGGTTAGATCATGATGAACGCTATCGTCGTTCTGAAGAATTTATTAATGTCCTTCGCGAACTGTGGACAAAGGATTCTTCCAGTTATCGTGGAGATTTTTATCGCCTGAACAATGCACCATTAAAACCAAAACCAATTAAACTACCAAAAATCTTTCAGGGTGGTAACTCAAAAGCAGCTAAAGAAATGGCTGGTCGTGCAACAGACGTATACTTCATGAATGGAGGCACTCTTGAAAAGATTAAAGAACAAATTGATGAAGTAAAAGCATTAAGAAAAGCAAATGGCACTGGGGATATCCAGTTCGGTTTAAATGGATTCGTTATCGTTCGTGATACAGAAGAAGAGGCCAAACAAGTATTACGCGATATCGTAACGAATGCTAATAAAGAAGCTGTTGAAGGTTTCGGTGATTCGGTGAAAACAGCTGGGGCATCTTCTCCTGAAGGAAAAGGAATGTGGGCTGAATCGACTTTTGAAGACCTAGTTCAATACAATGACGGTTTCAAAACTGGCCTAATTGGAACAGCTGAACAAGTAGCAGATCGCATTATTGAGTATAAAAAAATTGGAGTAGATATCATCTTAACTGGCTTCCTCCATTATGATGAAGAATTACAAGCATTTGGTGAAAAAGTAATTCCGCTCGTAAGACAAAAGGAAGAACAACTAAAGGAAAAAGCAGGGACAGTATAAGACTTCAGCCTGCTTATAAAAAATGATAGCACTATTTTATTATAGAAATTCATTCTTAATATAAAGATAAGTCTTAGAGGAGGTAGAAACCATTATGTCTTTAGAGATTGTGGCACGAACATTATATAATAAAACGAACCGTGAATATTACGAGAGAATCCGTCAAGAGATTCGTAAAGTTGTAGATACAGTGGTACGACCTAATGCAGAAATTACTGACAGGGAAGGAAAGTTTCCTAGAGAAAACTTAGAAGCTCTTATTAAAGCGGGATGGGGAAATATTCTTGTTCCTAAGAAATATAACGGTTTGGAGCTAGACCATGTAGCGTTTGCTATTGTGGCAGAAGAAATCGGAAAAGCATGCGCCTCCACTGCCCTTGTTTATGTGATGCATGTAGGGGCCGTCCAAACCATTACTCTTTTTGGAAATGATGAGCAGAAGGAGCGCTGGTTAAAACCAATTGAACGAGGGTTGATTAGCACCTACTCAACAAGTGAAAAGGCTTCCGGCGGACACTGGTGGTACAATTTCAGCCAGGCACAGCGTGATGGTGAGGATTATATTTTAAATGCCGATAAATCTTTTACTACAAGTGCCGGTCAAGCGGATTTTTATATCGTCCAAACAAGGAGTCCTGAAGCACAGGATGCTGCTGATATCAGTTTCTTTATTGTAGATGGAAAGCTGCCCGGAATCAAAGCCAGCCCGTGGGAAGCTCTGGGTGTACGCGGGAATCACAGCGGTCCTATCTCCTATAAGGATGTATTTGTTCATAAACGTGATATTTTAGGAAGAGAAGGTCGGGGAAAAGAAATCCTTTTGCATGGCGTATCCCCTATTTACCTAATCGGTTTAGGTTCCGCGTGGTTAGGCGTAGCACAACATGCTCTCCAATTAGCGGCAGAACACGTTACAAACACTATCCATCGGGATTTTGATAACCGTTTAAGTGACTATCAAGTAATCCGCCAGCAAATTGCAGAAGCCAAAGTATTAATTGAAAGTACAAAACCATGGCAATTCGATCTTGCTGAGCAATTAGATATATTACAATCAGAAGGAAAAGAACAGGGAGTGCTGACCCTTCCTCTTACAGAATTCAAAGTTCATGCTTCCGAGGTAGCGAATAAGGTTACGAAAATTGCATTGGATGTGAGCGGGGGATACGGATATAAAAAAGGGCCGATTGAACGCCTTTTCCGTGATGCACGTGCTGGGATTGCTATGGGGCCATCGAACAATATTGCAAGAGAATGGATCGGTAAGGATCTCGTAGGACTACCTCTCGAGCTTTGGGTCAAGGGCGGAGAATAAAGAAACATAAAAAAGGAGAGAAAGAATGGGGAGCGTAAGGAAGCAGGAATTTCAACGCAAAATGCAAGAACGGCATATCGTCATGCTCTCGCTTGGAGGGGTCATTGGAACTGGATTGTTCCTAAGTTCGGGGTATACGATTCAACAGGCAGGCCCATTAGGTACAATTCTGTCTTACCTTGTTGGAGCAGTATTCGTATATCTCGTCATGCTCTGTTTAGGAGAACTATCCGTTCATATGCCGGAGACAGGTGCGTTCCATAGCTATGCAGCTAAATACATTGGACCAGGGACAGGTTATACCGTAGCTTGGCTGTACTGGCTCACCTGGACGGTTGCATTGGGTTCGGAATTTACGGCTGCAGGATTATTGATGCAGCGATGGTTTCCATCCATCAGTGTCTGGATTTGGAGTGCGTTATTTGCTGCTTTAATCTTTGGGTTAAATGTAGTGACTGTTAAATTTTTCGCAGAATCTGAATTCTGGTTTTCGTCGGTCAAGGTCATAGCTATTGTCATTTTTATTTTGTTAGGAGCGGGCACAATGGTAGGTGTGATTCCTATGACGAATTCACAACAAGCTCCATTTTTCTCTAACTTAACAAATGCAGGTCTCTTTCCCAATGGGGCTTTTGCCATTCTCATGACGATGCTTGCAGTTAATTTTGCATTTTCGGGAACAGAATTAATCGGCATTGCAGCTGGAGAAACGGTAGAACCAGACAAAACGATACCCAAGGCCATTCGTACAACCTTGTGGAGACTGATTTTCTTTTTTGTAGGTACCATAGTTGTTTTATCTGCGTTATTGCCCATGTCGGATGCGGGAGTTTTAAAGAGTCCCTTCGTCGCTGTCCTTGAGCGAATTGGAGTTCCCTATGCAGCGGATATCATGAACTTTGTGATCTTAACGGCTATTTTATCTGCCGCGAACTCCGGCCTATACGCGTCTTCTAGAATGCTTTGGTCACTTGCCGATAAGCAAATGATATGGCCAATTTTTTTGAAATTAACAAAACAAGGTGTACCAATTTATGCAGTTATTTTCAGTATGTTGGGCGGT
The DNA here is from genome assembly GCF_038440375.1 of Bacillus sp. OTU530. Lineage (NCBI taxonomy): Bacteria > Bacillati > Bacillota > Bacilli > Caryophanales > Bacillaceae > Bacillus > Bacillus sp. OTU530. Next base: position 47,932 of record NZ_JASATP010000040.1, read on the forward strand.
GGTTTAGCTTTATTCTCCAGTATTGTTGCACCTGATACGGTTTATATCGTACTGGTATCCATTTCGGGTCTGGCAGTGGTGGTCGTTTGGATGAGCATTAGTCTTTCACAATATTTGTTTCGCAAACGCTATATACAAGAGGGTCATTCCGTAAAAGACCTAGTCTACCGAACGCCATTTTATCCACTGATACCAATTGCTTCGATTGTGCTATGTCTGGCTTCATGTATCGGGATTGCTTTTGATCCTACTCAGCGTATTGCACTCTATTGTGGAATTTCATTTATCTTGTTTTGCTATGGAAGCTATTATGTAACCCAAAAAGTTAAGAAAAGAGGGTTCGAGTATGTCGGTCAAAATCAATCCAATTGAAGCAATCCTACGTGATTATTCTATTATGATTCTGGATGGAGCACTTGCCACAGAGCTAGAGAAGCATGGATGTGACCTGAACGATCCGCTATGGTCAGCTCGTATATTGCTTGAGAACCCAGAAGTGATATATCAGGTTCATGCTGACTATTTTCGAGCGGGAGCGGATTGTGCGATAACGGCAAGTTATCAGGCTACATTTGATGGTTTTATCAAGCGTGGATTAAGCAAACAACAAGCAGTGGAAGTTATCAAAAATACGGTGGTGCTTGCTAAAAGAGCAAGAGATGACTTTTGGAAGGAAGAGATGCAGAGTATTAGACCGAAGCCATTGGTTGTTGCATCCGTTGGACCTTATGGAGCTTACCTAGCAGATGGTTCAGAGTATATAGGAAACTATGATGTAACCGATGAAGCTTTAGCTGATTTTCATCGTCCCAGAATGGCAGCATTGATTGACGCAGGTGCTGATTTATTAGCACTTGAAACCATTCCTTCTTTGAAGGAAGCTAAAGTACTGGATTCGCTTTTGAAAGATTACCCAGAGGTGTGTGCCTGGCTGTCTTTTTCTTTGAAAAATGAGCAAGCCATTAGTGATGGCACCTTGCTTGGGGAGTGCGCGAGAGTGTTTGAGAGCAGCAAACAGATTGCTGCCATTGGGCTCAATTGTGCACCATCATCAGTTGTTACGGAGGCCATAAAAGTGTTGAAGGCAAATACGCAAAAGCCGATTATTGTGTATCCAAACTCTGGTGAAATCTATGATTCAGAAACGAAAACTTGGTATGGCAAGGAAGCATGTAACGAGCTCGACCTTCAATCTGAAGAATGGTATCGAGTTGGAGCGCGTTTAATTGGAGGATGCTGCCGAACAACACCCCGTCTTATTGAACAAATCTCCCGGAAATGGAGGAATTTTGATAAAGTATCCTCATCGTCATGAGGAAGTAAATCAAGGAAGTTCTAACAACGAACCTACTTCTTTAAAAGAGGTGGGTTTATCTAACATTGTTGGTGCAAAAACCTCGAACATCTTGCAATAAATCTCTAACACCTGAACATACTGATACTATTACTCTAAAACAAGGGGCATGATCAGTCTGACATTATTTTGCTAACTGTAAGATGGTACCTACGGTACAGCCTCAGTTTTCGTGATTTGGTGGAAATGATGGAGGAACGAGGCTTATCCATCGCTCATACAACCATCATACGTTGGGTTCATCAATATGGTCCTGAACTAAATAAGAGAGTTCGCCGTCAACTTAAGAAAACAAACGATTCTTGGCGAGTAGATGAGACATATATCAAGGTAAAAGGTCAATGGATGTATTTATATCGTGCAGTTGATTCAGAAGGTAATACCATTGATTTTTATCTAAGTGAATCAAGAGATAAACAAGCAGCCAAGCGCCTTTTCAAGAAAGCCTTGGCTGCTTCTCATGTTTGTAAACCTCGTGTCATAACAGTGGACAAAACCCATCCTATCCTGTAACGATTCAAGAGTTAAAAGAAGAGAAGCGTATGCCTGAAGGTATACAAATAAGGCAAGTGAAATATCTCAATAACATTGTGGAACAGGATCATCGTTTTATCAAGAAGCGAGTTCGTTTGATGTTAGGATTGAAATTATTTTATACAGCTACTTACATACTGAGTAGCATAGAAGCGATGCATATGATCAAAAAGAAGCAGGTTCATCAAGGGGTGAAATCTACCCAAAATCGCAAAGAATTCATTGATAAGCTGTTCGGTATCGTATCATAATCCGTAAGTTAGTAGAAAATTCATATCCTACGTTTTTTATAAATTATCTTTGTACCAGCACCCATATATCAATATAACTCTTCGGCATATAAAGACAACTCTTGTTTTTAATGCATCTTCATAAAAAGCACGTCATCCTTTCTCATTAACGTAAAAGAATCGTAACGTGCTTTTCATTTTGAGTATAGTCTAAGCTTTTAAGTTGATGGATGTATGGGGCTACCACTAATTGAATTATCAATACGAATTGTTACAATTTAATCCTATATTCGACATATTAAGTGTGGTTAAAGAGAGTGTTAAAAATATGTAAATGGGGTCCCAAAATATATTCGTACATAAAACTGTTTGGATTTTTACCTATCAATATTAATTGAAAATTCGTTAAAATATGTATGTAAATCACCGTTTATAGCCTATTTCTGATCAAACCTTTTTATAAAGCTACAGTAGTATTATTCGTTCTTCATGTCGATGACAATTGAACAACGTTAATGCGAAATTTGTCGAAAAAAATTTTTTTTGATTTTAGTTTTCTATGCTATTCTTTTGTCTTTTATTCGCTTTCATTGCCTAGATCTCAGTTTTAATGATCTATTTAGATTTCCAGATGTTTCCGATATTGATTTACAACACCGGTTGACTCCCCCTAGGGAAGAATGTAAATTAATAACGGAACCGGTTCCCTAAAACTTTCTTAAGAAAATATAGGGATAGAAAAAATTTAATCCAAGTTTTTAGAAATCTATTTCTTTGATCAATGGTGCACCTAATTCAATGATTTGTTTTAGTTCATGTCTTTCTTGTCTAATGAGTAAGGTGGTTTTCCAGATGTGTGAAGCCATAATAAATAACTTTGTCCATCTGCTGCAATGATGACTAGTTCTGCAGCTCTCGAAAAATACATAGATGGTGTTGGTCAGTACTTTATTAGAACTCATTCCTTTAGTTAAGACATAAATGAAGAATGCTTGGAATTAACATCTAATGAAGGTTAAGAGGAGGAGAAAACTTATGAATATCAAAAAATTTATCGGAAAAACAACAGCATTAACCTTTACAACAGCATTAGTAATGAGCGGTGGAATTCAAGCTTTTGCTGCAGAAAAAGACAGTCGGGATTTTAACAAAAATTATGGAGTTTCCCATATTACACGTTATGACACGCTTAAAATACCTCAACAACAAAACAGTGATCAATTTAAAGTGCCACAATTCGATGCATCAACCATTAAAAACATCGCTTCGGCAAAAGGTTATGATAAATACGGCAATCTAATTGACTTAGACGTATGGGATAGCTGGCCATTGCAAAACGCTGATGGAACAATGGCAAATTATCATGGTTACCATGTTGTTTTTGCTTTAGCAGGAGACCCTAAAGACGCAAATGATACGTCTATTTACCTTTTCTATCAAAAAGTTGGCGATACTTCGATCGACAGCTGGAAAAACGCTGGAAGAGTGTTCAAGGATAGTGATAAATTCGTTCCAAACGATCCTTATCTTAAGTATCAAACACAAGAGTGGTCAGGTTCCGCAACTTTAACATCCGATGGAAAAGTTCGTTTATTTTACACAGATTTCTCAGGTACGCACTATGGTAAACAAACTTTAACAACGGCTCAAGTTAATTTATCTCAACCGGATTCTGATACGATTAAGGTTGATGGTGTAGAAGATCACAAATCTATCTTTGATGGTGACAGTAAAACATATCAAAATGTTCAACAATTTATCGATGAGGGGAACTATAGTTCAGGCGATAACCATACTTTAAGAGATCCTCATTATGTTGAAGACAATGGTCATAAATACCTTGTTTTTGAAGCTAATACAGGAACAGAAGATGGTTACCAAGGAGATGAATCTCTATTTAATAAAGCTTATTATGGCGGAAGTGAAGTCTTTTTCCAACAAGAAAAAAATAAGCTGTTACAAAGTCCTAAAAAACGTGACGCTTCCTTAGCTAATGGTGCACTAGGTATTGTTGAATTAAACGACGATTATACTTTGAAAAATGTAATGAAACCATTGATCACATCCAATACAGTAACAGATGAAATCGAACGTGCTAACGTATTTAAAAAGGATGGTAAATGGTACTTATTCACGGATTCACGAGGATCTAAAATGACCATTGACGGAATTGATAAAGAAGATATTTATATGTTAGGATACGTATCTGATTCTCTAACTGGACCATACAAACCACTAAACGGAAGTGGACTTGTATTACACCTTGATCTTGATCCTAGTGACGTCACATTTACGTACTCTCACTTTGCTGTACCGCAACCTGAAGGCAATAATGTGGTAATCACAAGTTATATGACAAATAGAGGTTTCTATGCAGACCGTCATTCTACTTTTGCGCCAAGCTTTTTGCTTAACATTAACGGATCAAAAACTTCCGTCGTAAAAGATAGTATCCTTGAACAAGGGCAGTTAACAGTTGGCGATAACAACAAATAATTTTTCACAGTTAAGATTGTCCCGGAAACTATAAAAAGCAAATTCGGGTGAAAGAAAATGCCGACAAAATATCGGCATTTTCTTTCTTTTTCAGCGAGATTTTTTGAAAAGTAATTTAATTTATCCATTCCTAAATCGCAGAAAAACTACTCCCACCACAATTAAAAGGGGATGAATCAAATTTGAAAAATAGAGTATTTAATAAAAAAGTCTATAAATGGATAGGTGTTTTTTTCATCATCTGCCTAGGAAGTATATTTCTTATACGATTATTGTTCCCTCCAATAGATAAGAAGATAAACCAAGCCGCTAATAAATCCCCTTTAACCTATCGTCCCGTCTATCATTTTAGTGCACCTGACAAATGGATAAACGATCCTCAAAGACCCGTCTTTTTCGATGGTAAGTACCATTATTATTACTTATATAATAAGGATTATCCAAACGGTAACGGTACAGAATGGCGGCAAGCGACATCTCAGGATTTGGTACACTGGAAAGATGAAGGGGTGGCAATTCCTAAATACACTACAAGAAATGGTGATCCATGGACTGGATCATTTATCGTAGATGATCAAAATACTGCAGGATTTGGAAAGGGAACCGTTATAGCGATTGTCACACAACCATCTACTGATGGTGGAAAACAAGAACAGTATTTATGGTACAGTACAGATCGTGGTAAAACATTCAAGTCATATAGTGACCATCCCATTCTTCCAAATCCAGGAGAAAAAGATTTTCGAGATCCAAAAATTATCTGGGATAGTCAAGCTAATAAGTGGATGATGGTTTTGGCAGAGGGAACGAAGATTGGTTTTTATGAATCCCGTAATCTAAAGGAGTGGCATTATACAGATGGGTTCTTCACGCAAGATATAGGTGTTATAGAATGTCCGGATCTTTTCAAGATACAGGCAAATGACGGGACATATAAGTGGGTTCTAGGGGCCAGTGCGAATGGAAAATCTATAGGTAAACCTAATACCTACGCATATTGGATCGGTAACTATAATGGAAAAGACTTTATCGCAGATTACAGTGAACCACAGTGGTTGGATTATGGCTTCGATTGGTATGGCGGCGTTACTTTTGAAGATGGTACAAGCAGCAATAAATTTGATAAACGTTACGCTTTGGCTTGGATGAATAATTGGGATTATCCGAACAATACACCAACATTGCAAGACGATTTTAACGGGGTTGATTCCATTGTTCGTCAAATTAAACTAAAAAAACAAAATAACGATGCATACATTCTTACTTCACAGCCTATTGAAGCATTGGATCAATTAACCTTCTCAACGAATTCTTTTAAACATATCGAGGTTAATGGTTCAAAAACCCTTAAGGTAAAAAGTGATGTTTATCAGCTTGATGCTGATATATCTTGGTCAGATGCCAAGAATGTAGGATTAAGAATTCGAGAGTCAACAGACAAAACACGTCATATTGATGTGGGCTTTTTTATACCAGATAACTTTTCTTATGTTAATAGAGTTTTTACAGACCAACCCGATAAGAGTAAAAAGTATGTTGAAAGTAAAGCCCCGTTTGATGCAAGCAAGAAGAAAGTTCATTTGAAAGTTCTTGTTGATAAAACAAGTATCGAAGTATTCATTGACGATGGTAATGTAACCCATTCGAATGAAGTCTTTCCTCATTTAAATGATAAAGGAATAACACTTTTTTCTGAAGGAGGCCCATCTACCTTTAAAAATGTTGTGATTAAGCACTTTCGTTCTATCCATTAGGCGGTTCTGGTGCAAATACTTGGGAGAGATATAAAGAGACGAGAAATTTCCTAGTGGGACTATTTTATGCTGGGAAGCCGAATAGTTGATGAACGAGGTTCACTTGGCTTCGGATAGATTTCTCCCCTTCGAGGGTTTGTCCTTTTTTGATCATATGCATAGCTTCTAAGCGAGGATCTAATACATGTATGAATTTAAACGTGAAGTTCAAAGAAAAAACAAAACTTTTAAAGTGTACATTAGTTTATTCCTCTTATCTGCGCTGATAAATCTATATAATTTCCTTATAGACTTTGA
>NZ_JASATP010000041.1:0-52159 GCF_038440375.1 Bacillus sp. OTU530
AGCTATTGTAAAAGTATACAAACCTAAAAAAGATAATGGAGGAATCTAAGATGGTTGAAAAAAGTTACACAATAATCGACGAGGCAGGAATTCATGCTCGCCCTTCAACAGCATTAGTCAAGGCGGTTACGCCATTTACATCTGAAGTGACTCTTGAGTACAAAGAGAAACAAGTAAACTTAAAATCAATTATGGGAGTTATGTCACTGGGGATTCCAACTGGAGCCATTGTGAAGGTGATTGCAAAAGGTGATGATGCATTACAAGTAATTGAAAAACTTGACGAAGTAATGCAACAAGAAGGCCTTGCTAAATAAGGGAACCAGATTGACCTGAAATATATTTTAGAAGAGCAGAAGATGGGATGTAAGCCAAAAGTATAAAAGTAAGGGGTTATTAAAATAATGTCTACAACAATTAAAGGAATTGCAGCTTCTCCGGGGATTTCCATTGCTAAGGCGTTCCGTTTGGAGAATCCTGAGCTTACAGTGGAAAGGAAATCAGTGACGGATACAGAAGCAGAAGTATTACGCTTTGAAGAGGCGGTTACAAAGTCTGAAGCAGAGTTGGAAGTCATCAAGGAGAATGCTCGCAGGGACCTTGGGGAAGATAAAGCAGACATTTTTGCTGCTCATCTCCTTGTATTAAATGATCCGGAACTTATTAATCCGATTAAAGGTAAGATTACATCTGAACAAGTAAATGCTGAATTCGCTTTAAACGAAGTTGCAACAATGTTCGTTTCAATGTTTGAGGCCATGGAAAATGAATATATGAAGGAACGCGCGGCTGATATCCGCGATGTGACAAAGCGTGTACTTGCTCACCTCTTAGGAGTAACCATCGTCAATCCAAGTACGATTTCAGAAGAGGTAGTAATTATTGCAGAAGACTTAACTCCTTCTGACACTGCTCAATTAAATCGTCAATATGTAAAAGGTTTTACAACAGATATCGGCGGTCGCACTTCGCATTCAGCGATTATGGCTCGTTCACTGGAAATCCCAGCAGTTGTTGGAACTAAAACAGTTATGGCCGACATTGAAAATGGTGCGTTAGTCATTGTAGATGGTTTGGATGGACAAATTATTGTTAATCCAACAGAAGATGTCGTGAAGCAATATGAAGCTAAAAAAACTGCTTACGAAGCGCAAAAAGCGGAGTGGGCCAAGCTTGTCAATGAAAAAACAGTATCGGCTGATGGCTATCACGTAGAATTGGCAGCCAACATTGGGTCTCCTGATGATATGAAAGGTGTACTCGAAAACGGCGGTGAAGGTGTAGGGTTATACCGTACTGAATTTTTATACATGGGACGTGATACACTTCCAACTGAAGAAGAACAATTCGATGCATACAAAACAGTATTGGAACGTATGGAAGGAAAGTCAGTTGTTGTTCGTACACTTGATATTGGCGGTGACAAGGAACTCCCATACTTAGACCTTCCAAAGGAAATGAATCCATTCTTAGGATTCCGTGCTATCCGCCTATGCTTAGAAATGCAAGATATGTTCCGTACACAGCTTCGTGCTCTATTACGTGCTAGTGTATATGGAAATTTAAAAATCATGTTCCCGATGATTGCAACTCTGGCTGAGTTTCGACAAGCAAAGGCTATTCTAATAGAAGAAAAAGAGAGACTTCAGACTGAAGGTGTTGCTGTTTCTAGTAACATTGAAGTCGGGATGATGGTAGAAATTCCATCTTCTGCAGTTATAGCAGATCTTTTTGCCAAAGAAGTCGATTTCTTCTCAATTGGAACAAATGATTTAATTCAGTACACATTAGCAGCTGACCGTATGAATGAACGTGTTTCTTATCTTTACCAGCCATATAATCCGGCTATTCTTCGCTTGATAAAAAATGTCATTGATGCTGCTCACAAAGAAGGGAAATGGGCAGGTATGTGTGGAGAAATGGCAGGAGATGAAGTAGCAATACCAATTTTACTCGGACTTGGCTTGGATGAATTTAGTATGAGTGCTACTTCCATTTTACAGGCAAGAAGCAATATTCTTCGATTATCAAAAGCAGAAATAAAGGAAAGAGTTGAACAAATTTTAAATATGGAAACGGCTGAGGAAGTAGAGAGATTTATAAAAGCCACCTTTCTAGAACAGAAAGATGTACTAGTTTAAGTGCAGGATTGCTTACTACTTTTCTAGTTAAATCATTTGGATCTGCTATTTCTCACAAAAAATGGAGGCAATTTATCATGAAATTTTTTATAGATACTGCAAATCTTGAAGATATTAAAAAGGCATATAGCATCGGTGTTTTAGCTGGCGTTACAACAAATCCTTCTTTAGTTGCTAAAGAAGGAGTTAAATTCGAAGATCGCATTGCAGAAATCTGCCAAGCTGTGCCACGTGTAGAGTCTGTTTCAGCTGAAGTAACTCCAGATGCAATTACAGCCGATGAAATGATTGCGCAAGCTGAAGAGCTTATCAAAATTAACGGCGGGGATGAGAAGGTTACAATTAAACTTCCTATGACGTTAGCGGGTTTAGAGGCTTGCCGTTATCTTGCAGATAAAGGTGTTAAAACAAACGTTACCCTTATCTTTACAGTGAACCAAGCGTTATTGGCAGCTCGTGCAGGTGCAACGTATGTATCTCCGTTCTTAGGCCGCTTGGATGACATTTCTGAGGATGGCGTACAATTAGTAGCAAAAGTAGCAGAGCTATTCCGTGTTCATAATTTTGATACGCAAATCATTGCAGCGTCTGTTCGCCATCCAGATCATGTTACTCGTGTAGCAATGGCAGGTGCCCATATTGCAACGATTCCGTATGCAGTCATTGAGCAAATTTCTAAGCACCCACTAACGGATCAAGGCATTGCAAAATTCATTGCTGATTGGGAAAAAGCTCCTAAAAACTAGGTTTGACTAAAATAAAATTCCTTAAATTATAAAAATGAGTGTTAGTGTGTGATAAATTCTTAAAAATTTTAGATAGAGCCATACTTGTAAATAGGTTGGCTCTTCTTTTTTAATTCAGAACAAATATATTAATAGTTTGTACTTGTAGAAAGGTAGAACAAACTTGAATCAGAAGGAAATTGTTTATGTAGTTTCGGACTCAGTTGGAGAAACAGCTGAGTTAATTGTAAAGGCAGTTGCAGCTCAATTTAATGGGGACCATGTTGAAATCCAACATTATTCCTACGTACAGCAGATCGAAGATATTGAGAATGTTATTGCTCTCTCAAAGCAAAGTAGCTCTATTATTGTCTATACAATCGTAATTCCGTTTTTAAAGAAATATCTTGACCAAAGGGCACGAGAAGAAGGAATCGTTGTAATTGATTTAATAAATCCGCTTATGGAAGCATTTGTTCAAAAATTTAAAGAGGACCCCAAGTGTGAGCCTGGATTAATGAGGAAATTAGATGCTAACTATTTTCGAAGAGTGAAAGCAATTGAATTCGCAGTAAAATACGATGATGGACGGGAACCTCAAGGGTTAAAACGTGCAGATATTGTATTAATCGGAATTTCCAGAACATCAAAGACACCACTTTCAGTATATTTGGCCCATAAAGGACTGAATGTGGCAAATATACCTTTGGTACCAGAAGTGGCACCTCCTGCTGAACTTTTTGAAATTGGAAGAAATACATGTGTCGGCTTAGTGATATCACCAGACAAACTGAATGAAATACGTAGGGAGCGTTTGAAAAGTTTAGGGTTAACCGCTCAAGCAAGTTATGCAAATTTAGATAGGATTCTTGAAGAACTAGACTATGCTGAGAAGATTATGAAACGCTTAGGTTGTCCGGTCATTGATGTTTCCAATAAAGCAGTGGAAGAGACGGCTGATTTAATATTAGCAATGTTGAAAAAGAGGAAAGTGGGGGTTTTATGAGTAAATTCGTATATATGTTCGACGAGGGAAAGAGTGAAATGAAGGAGCTTTTAGGGGGGAAGGGAGCTAATTTGGCAGAAATGACGCGAATTGGCCTGCCTGTCCCTTATGGTTTTACCATTTCAACAGAAGCTTGTAATTCCTATTATGATACGGAGAAATCTATTTCTACAGAGATAGAGTTTCAAGTATTAGATGCTCTTCATAGACTTGAAGAAAAAACAAGTAAAAAGTTTGGAGACCCAGCAAATCCTCTGCTTGTTTCTGTACGATCCGGTGCTGTATTTTCGATGCCAGGAATGATGGATACAGTTTTAAACCTTGGAATGAATGATGAAACTGTGAAGGGGATGGCCAAGCTTACAAACAATCCGCGTTTTGCCTATGACTCTTACCGCAGGTTTATTCAAATGTTTAGTGATGTTGTACTGGGTATAGATGGTTTTTATTTCGAGCAATTTTTAGAAGAAATAAGAGAACAAAAGGGATATTCTTCAGATCCTGAAATGACTGCAGGTGATTGGCAAGAAGTTATTAAAGGATATAAAGATATTGTAAAAAAGCATGCTAGGAAGGATTTCCCCCAGAATCCAAAAGAGCAGCTATTCCTTTCTGTTCATGCTGTATTTGATTCGTGGAATAATCAACGTGCGATTGTATACCGCCGTCTGCAAAAAATTCCAGGGCATCTTGGTACAGCAGTGAACATTCAAAGCATGGTCTTTGGAAATATGGGGAACGATTCCGGTACTGGAGTTGCCTTTACACGTAACCCATCCTCCGGAGAACGTAAGCTGTATGGTGAATATTTAATCAACGCTCAAGGAGAGGATGTTGTGGCAGGCATTCGCACTCCCCAACCAATCTCTGCCCTACAGAATGAAATGCCGGAAGTATACGAGCAGTTTGTTGAGACTTGTCAGCTTCTTGAAGGGCATTATCGTGATATGCAGGACATTGAGTTCACTGTGGAACGTGGTAAACTCTTTATCCTTCAAACTCGCGCTGGTAAAAGAACAGCTCAAGCAGCAATTAGAATTGCAGTTGAATTAGTAGAAGAACAAGTTATTAGTAAGAAAGAAGCACTCCTTCGTGTAGACCCAGATCAGCTTAATCAGCTGCTTCATCGTCGAATCGATGATTCATATGAACGGAAACCATTAGCTAAAGGCCTGCCGGCATCTCCCGGAGCAGCAACAGGCCAAGTGGTATTTGATGCAGATGAAGCAGAACTATTAGCGAAAGAAGGAAAACAGGTTATCCTTGTTCGCCCAGAAACTACACCTGATGATATCCATGGAATGGTTGCAGCTCAAGCAACTGTCACTAGCCGTGGCGGGATGACAAGCCATGCGGCAGTTGTAGCAAGGGGCATGGGAAAAGCTTGTATCTGTGGCTGTGAATTATTAAAAATTGATTTAAAAACAAAGCAGTTTAAAGCAGGAGACATGGTTGTTGTAAATCAAGGCGATATGATTACGGTTGACGGTTCAACAGGTGAAATCATGTTAGGTGAGATTCCAATGATCGAGCCACAGCTTTCGGATGAGTTTCAGCTGTTGCTTACTTGGGCTGATGAAGAGAGAAAGATCGGTGTAAGAGCAAATGCTGATAATCCAGAGGACGCTAAAAAAGCACTAGAGTTTGGGGCAGGCGGAATTGGATTATGCCGTACAGAGCATATGTTTATGGATGCAACTCGAATTCCTATTGTTCAGGAGATGATACTTGCTGAAACGTATGGGGAACGAGAAGCTGCACTCAAAAAGTTGCTGCCAATGCAACAAGGAGATTTTGAAGGAATCTTTGAAGCGATGCAAGGAAACCCTGTAACGATTCGTCTACTGGATCCTCCTCTGCACGAGTTTTTACCGGATAAGGAAGAACTGCTTGTTGAAGTAACAAAACTTCAAATGTCGGATTCAAATTCCAATGAACTAAGGGAAAAAGAACAGCTGTTAAGAAAAGTTCGTCAGTTGCATGAATTTAATCCAATGCTAGGCCACCGAGGCTGCCGATTAGGAATGATTCACCCTGAAATTTATGTGATGCAGGCAAAAGCCATCTTTTATGCAATTGCAAATGTGAAAGAAAAAGGAATAGATGTAAAGCCAGAGATTATGATTCCTTTGGTTGGTCATGTAAATGAGTTAAAAGAAATGCGTGAATTGGTAATGAAAGCTAGTTTGCAAGTTACGGAGGAAACTGGGCAGCAATACGATTACTCCATTGGTACTATGATTGAAATTCCTCGAGCAGCATTAACAGCTGACCAAATTGCACAAGAAGCGGACTTTTTCTCATTCGGAACAAATGATTTAACACAAACTACTTTTGGATATAGTCGTGATGACGCAGAGGGTAAATTCCTTCAAAGTTATATTGAAAGTAAAGTTCTTCCGGAAAATCCATTTGCCATCCTTGATCAAGAAGGAGTAGGAAAACTAGTGGAAATGGGTGTAAAACTTGGCAGACAAACAAAGCCAGGATTAAAAACGGGAATTTGCGGAGAGCATGGCGGAGAAAAAAGCTCGATTCAATTCTGTTATGATGCAGGATTGGATTATGTAAGCTGCTCGCCATACCGAGTCCCGCTTGCACGTCTTGCAGCCGCTCAAGCTACCATTAAAAATAAACAAAAAAAGGAAACAAATGAGCTTCAAGCACAAATATAAAAGGAACATTTTAGAAACTAAGTAGGAAGAATATAATCCGACATAAAGGAGAAAGACAAAGTGACGATTTCTTTTGATTACTCAAATACATTACCATTTATGCAACAAAAGGAGTTAGAGGGTTTACATGAATTTGTAACGGTAGCTCACAATATGCTTCATGAGGAAAAAGGAAGATTATCCAAGTACCTTGGCTGGGTGGATTTACCGACTAACTATGATAAAGATGAATTCTCAAGAATTAAACAGGCTGCTGAAAGAATTCGCAACAATTCTGATGCTTTAATTGTTATTGGAATTGGGGGATCTTATTTAGGCGCACGGGCAGCAATTGAAGCATTATCTCATACATTCCATAATCAAATGAACAACACAACTCAAGTGTATTTTGCGGGTCAAAACATTAGTTCTACTTATATATCCCACTTACTAGAGCTTTTAGAAGGAAAGGACATCTCTATCAATGTTATTTCCAAGTCTGGCACTACAACAGAACCTGCTATTGCTTTCCGGATCTTCCGCGACTATTTGGAGAAAAAATATGGGAAGGAAGAAGCTAGAAAACGTATTTATGCTACTACTGACAAAGAAAAAGGGGCATTAAAAAAACTTGCAGATGAGGAAGGATATGAAACCTTTGTTATACCTGATGATGTAGGTGGAAGATATTCTATTTTAACTGCCGTAGGACTTCTTCCAATTGCTGCAGCTGGGCTTGATATTGATCAAATGATGGAGGGAGCCGCTACTGCCGCTCGTAAATACAATAATTCTGACCTTTTCACAAACGAAAGTTATCAGTATGCGGCTGTGAGAAATGCACTTTATTCTAAAGGAAAGTCTATTGAGCTGTTCGTAAACTATGAACCTTCCCTTCATTACGTATCTGAGTGGTGGAAGCAATTATTTGGGGAGAGTGAAGGAAAAGATCAAAAGGGACTATTTCCTGCTTCAGTTGATTTTACAACGGATTTGCACTCCATGGGGCAGTATGTGCAGGAGGGGCAACGTAATTTAATTGAGACAGTATTACAGGTTAAGAAGCCTAAAATTGAAATAACAATCCAAGAAGATCCAGCTGATACTGATGGTTTAAACTTTCTAGTAGGAAAAACAATGGATGAGGTCAATAAAAAAGCCTTCCAAGGCACGGTGTTGGCGCACGTAGATGGTGGAGTGCCAAATATGGTTGTAGAACTAGACGAATTAAATGAATTCGCATTTGGTGAAATGGTTTACTTCTTTGAAAAGGCTTGTGCAATCAGTGGACTCTTGTTGGGAGTCAATCCGTTTGATCAACCAGGTGTTGAAGCGTACAAGCAGAATATGTTTGCCTTACTTGGTAAACCAGGTTTTGAAGCAAGAAGGGCTGACTTGATGGAGCAACTATCTAAATAACATTGTATTGAAAAAAGGACAATCTTAAATCTTACTAACTAAAACTTTAAAGACTAAATATATTGCAGGAGTCTTCCTAATGGAAGGCTTCTTGCTTTATACGATAAAAGGGAGCACTAGAATAAACGATTCCCGTTCTATCCTATTTCAGCCCCTTATGTTATAGAGAGTAGAAATGACATTCTCATTAATAGAAATATTGAATCAATATGAAAAACTTCCGTTTGGTTTAATGCTGTTTTAAGAGGAGATAATGAAAAATTGTAATTGATAAAAGCACGCCCCTCCTAGGAAGGAGATAAATGATGAAAAAAAAATGGATGGTCCTATTAGTTATATCAGTCTTTCTAGCCACTGTAGCAGGAACTATAACCAAGTTCCTTAGAAAAGACAATAGACCTAGAGTGGTTGTTGTTTTACAAGAGAAAAACTTACAGTATTGGAATATTGTTCGGGCAGGGGCAGAAAAAGGATTTCAAGAGTTTGATATAAAGGGTAAGGTTGTCATACCTAGCGGCAAATCAAAAAAAGATGCATTAGTGTATACACTAGAAAATATTCTTAATGAACATCCAGATGTATTAGTAGTAGCCCCTAATGGATCACCTGCTGTCACGGCTATCTTAAAGAAGTTTGTTAAAAATAAGATTCCTGTATTATTAATAGATGCAGATATTCCTTTGGAACATAAAACGGCTTATATTGGCACTAATAACTTTGATTTAGGAAAAAAGGCAGGAGAATTACTAGCTTCACAGCTGCAGCCTGGGGATGAAGTAGCCATTCCCTTCCTTGCTGAAGACTTAACACACCCAATTCTCAGTGAACGGATGAAAGGAGCTACACTTAGTTTAGAAGCTGCAGGGATCAAAGTCGTGACAGAGCAAGATCAATCTTCATCCATTAAACAACTAATGACAACGATTTTGCAGAAACATCCTAATGTAAAAGGTGTGTATACCACAACTGACTTACGTGCACTGGAAGCTTTAGCAGTCATTGAGGAGCATGGGCTTAAAATGCCAGTCATAGGAGCAGATGGAATTAATGAAATGCTTGAGTTAATAAAGGATGGAGTGCTAACTGATGCAGTAGCACAGAATCCTTATGATATAGGATATATAAGCGTTGAAACCGCATTAAAGGTTATAAAGGGAGAACAAGTTAAAAGAAACACTGATACAGGAGTAGATATTATCAGTAAAGATAATGCAAAACTGAAATTAGACTTTATGAGGGAATTGTTGAAATGAAGTTTCACTATTCATTATCATGAAATGAGAATCCGCAATAATGACACCCCTTCTTGTGATTGTTTGGCTGTACTTACATTCTACAAGAAAGGTGTTCTTTTTGTACTTCTTATGATTTTCTTCTGAATAGTTAACACACCCGAGGGAATATCTAATAGGAAACAGGAAAAAATAAGGCGATGATATTGTAAGTAGATTTTGTGTATATCATCTTATTTATAATAAATTAGCCCAAAACCTAAAGGGTGAGGTTTAATGGAAAGAATTACTGATTATCAATTGTTTACTATGACATTTTTATATCAACTAGGAACTACCATCATATATGGTTTCGGGTCAGCTGCTGGTCGGGATGCGTGGGTTGCTGCCCTATGTTCAAGCCTTTTAGGAACTGTAGTTGTTATGATGTATATCGCATTAATGCGTATGAATCCCGGATTAACACTTATCGAATGGTTCCCGGCACAACTCGGACGTTGGATAGGAATACCACTTTCATTGTTATATCCACTTTCATTCATATATGACGCAGGACGAATTATAGGTGACCTAAGAGATTTAGTCCCGACCACACTTTTACCGAATACCCCTCCCTTAGTATTTAATGGGCTCTTCATGCTTATCATCACGTATGCTTTATTCCTAGGCATCGAGAGCCTTGGACGAATGGGAGAAACTTTGTTTACTCTAATTTTAGTATTGTTCTCAATTGAAGTCATATTACTTTTTAGTTCAAAAGTGATGCATCTAGACTATCTATTGCCTGTATTAGAGCATGGATGGAGTTCAATTTGGAAGGTTGTATACCCAAACGGAATAACACAAACATATGGGGAAACAATCGCATTCGCGATGATTTGGACGCATACAAAGAACCCTGAAAGGATTATGAAGGTTACCATTTTAGCAGCTCTATTCTCTGGCATGATTCTTTCACTCTCATTAGTATTAGCCATTACGATTTTTGATGAAGACCTATTCAAAAGCAGTATTTATCCGCTGTACTCCTTGCTTGGAGTTGTAAATGTAGGTACTTTCATCAATAACTTAAGCCCTTTTGGTGTAATCTACTTTACAACAACGGCATTTTTTAAAACGTATATCAAAATATTCGCAGCCATAAAAGCAATTCAACAGTTATTACGCCTACAGGATTATCGTGTGCTCATCTTGCCTGCGGTTGTTATTGTCCTGTGTATAGGTATGACAGTTTCAAAAAATGTCTCCGAGCACATATTCTATCTTTCTCTAAAGATTAACGCTCCTTATGTATGGGTACCGTTATTTCTCATTTTACCAGGTATCCTATTGCTTATAGCATGGATTCGACAGAGGTTAGAAAAAAGAAAAAAGAGCAGTACTTAAAAAAGAAAAAACGTCCTTTATAATGGATACGTACAAAATACCTGTACTTTCATCTTAAAGGATGTTTTTTAGTGTAGATACTATACAAGGTGAGTGCTACTTTTCTGTTCCGATTTCTCCCACGCTTGTACTTTTGGATGCTCCTGTCAATCCAATGAAGCGAATTGCTATGTTAACATCGACTGAAACGTCTACTTTAGTAAATTCCTGTTTCCATTCACTTTTTATCTGTTTCCAATGAGCTGGATATTTGCGATAAATTGCACTTCCAAACCCGAAAATGTCTGCCTTGTATTTTTTTTGTAACTTTTTAACCAAGCGAAGAACACTTCTTTCAAATTGTTCCTCTACATCCTTTTCTACTATGTTTACCTTAGTTGATTGTGTGAGGTCAAATGTTGTGTGGTTCTGTTTTACTTCCCCATCACCGGTTAGTGTAATATGTACTTTTACCTTATTCCCCTGTATGGTCGGCTGAATGTTACTTTGCAGGTTCCTTATTTCTAAGCCAACCTCGCCGTCCCCTTGTGGAATAAATACTGTTCTGTCTCGGTAGGATAGTTTTTTTGTTATCCACATTTGGTCTTTTGCTTCCTCAGGGTTTAAGAATCCAACTAATTTTAAATTTTCGTTAAAAATAGCACTCCCTGCAAATTTTATGGTGCTCTGAGATAGTTCTTGGTTTCCTTTCGGAGAAGAGGAATCCAGTGTCCATGCTGGTACGCTGGAACTATTTGAAACATTCGTACTCGTCACTACCAAGTTCAAAAAAGTAGCATTCGCTTCTGTACCAAGTTGCTTGTGTATTTTTAGCGATGCCTGAGAGGAGCTAGATTCAAGAGGATAGGACATTTTCAATACATCTGCACCTTGTTTCCCTTTTACAACAGAGATATCTGTTCGTATCCCAGCTTCTGGGTCCCGTATAATCATATCTAAGATATCCTTTATACCGCGTTTCGCAAGACGCTCCCCAATATAGATAGACTGCCGCTGATTTTTAAATATGTGCCGAGAGAGCTTGTTTTGCAGATTTTGTCTTGCTTCATAGACACTTTTTCCATCCGCTGTTGCTATGAAAGTACTACCCTCACCTCCGCCACCTCCCTTTTCCCCTGTAGATATCTTAGAGGGGATAAGAAACTGGCCACTCACTTGATAGGATCCATTTTTTTTCACATCCCAGCTCAACCCAAGAACAATAGCCTGCTCATTTAACTCTTTACCATCCCAACACCCAGTCATAGCCAATAGAGACAAGAAAAAAATTATAAAAATGAAGGGATTTTTCATTGTTTTTACCACTTCCCTTATCTTTCCGGATCTGGTTTTTGCCCTTTTGGAACTCGTACGATATCTTTTCCAGCTATCAACCTAGGGAGAACTTGCAACATCCAACGGGGTGCTCGCCAAAGTGTATCTTTCACTCCTCTCCCAACATGTGGCTTCAGCGGACTGAGATATGGAACACCAAATGAGCGAAGGCTAGTCAGATGCAATAAAATTGTCAAAAAACCCATAGCGACCCCGAATAGCCCTAAAGTTCCTGCTAAAATTAGCAAAGGAAAACGAAGAAGGCGATAAGCTAATCCTAAGTTATAGCGTGGAATTGCAAACGAGGCAATACCTGTTCCTGATACGACAATGACGACTGAAGCTGAGACGATTCCTGCACTGACCGCGGCTTGTCCGATAACCAAGGCCCCCACGATACTTACCGCTGAGCCTACCGGCTTTGGTAGACGAACACCCGCCTCTCGGAGAGCTTCAAAGGTAATTTCCATCAAAAAGGCTTCGACTGCTGTTGGAAACGGACTTGTTTCACGAGCAGCAGCAAAACTTATAAGTAAACTTTGAGGCATCATCTCTGGATGAAATACTGTAATAGCTACATAGAGAGAAGGCAAGAACAATGCCGCATTAAAGAGAAGAAAACGAATCCATCGAATCATCGTCATATACATAAATCGTTCATAGTAATCCTCAGCCGCTTGCAAGCCTGCATAAAAGGTAAAAGGGACTAGAAGAACGAAAGGAGTTCCATCGGTAAGGATAGCCACTTTCCCTTCAAGCAGATTTGCAGCCACAACATCGGGCCGTTCTGTGTTTTGAATGGTAGGAAAGGGGGAAAACGGCGCATCTTCAATAAATTCTTCAATATAACCAGATTCTAGAACACCATCAATCTGAATACGCTTTACTCTTTTACGCACCTCATCAAGAACAGATTCATTCACAATTCCTTCAATATAAGTAATAACAACGTCTGTTTGAGTGATCTCACCGATGCGCAGAGGTTCCATTTTCAAACGTGGACTTTTTATTTTTCTCCGCAACAGACTTGTGTTTGTACGAAGTACTTCCGTAAAGCCTTCCCTTGGTCCACGAATCGCTGGCTCTGAACTTGGTTCCTCAATGCTTCTTGCGGCCCAGCCTTTTAGGTCCGCAAGTAAAACATTATTTTGACTTTTAGCCAAGATAGCAATGTTGCCGCTTACGATCCCTTGAACCGCTTCCTTCACTGTAGAAACCATGGTTGTTTGCGCAATCGCAATCAGTTGATCTTTAACCATTTGTCCAAGTTGGGTAATATCCCCTAATCCCTGGGGCATCCCTTGAAACATTATTGGTTTTAAAACAACTTCATCTAGTATTTTCGAATCAATTAAACCATCGACATAAATTAACAGGAGGTGTGCTTGTTCATGAATTTGAATCGGGCGAAAAACGACATCAGAACAATGGTGAAAAATATCTCTAAATAGTTTTTCATTTTCTGTAAGGTCAGTACCTACATTTATATTTGAAGGTAATATATTGGAATCTTCTAATTCCTGTATCCTGTTTTTACGTAACAATGTAGTCTGTCTTCGCCTCCGAAACCTAATCATAACTCTCCCCCTATGGTAAAGATGCTTCCTATCAGTAGCTGCTCGTACATCGATTTGTTCATACATTTTACCTTAATTGGGTTTTTTATTCGTAAAAGAGAGATAAAGCGGCCGATGTGTCAGAAGACCTTTAGCCCGTTTGACAATGGTGGATTGGGCACTCTCGTAATGAGAAGATATTTTCAGTTACAATGTAGACTTGCTCATTGAGGAGGACTCTACGGCATAGATGAACTTTTGAATTCTACCCTTGTGCAACTTCCTTGGTATATCATCAGGGTGACTGTGCTTATCATTCAGGAAATAAAAGGAAAATATATTGGTATTAATGTATGATATGCTGAAAATCTTTATTTTTGAGGGAAAGATTTGGCTTTAGTACTTGTTTGCTAAAGGAGAAAAAATTCTCGGTAGGGGTATTCAAGATTTTACTGATAAATGGAATGGCTATTTGAGAGATAATCCAAAAGAAACAGGTTGTTTAGTTATGAGAGATTGTAACGAGATAGACTTGAAATCAGGAAGGTTTCTTGATAAAAAACACAGTTGATGTGATGCTTTCTTTAAGACATATTGAACAAGCGCCCAAAAACTCCTATCATTATAAGGAATTAGCTAAAGGATTATTCAAAACTTCCTAATCTGGTTTTACGGGGTGAGCCTTTGAGTATTAAACTGGGGCTACAAAACAAATATGTGAACTGTCATCCGACCAAGGGATTACTTCCATTTTTTAAACCTCAAATAGGATGAGGAGTAAGCTAATATCATAAAAAATTAAATATATACATTTGGACTTTAAATTGAAGCTCGAATGGGTTGCTGTTTTATATTCTCGGTGTCTTTAACTATAGAGAAAAATAGGAATCCTTTTCTTTATGTTAAAGGCACCGCATGGTATCAATTTTTAAGTTTTCTTTACCAAATCCTTACTTTTTATACTGTTTAATAATTTTATATGACTGGTTTAAATAACGAATAAGCCGATAGGGTTTGCTAATAACACGAATAGGAATTTTTGCTAAAAATTCATCTAAACCTTGTTTATACTCTTCTGTAATTCGTGATGGCTTTGTTGAGATTCGATCGTACACTTCCTTATAAAGTTCTTTCATAATGTCAACTTTAAATTCTATTGTATTGTGGCATTCTTCACATTCGATATGCTTCATTTTTTCGTTAATATAAGTAATAACGTGCGGGGTGTTATTGTTACAGTGTATACAATATAATTGGGCCTCCATTTCGGAACTTTTCATATTACTGTCCTCCCTACATCTACTCTGAATTCCGACCTGATTTAATTTTAACAAATTAAGTTAATGTTTTTACAATCATTTGCATATTTTGTGCTACTTATCTTGCCTCTGTAGGTAATCAACAAGACCCATTGCACAAATGTCCATATCAATCTGCAGAGCCTTGTATGCTTTCGCATCTTCTGGAACGCCGCGCTCTGTTAAATATGCTCGAACTGTAGTAAATAATCTATTAGAAACTACGGACGCCATGATCGCGGTGTCTGTTTCACTTGAAAACACATCTTGTGCTGCAGAAAGAAAAACTGGCAGCCATGTTTCCACGTGTTCGTACACTTCCTGCGGATTAGCAGATTTACCGTAGTGTCCGAAATAGATAAAATCGGGATTTAACTGTCGTATACGGTACATAGAATGCAGCATTTCACCTGGATCGAACTGAGAAGGAGAAGTTGTGGGAAGATAAAATCCCACATTATATTGCTGTAAATCACGGTAGTATACACCGATTGTATCGCCTGTAAACATACCATTCGTAAGAGAGTCATGAATGCTTATATGGTGTTTCGCATGTCCTGGTGTGTCGTAAAAAGTTAGTGTCCGATCAGCACTGATGTGAAGGGTATAACCATCTTGAACAGAAATTACACGTTCTTCTGGGATGGGAACAATTGGGTGAAATAACTCATCAAATTGATTTCCGTATACAGCCTGCGCTCCCTTGATTAGCTTAGCAGGATCAATCATATGACGGGCACCTCGTGGATGGACGATCAACTTTGCGTGTTTGCACTGCTCCATAAGTAGTCCAGCCGCTCCCGCATGATCAAGATGAACATGGGTGACAATGATATAAGCAACTTGATCTGGCTTGATATCTAATTCTTTCAAACCCTGTAAAATATAAGGAAGAGAAGGACTTGCGCACGTTTCGATAATCGTGATTTGCTCATCAAGTAAAATATACGTACCTGTGCGTTCTTCGAGCTTCAAATCAAAATCATCAATTAAAAACAAACGTTCTCCAAGCTTTTCTACTTGTTTCATACAATACCTCTTTTTGTGATTGTTTGGTCATACTTACTTTTTAAAAGAAAGGTGTGCGCTTTTATAAAAAAGTACTTTCAATTTGTAGCTATTCAAGAAATTTTCATGATTTTAGATAAACGTATAGATAAAATTTTCTCCTGTTGATCTTTTAAAGAAAGGGTTTGTTCTGCTAAATTAAGTCCTTGAACATGCCCTTTACATTTATATAGTTTACCTTCTTTATAATAGTTAATGGTAACCAATTCATTTTTTATTAGACTTCTTAAAAACATAATACTTCCTCCAATATGATCAATGCTAAATAATATGTGTTTCAACATGAGTTTAAAAACTAATTAAAGTAAACGTTTGCAATCTTTTGTGGCCTTTTGACTAAATTTCGAAACTTGTTAAAACATGAATAAATGATTGAAGCAGTATAGAGTCGCTCATAATGGAGGGAGTAAAAACCAGACTTTTATTGCTTGGCTTTTATCCCTACATCAATTTTTTTATTTCTATAATTTTCCATAATTATTTTCGTTTCTGTTGCATTTATGTTGGAAACTCTAAGTAACATGACAGTTTTACTTTAATAGTCCTACTAGTTCTAATCCATGAACAAGCCCGTTATCATCAACATCTTTTGTAACATATTTTGCAATTTTCTTTACTAAATCAGGGGCATTTCCCATCGCCACACTATTTCCAACAAATTGGAGCATTTCAATATCGTTTAAATTATCTCCAAACGCATAGACTTGTTCCTTTGTATAACCTAACTTTTCAATAAATCTTGCGATACCTTGAGCCTTAGATCCACCGAAGGGAAGTACATCCATTGAAAACTGATGCCAACGGATGAAGTTCAAATCATGAAAATTCTCTCCATATGCTGCTTCATGTTCATCTGTACAAAACAGAAGAGCCTGATAAATTTCTCTATCTATGAAGTAGTAAGGATCACGCTCCGGATGCTCAAAACCTAATGTTGTAATACTTTTTTCAATATGCGGATGATACACGATATTTGCTTTCATTGTATCGCTTCCCATATAGACAAGAGGATGATTGTATTGGGATGCGAAATTCTTTAAAGCATGCAGCGATTTTCTATTTAGAGGGTTTTTATAAATAACCTCCCCGCGTAACACTACATACTGTCCATTAAAGCTAATAAAAGAATCAATTTCTAACTCTTCTCTTAGCTCCTTAAAGAGATAAGGAGCACGTCCTGTTGCAATTGCCACCTCGTGTCCATTCTCTTTTAGTGTCTGAATTGCCTGTTTAGCTGAAGATGGTAACTGTTTATTGTGATCAAGGAGTGTACCATCTATATCAAAAAAAATCATTTCTGGTTTCATAATCTCAACTCAATTCATTTTAATTTTCAGAAAAATAGTCATTAACATTTTTTATTGATGTGAACATATGTTAATTAAATTAAATCGGGAATGTAATGAATTGTCAATAAAAATCTATGTGAAAAGATTGTAAATAAGTTTTTTAAATCTATACCTTTAGTTCATGGAGGTAGTTTCTTAGATAAGGTTATATTCCTAAGAATTAAAACAATAGTACTAAGTACGAATTGTAGCCAGGTGGTTTTTACACTGTACGAAAGTATAAATTTTCGGCTAGAAGTGAATTCGACGTAGTCGGAAATTTTAGGAATACAGTGTAAGTGCAACTACACCTCTGTCTTCGCCTGAAGGCTCGCCAATCGGTGAGTTTTCTTTAAAGGATGCCTTAGCTTTAATTATGTGTAATTCATAAATAAGTAGTCAGTAAGTTTTCACTTAACCTTCTATGGTAAAAGGATTTATTTAAGTGCTAAAAATTTTAAAAAATATTTTATACCTTGACTAAAGCTAAAAATAATTCTATGATTTTAACAAAAGTAACTATAAGTTACAAATGATAAGAAAACGATTTCGAAACATGATATTTGTTGGTCAAAAGGTATTAATAACATTAGGGGGAGGAATGGAAATGGGCACAATTATATGTCAAGTTTGCAGAGGAACAATCGGAAAATTTGAAGATGAAAAGGTAATAGTGCTTGATGGACATTGCTGCTCGAGCTGTAAGAAAGAAAATAAAGAGTGTAAGTCTGTCTAGCAGACATCGACTTGTAGATTGGGGGATCTGTTTTCTAATCCTGAACCTAGTCTATAAGCCTTTTTGTATAGTGGAATACAAGTAGGATTTATTTTATGAAGGATAGTTACGATGTTATTGAAACATGAGGGATTAAACGGAAGCGTTTACCTTATCTCATCGATATAGTAATCCAGAAAAAGTAGGATAAATATGAAGTATCGATGGTTCTTAAGGGATGGTTTCTCTGATAATATCGCTCATTATTCTAATTCGATAAGAGCTACGTTTGCTATTTCCAAGATAAGAACCTAATAAAAGAAAAAATTCATGAAATATTTTTACCTCTTGACTAATTGCAAAAATGATTTTATGATTTTCACAAAGGTAACTGACAGTTACAAATGTTAAAAGGGGGAGCAAATATGTTGAATACACTACAATTACCTTCTCATATAAAAGAGGAGAAACTGGTAAGTCTTTATAAAGAAATGTGGCTTATTCGGTATTTTGATGAAAAGGTAGACCAATTTTTTGCTAAAGGGATGATTCATGGAACTACTCACCTTTGTGTAGGGCAAGAAGCATCAGCAGCTGGATCTATTGCAGTTCTTCAACCAATCGATAAAATTCTAAGTACTCACCGTGGTCATGGTCACTGTATTTCCAAAGAAGGTGACGTAAACAAAATGATGGCTGAGCTATTTGGTAAAGTAACAGGCTATTGTAAAGGAAAAGGCGGCTCCATGCACATTGCGGATGTCGAAAAAGGGAATCTTGGGGCTAACGGAATTGTAGGGGGAGGAATCCCGCTTGCTGTAGGCGCTGCGTTAACGTCTAAGATGAAAAATCAAGGATATGTAGTATTATGTTTCTTTGGAGATGGAGCTTCTAATGAAGGTAGTTTTCATGAAGCTTTAAACTTAGCCGCTATTTGGGATTTACCGGTTGTGTTCATTTGTGAGAATAATCAGTATGGAATGTCTGGCCCTGTAAAGGATATGACTCGAGTTCAAAATATTGCAGATCGTGCAATCGCTTACGGTATGCCTGGCAAGGTAGTAGACGGAAACGATATGATTGAAATCATGAATACAGTACACGAGGCAGTTGAGAATGCTCGACAAGGAAACGGTCCAGCTTTAATCGAGATGAAAACATACCGTTGGAAAGGTCATTCAAAAAGTGATGCGAAGAAATATCGTACACGTGAAGAAGAGGCAGAATGGAAACAAAAAGATGGTATTAAAAGATTTAAGGAAGTACTAATCGAAGCAAATATTTTAACAGAAGAGGATGCAAAGAAGTTGCAGCAAGAAGCGAAGCAAGCAATTGAAGATGCAGTAAAATTCGCTGAAAATAGCCCAGAACCACCACTATCAAGTCTATTAGAAGATGTATATGCCTAAACTTGGGAGGGATTAAAATGAGAACGATTACGTATTTAGAAGCAGTTAGAGAAGCGATGAGTCAAGAGATGCGTCAAAACGAAGACGTATTTATTCTAGGAGAAGATATTGGAGTATACGGCGGTGCATTTGGTGTAACACGCGGAATGATTGAGGAATTTGGTCCTGAGCGAGTTCGTAACACACCTATTTCTGAAGCAGCTATTGCAGGGGGAGCTGTTGGAGCAGCCCTTACTGGTATGAGACCAATCCTAGAGCTACAGTTCTCCGATTTTATAACAATCGCGATGGATCAATTGGTAAACCAAGCGGCTAAAACACGTTATATGTTCGGTGGTAAAGGTAAGGTTCCAATGGTAGTAAGAACACCAGCGGGATCTGGTACAGGAGCAGCTGCACAGCACACTCAAAGTTTAGAAGCTTGGATGGCTCATATTCCTGGTTTAAAGGTAGTGCAACCATCAACTGCTTATGATGCGAAAGGTCTATTGAAAGCAGCTATGGACGATGATAATCCGGTTATTTTTTATGAGCATAAATTGCTATACAAAACAGAGGGTGAGGTACCAGAAGAACAGTACTCCATCCCATTAGGAAAAGCAGACATTAAGCGAAAAGGTAAAGACGTTACCATTGTTGCTACAGCTATCATGGTGCATAAAGCACTGGAAGCGGCAGCAGAGCTTGAGAAGGAAGGCATCGATGTAGAAATCGTTGACCCTCGTACGCTAGTTCCATTAGATGAAGAAACAATTATAGAGTCAGTAAAGAAAACAGGTCGTCTTATTGTAGTACATGAAGCAGTTAAGCGTGGTGGTTTTGGCGGTGAAATTGCTAGTATGATTGCTGAAAGTGAAGCATTTGACTATTTAGATGCCCCTATTAAACGATTAGGCGGATTAGCAGTGCCAATTCCTTATAACCCAACGCTAGAGAAGGCTGTTATTCCTCAAGTTCCTGATATTATTGAAGCGGTAAGAGAAACGGTTCGTTTTAAATAAGGGGGAAGAATCATGGCAAAAGAGATTTTTATGCCAAAGCTAAGTAGTACGATGGAGGTTGGTACCCTTCTTCAGTGGTTTAAGGAAGAAAGAGATACTGTTGAAATCGGGGAACCATTGTTTGAAATTATGACTGATAAAATTAACATTGAAGTTGAAGCATACGATGACGGTATTTTATTAAAGAAATATTTTGATCAGGATGCCCAGGTTCCTGTTAACCATGTTGTTGGTTATATTGGCGAAGCAAATGAACAAGTGCCTGCAGAACCACCAGGGGTGGCTGGAGAAACTGCCGATTCAGCACAAGAAGAAGTGGCAGCAGCAACGGCAGCAACGGTTGAAAGTGCTCCGGAGGCAGTTGTAGTTCATTCTGGTGAAAAGCCGCGCGCTACTCCTGCGGCAAGAAGAGAAGCAAAAGTGAAACAGATGGAATTAGCAACGATTCCAGGGAGTGGCCCGAATGGAAGAATTCATCTGAAAGATGTCAAAATGCATGTTGCCCCGGGTGTAGCTACAGCAAAAATTACACCACTTGCAAGCAAAATCGCAAAACAAGAACAGGTTGATGTATCGACACTTACGGGTAGCGGTCTAAACGGCAAAGTTCTGAAGCAGGATGTAACTGCAGCTGTTCAAGGAAAAGATAAGAAAGCGGCAGCAACTTCGACTTCTTCAGAGAAACAAGGAAAAGCAGCTTCTCCAGAGAAGCGAAGAAAAATTGCAGGTATGCGAAAAGTTATTTCTGACCGTATGTCTCAAAGTGCCTTTACAGCACCACATGTGACTTTAACAAGCGACATCGACATGACAAAGGTGAAAGAGTTACGTACGCAGTTATTGCCTATTATTGAAAAGCAAACGGGATTCCGTTTATCCTATACGGAAGTTATCATCAAAGCAGTAGGAACGGTATTGTCACGATTCCCAGCTCTCAACGCGTCATTTGTAAACGATGAAATTATTTATAATGATGACGTTCATATCGGTTTAGCAGTTGCCGTGCCGGATGGTTTAATGGTTCCGGTTATCAAAGATGTAACGCAAAAAGGATTAGCAGATTTAACGACAGAAGCAAAAGATATTGGTAAACGAGCAAGAGAGCAAAAATTATTACCTGATCAATTAAAAGGATCTACATTTACAATTAGTAACCTAGGTATGTATGCTATCGACACATTTACTCCAATTATTAATCAACCTGAAATTGCAATTTTAGGTGTAGGAAGAATGGTAGATAAACCAGTTGTTGTAAAGGGATCTATTGAAGTCCGTCCAATGATGGCAGTTAGCTTATCATTTGACCACCGTGTTGTTGATGGAGCACCAGCTGCAGAGTTCTTAACAGAGTTAAAACGCGTTCTGGAAAATCCGTTTGAGCTATTAGTATAAAAGGTGAGAATATAATAAAATCGTATAATCGCTGAGAGTGAAGCGCTCGATTATTTAGATGCACCTATTAAACGATTAGGTGGACTAGCAATGCCAACTCCTGATAACCCAACGCTAGAGAAGGCTGTTATTCCTCAAGTTCCTGATATTGTTGAAGCGATAAGAGAAACGCTTCGTTTTAAATAAGGGGGAAGAATCATGGCAAAAGAGATTTTTATGCCGAAACTAAGTAGTACGATGGAGGTTGGTACTCTTCTTCAGTGGTTTAAGGAAGAAGGGGATACTGTTGAAATCGGAGAACCATTGTTCGAAATTATGACGGATAAAATCAACATCGAAGTTGAAGCATACGATGATGGTATCTTATTAAAGAAATATTTTGATCAGGATGCCCAAGTTCCTGTTAACCATGTGGTTGGTTATATTGGTCAAGAAAATGAACAAGTGCCTGCAGAACCACCAGGGTTGGCTGGAGAAACTACTGATTCAGCACAAGAAGAAGTGGCAGTAGCAGCAGGAACGGTTGAAAGTATTTCGGAGGCAGTTGTAGTTAATTCTGCTGCGGCAAGATATGATATCGTAGTAATAGGCGGGGGTCCCGGAGGTTACGTAGCAGCTTTGCATGCTGCGGAACTTGGGAAAAAAGTAGCCTTAGTTGAGGCAGATTTTTTAGGCGGTACATGTTTGAACAGAGGATGTATCCCTTCTAAAACATTATTAAAACATGCTGAAGTAATTGAGTCAATTGAAGAGGCTAGAGCTTGGGGAATTGAATCAGGGGAGCTTTCCTTTTCACTGGATAAAATGAAGAAGCGCAAAGACGATGTAATTCAGAAGTTACGTGGCGGCATTGCTTATTTGTTAAGTCAAGGGAAAATTGACTTGCATCAAGGCTTTGGCATCCTTGAAGAAGGAAAAGTGATTAGAGTAGAAACAAAAGCAGGAGAGACAACAAGAATCCAGGCGGATCGCATTATTGTAGCAACTGGATCAACACCGGTTGTACCACCAATTCCTGGTTTAGCTTCTGCTCAGTTTGATACGAGTGATACTATTTTCGATCTTCCAGCTATACCTAAATCAGTTGTGATCATTGGCGGTGGCGTAATTGGTGTGGAATTTGCTTGTATCTTTGCTAGCCTGCAGTCCGATGTAACTGTTATTGAGGCAGCGGATCGTATTATTCCAAGTGAGGATGCAGATGCATCTAAAGTATTAACAAAGCTTTTGAAGAAAAAAGGTATCCGCTTCCATACGAGCACAAAAGTGACGGAAGTGCAGCAAGTTGGAGAGCAGAAGGTTGTAAAGTGTACAGATGCAAAAGGAAAAGAACTTTCCTTTGAAACAGAAACACTTATCGTGAGTGTTGGACGAAAGCCAAACCTTTCTGCAGTTCAAGATGTAGCAATTGAAAAAGAAGGTCCTTTTATTAAGGTCAATGAAAAAATGGAAACAAATCTACCAGGCATTTATGCAGTAGGCGACGTAGTTGGAGGTTATCAATTAGCCCATGTTGCTAGTGCTGAAGGTGTTGTGGCAGCAGCTAATGCAGCAGGCCTGGAAGAAAAAATGGAATACAAAGTGGTTCCTCGCTGCATTTATACATTGCCTGAAGTTGCGAGTGTTGGTATGACAGAAGAAGAGGCAAAAAAGAAAGGGCTATCTGTACGTACGGAACGCTTTGATCATGTTGGAAATGGAAAAGCACTAGCTCTTGGAGAAACAAATGGCTTTGTAAAAGTTGTTTACGAGGAAAAATATGGTGAAATTATTGGTGTAACAATGGTTGGACCGCATGTGACAGAGATGATCTCAGAAGCCTCTGCCTTTATGTACCTGGAAGGGACTGTCGAAGAAGT
Organism: Bacillus sp. OTU530; assembly: GCF_038440375.1. Lineage (NCBI taxonomy): Bacteria > Bacillati > Bacillota > Bacilli > Caryophanales > Bacillaceae > Bacillus > Bacillus sp. OTU530. The sequence continues at coordinate 23,504 of NZ_JASATP010000041.1, forward strand.
AACAAAAATGATTCACCCTCATCCAACCGTTTCTGAAGCGTTTTATGAGAATGCAATGCATATTGTTAATAAGATGAGAACGAATGGTGTTCTTGTTTAATATAGTTGCTTACTAGAATAAAAGTAGCTGTATAAGTAAAGAGGCGATTATATGTTAGGTTCGGAAGAAAGAAGACAAATGGTGAAGGTTGCTAATTTGTACCATCTGAATGGTTGGACACAAGAACAAATCGCAAAACGAGTAGGTGTCTCAAGACCTGTTATTTCAAAGCTATTACAAAGAGCAAAAGAAATCGGGATTGTAGAGGTATATATTAAGGACGAGAATTCCCATACAGTCGACTTAGAGCTAAATCTAGAAAAAGAATTTGGGCTAAAAGATGTAGTCGTGGTTTCAACTGCTGGATATACACCAGAGATGAGGAGAAAAGCAGTTGGACAAGCAGGTGCTTATTATTTAGCTAACAATCTAAAAGATATTAAGCGACTAGGAATTTCATGGGGAACTACTGTAGCTGAAGTTGTCAAGGAGTACCCGTACGAGCGAAGAGAAGATGTCAGGATCATTCCTCTAGAAGGGGGAATGGGCCGTCAATCTGTGGAGATACATGCTAACCAACTAGCATATGAATTATCTAAAAAGATGAATAGTACCTGTTCTTACTTGTATACACCAGCAGTCGTGGAAACAGAAGAGTTAAAAAATCACCTCATGGCAATGCAAGAGATTGAAGTGGTCCTTGAAGAAGGAAAGAATGTAGATGCAGCACTTATCAGTCTAGGGAACCCTCATAAAGAATCTACACTACGGGAGATTGGCTACTTAAAGGAATTTGATTTGGATAACCTTCGGAAATTTGGTGCAGTAGGCGATATTGCTTTTCGTTTCTTTGATAAATTAGGAGAACCTATTAATCATCCAATAAATAACAAGGTTATCGGTATCTCATTGGAACAACTAAGGGCAATCCAAACAGTTATTGCAGTTGTAGAGGGTTCACATAAAGCTGAGAGTGTGCTAGGCGCTTTAAAAGGAAATTATCTAGATGTATTAATTATAGATGAGATAACGGCAGCACTGCTTTTGGATAACAGATAGATGGCTGACCTAGGGGCCAATCACAATGGCCCCTAGGTTCAGCCTCTTTGTCTATAGCTACCTTTACAAGTCCCCAGGATATAAATATGCTGAAAGGCATGGTAGTAAAAAATCAGTAGGGATAGTAAGGCTGGTTAAGGGGATATCTACATTATCAGATGTCATTTCTGAAATACTTTCAAATATGAAGATGTACAGCTGTGAAAGATTATGAAGAATCAAGGGAGGTCTGAAAAAGCTGGCAAGCTATCTAATATTCTATATTCATTGGTCCCTAAATTTAGCTTTAACCTATTAAATATTTGTCGTCTTTCTTCCTTATTATAAGGGAGCATAAGCTAATGTTGGTCAGGTTTCATTCTACTCTAACGTTTGAAACTAAAATTTTATTGAAACATAGTCAGTATTACATTACTTAAATTAAATGAAATAAATTAAGTTTCAAATAATCTATTTAGTATATGTGTCATCTCTATCCAAACAGTAATAGCATAGAATGTTTATTTAAATTAGATAGGATGGATTGTTTATGTTGATGGAGATAAAATGAAAGAATGGGGAAAAATAAGAAGTATCGTTTGCTAATTAAGCATACGAATAGGTACTCTGCCATTCAGGTAAGTTTGACTATTATCCCCTACATTTTAAATTTCCAAATATTTTAAGTATTTTGGGGTATAGAGGTGATTGTATGTTAGATTGGGAAGAAAAGAAACGTTTAGCTCAAGTAGCTAATTTGTATTATATGGAGGACTGTACACAGGAACAAATCGCCCAGAAAGTTGGCGTATCTAGAAGTCTTGTCTCAAAACTTTTGCAGAAGGCAAGAGATGTTGGAATGGTAGAAGTATATATTAAAGATGAAGATTTTCGTACGATACAGCTGGAATATCAACTTGAGAAGAAATATGGATTAAAGGATGTAGTTGTAGTTTCGACTTCTGAACTTACTCCAGAAATGATAAAAAGAGAAGTGGGACGAGCAGGCAGCCATTATCTTTCCAAAAGTTTAAAAGATGTAAGCCGAATCGGTATTTCCTGGGGGGCTACTTTGGCAGAATTGGTAAAGGAGCATCCTGTTGAACAAAGGGAAGGGATAAAAATTATTCCTCTTGTTGGGGGCTTAGGAACGAAACGTGTTGAGCTACATTCTAACCAGTTAGCATATGAGTTATCAAAAAAGATGAATAGTACCTGTTCCTATTTGTATGCCCCAGCCGTTGTAGAAACAACAGAATTAAGAGATCGGCTTGTTGCTATGAAGGATATCGCATCAGTGCTTGAAGAGGGGCAGAATGTAGATATAGCCCTTATTAGTGTTGGGAATCCTTATCAAAATTCTACTATGAGGATGCTTGGGTATTTGCAAGATCAGGATTTGGAGCAACTCCGTAAAGCAGGCGCAGTAGGTGATATAGCCTCCCGTTTCCTAGATGAATCGGGAAATGTAGTTGAAATTCCACTAAATGATAAAGTTATTGGTTTACCTCTAGAAAAACTAAAGAACATTAAGAAAGTTATTGGGGTAGTTGATGGAATTCATAAGTTAGAAAGTTTATCTGCAGCTTTGAAAGGAAACTATATGGATGCATTAATTGTAGATGAGCAAACAGCGTTAGCCCTGTTAAAAGACAACTAACACACCTAGCATAAATATTTCTTAATCAAATTCCAATCGACCCCAATTTCTTTTGTATTGAATTTATTTTAAAGAGGGGTGAATATTGGCCCCTATTTTATCTTTAATAGTTATTGTTTGGATACATTATGCTATATGGAGATGGTTAGAATGGTAACAAAAACAGAGAACCTTCGTAAACCCGAGTGGTTAAAAATTAAATTAAATACAAATGAAAACTATACTAACCTCAAAAAAATGATGAGGGAAAAACAACTGCATACAGTTTGTGAAGAAGCGAAATGCCCGAATATTCATGAATGCTGGGCCATTAGAAGAACGGCTACCTTTATGATTTTAGGAAGTATTTGTACTCGTGCTTGTCGCTTCTGTGCGGTTCAAACAGGAGTACCAACAGAGTTGGATTGGAGAGAACCTGAAAGGGTGGCTGACTCAGTTGTACAAATGAATTTAAAGCATGTTGTAATCACTGCAGTTGCTCGTGACGATTTAAAGGATGGTGGGGCAGGGGTATTTGCTGAAACTGTACGTGCTGTACGTCGTAAAAGCCCTTTTACTTCTATTGAGGTTTTACCATCAGATATGGGGGGGATCTATGAGAACCTAAAAACCTTAATGGACGCACGCCCGGATATTCTCAATCACAATATTGAAACTGTGCGACGCTTATCTGACCAGGTTCGTGCGAGAGCAAAATATGAGCGTTCTCTTGAATTTTTACGCCGTGCAAAGGAAATGCAACCGGATATTCCAACTAAATCGAGTATTATGATCGGTCTTGGAGAAGAAAAAGAAGAAATTATTGAAGCTATGGATGATTTACGAGCAAATCAGGTAAATATTCTTACAATCGGCCAATATTTACAACCATCTAAGAAGCATTTATCAGTTATGAAATACTGGATGCCTGCTGAATTTGATGAGTTAAAAGAAATAGCTCTAAGCAAAGGGTTTGATCATTGTGAGTCAGGTCCCCTTGTCCGCTCATCTTATCATGCTGATGAACAGGTAAACTTGGAAAAAACACAGTTGCGTGGCTAAGGTACGGAGATGTAATGATTGTTAACTTGTATTGCGGTTATATGATTAGAAAATTTTATTGTAACTAGATTAAATAGAGCTTTAATGTAGATTTATATTTCTTAATAAAAAGTGCTCCCATTGAATAATAAGGGAGCATTTTTTATCATCAGTTGCATATTAGCCAAATGGAAGCGATGATAGATATGGATCATTTTTCTGAAAAACATGAACATAGAAACCCTTGTTGATTTTAAAGAATACTTTCTACTAAAGCTCTAGTTCTGTACAGAATTTGAATTTCTATAGGATGTAATGAACACCTTAGCTAGGAAAAGGTAACTTAGATTAAGATGTTATTTCCTTCGAGATAGGATAATTTACATTTTGGCACCACATTTTTAACAGATCTTCGAAAGAGTCCCCCCTTTTAAGCATATAAAGCAGTAAGAGGGGACAGCTCACCATCCCTATTTAGAGGCTCTAAGATAATTGAATTTCTAAATCTTTTTTTACCTCAGGGGAATGAATTTTCTCAATCCTATCTAATCTGAAAATTGGGACAGGAAGAGAGTTCGGTCTGCCGAGAGGTGTAATAATCTGTTTCCAATAAATTTCTCCCTCAACTTCAACAAAATTACCAATAATACGAGAAACGATTGATTCCTCACTTAAAATAGGAATCACTTTAATTTTATCTTCTCCTATTTGAATTGCATCATCAATCTCGAGAAAACAGATGCAGTTGATATTTTCTTCGGCATGATATGGGTAAGATCTTTTTTTGAACACTTCTCCTTTAATTCTCATGTTGAACTCTCCTTGATGAGACTATGGCTCCTCTTTATAAAGGTAAGATATCTTTTACAGGCTATTAACCAACGCTAATTTTTTTCTAAACTCTGTTTACCTTCTATGGTATTTAAATGTATTACAGACTATCACTATTCTGACAACGGAACAATAAGGATGAAAAAAGGCAAATCCACCTATAGGTGAAGTCTGCCTAAAATGGGAAAATTGATCCATATATAAGTTTTTAGAAAAGCATAAGTCAACCTGGCAGGCCAGTTGTCTTATGCTTTTATTACACTGTAAGAAAGTATAAATTTCCAGCTAGAGGTGAATTCGACGTAGTCGGAAATTTTAGGTACAGTATAAGTAGGGCTACGCCTCTGCCTGCGCCTAAGAGCGGGGCTCGTCAATCGGCGAGTTTTCTTTAAAATTTAGGAACAAGAGTTAGATAAGGGTCCATTAGATGCCTTACTTTAAACCACCTACTAAATCAAGTTGATTAATTTTTTTATTTTCCCCATATTCAATTATGGAATTGTGGATAAGCGTATTTTCCCACATCCAATTATGGAATTGTGGATAAGCTTTTCTGTACTGTTCAGCATATAATTGATATTTTTCATGATTTTCTTGATTAGGTTCAATGATTTCGCTTTTAAAGCGAACCATATTTGAAACAGCCTCTTCAATATTCTGATAAGCCCCCGCAGCCACACTAGCTAAGATTGCAGAACCTAAACAAGCCACTTGGTTATCCTCAGGGATGTTTATGGCAATATTGCTAACATCGGCGTGAATTTGCATAAACAGCTTACTATTTGTTGCCCCACCAGCTGCATATACTTCTGTAGTAGCAATTCCATTATTTCTAAAATTGCGGATGTTATAGTCTGTTCCGTAGGCAATTCCTTCTATAATCGCTCGATAGATGTGCTCTCTTCCGTGTTTTAGTGACAAACCAGAGATCATTCCTCTAACATTAGGATCTACATGTGGTGAGCGATTACCTTGCCAGTAATCCAAAACGATAAGACCTTCAGAGCCTGGTTGGATTTGAGCTGCTTCGTGATTTAATAAATCATAAACGTTTACATTTTTTTGATTTGCTATATACTCCAAGTCTTTGCAAAAGTTTGTTCGGAACCATTTTATAGTGGAGCCTGAAGAGGATTGTCCAGCCTCTACTAATCTTAAGCCGGGAACAAGAGCATTTGGGAATGAACCCATAATCTCTTTGGCATGAACTTGTTTATCTGTTAGTGCATAGACGTTGTGTGATGATCCCGTAATAAGGGCTAATTTCCCAGCTTGAACTACCCCTAAACCAATCATGCCATTAAGGGCATCTACGCCTCCGCGAGCCACTGGTGTTCCTTCACTAAGTCCTAACTCCTCTGCTGTTTCCCGTGTAAGTCCACCAACAAGTTCTCCTAATTTGTATATATCTTGAGGCAGCTTTTCGAAAACATCGTCTAAACCAATTGATTCATAAAAATGTCTTGGTACTCCGCCTTCCTCCTCGTTGTAATACCATCTGTATGTGGTTGTACTAATGCTTCCTGTATGTCTACCTGTTAATTTATACGTATACCAGTCGGAATAATCTAGTATTTTATCTGCGCTTTCATATAGTGCAGGTTCATTTCTTTTTAACCATAGAACCTTACATGGCATCCACTCTGGGGAAACTTTTCCATAACCGTTATACTTTAAAGCATCATGACCAGAACGGGAAATCATATCCGCTTCTTCGTGGGCTCGAAGGTCCATCCACATAAGAGCACGACGTAAAGGTGTTCCATCATTTTTACATAATACCATGGTCGGGCAAGTAGTATCTAAACTCAAACCAATAATTTGTTCCTTGTTTACTCCTGCTTGACTCATTGCTTGTCTTACACTATTTACTAAGGCTGACCACCATTCACTAGGATCTTGTTCTGCCCAGCCAGGATTAGGATGATATGTTTTATATCCGGTAATACCCATACCAACTTGCTTTCCAGATAGGTCATAAATCCCTACTCTTACACCCTCCGTACCTCCGTCAATCCCCATTACTAATTCTTTTTTCATTTATAAAACCTCCCCGTTCCTATCAATGAAGTAAGTTTAATCAATTATATACATTTAGATTGTGTGAATTTTAATATTGAATTACCTTTAATAGTGTCTCTGTATACTGTTGCGTGGAAAAGTGGAGTTAGCAGTGTTTATTACTATATAGCAATACAAATTTGATGAAAGCTCATATTGATTTCTGTTCCTCAAATTTGTATTGCTATCTCTGTAAATAAGAGAGATAAGGTTCAAAGCAAAGCTAAGGAGCTTTTAATTTGAACCTTATTATCTCTCCCATAAAATGTTTAATTCATACATATCCAAGTTAATATATCGAGACAATAACAGGAATTCATATAGTCATGGGATGTAATTCTAGGCTGAAAGACATGTGATTCTTGCATGTCTACTATAGATTTTTCAGTTATACCAAAACAGGTTTTGTTTCCACTGCAGGCTTTTTAATACTCTGTGCTTGCAATGAACGTAACTTCCAAATCATGGATTCTTTTTCCTGTTCAATATCATCAAATGTGATGATTTCTCCTTTTTTCACAGGACGAGTCACAACAACATTTGCATCCACTAAACCGATAGGCAGTGCATTTGCGCTAGAAGATTCACTTTGGGATAATAGTTTTCCGTAAACAGTAAAGCCTCCGATACCATCAAGGCGAGAACCGGGCTCTAAATCCACTTTTGCTACAGCTACTGTTTCTGCTTGTAGGCCTGCCCATGGAGCAATTGTCGCTTCCTTATGGAAGTATGCACGAGCAACAGAAAGCGGTGTTTCTAAGCTTGTTAAGTGGTATGGTCGGTATAGGATATAGTTTGGACCATCGCCCATTTTTAAATAATTCATTTCATGGTGAACCTCTGGCTTATCAGTAGAGATAATAGCAAATACACCTGGCGCTACTCCGTTTACATAGTCAACAATACCTTTTTTATTTAGAATTCCTCCATCTTCTTTAAGCTGGAATAACCCTGGAAGATCTTGAACTGTTCCTGTAGGACCGTGCATACCAGCAACATCTGGCAGGAATCCTGTTGCATTCGCAACTGCATTCATTTCTACCATTGTTTTTGTTCCATCTTGGAACGAGGCAATCATTTTTGGACTAGCTCCCTTTGCCTTCGCTTCCGCCTCTGCAGAAGCTGGATTTGCAGCGTGATCTAACGGGTTATTTTTACCTTTTCCTAATGCAATGATTTCAAAACCAATTGCATCTGCAAAATCATATAATTCCATAACCGCTCCTGGCTCATCACCTGCAGAACCTGTATAAACTACTCCGCTTGCATCTGCCATTTTCTTTAACAGTGGACCAACTGTTACGTCAGCTTCTACATTAAGCATAACAATATGTTTTTTATTTAAAATTGCTTTCCAAGCAATTTCAGCCCCAATATTTGGAACACCTGTTGCGTCTACAATTACATCTACACTAGGTAAGCTAGTAACTAGTTCACTATACACAGTTCCGATAACTTTTCCTTGCTCAATTGCTTTTTCCGCTTCTTCAAGCTCATTTGTTATTACAATGGATTGTTCGTTTACTCCTGCCTTAATGTAGGCTTGTTGAATGAATGCAGTATGAAGATCTGCTGTTGCAACAACACGCATACCTTTCATACCTTCAATTTGTGAAATCATTCCTCTCCCCATTTGTCCACAACCAATTAATCCAACGCGTATTTCTCTGCCCAATTTCTCTAACTCTCTTAATTTATAATTCAATCCCAACATAAAACTAGCCCCCTCCAATAATTTTGTGATAAAAAATGACCTTGAAACTTCGATTTATCGCTTTAGTAAAAACAGTTCTATTTGTTATTCCCACCTTAGTATTTATGATCCAAGATGTTTGTTTCTTCTAGTGTATTTCTTATGCAAAAGAAACTTTATAAGCAAGCGATTACAAAGCTTAATAAAAATTTTTCTGTAGAATTAGGAACACTAATAGCTTCTTAACAAAAGTTACTGTTTGTTACTTTTGTTAAGATTATAGAGCTTTACTGCAAAAATTGTCAACATCTAAATTTCTTCAGTGAATTTGCTTAGAAGGAAAAAATCGTTTTGTTATTAGATTTGCACAAAAAGTAAAAGGGTTTAATTCAATCATCACTTTAAGTGACTTTTGAATTAAACCCTTACTGTTCTTTTATAAGAGCTGAAGCTGTGTGCTCATCTATAATCAGTACATCTATATAAGAGCCCTTTAAAGCAGCTGATATACTCTCTGATTTATGAACTCCTTCAACTATTCCAATAACCTTCTTAATTTGTCTTAATTGCTCTAATGGTAGACCAATGGTTCTATGATTTAAAGGATGGTCAACTGCATTTCCTGATGCATCAAAGAAACGGGAAGCAATATCACCAGCAATTCCGATCTTACGGAATTGCTGTAAATCTTCGTCTTGTAAATATCCAAGATTTCTCATTGTAGAATCTTTATAGGGGTTTCCTACACTAATAAGAGCTATATCTACATTTTGTCCCTTCTCAAGAACCATTTTAATATCTGGTATCTCTAAAAGATACTCTTTTAGCTCTGCTGTTTCTACAATGGCTGGGGCATACAAGTATGAACTTGTTCCGTGCAGCTTTTTTGCTAATTCATATGCTAATTGATTAGCATGTATTTCGATATGCTTTGTTCCTATGCCACCTACCAGGGGGACAACATTTATTTCTTCTCTTTCTTCAAAAGGATATTCCTTCACGAACGCTGATAAGGTTTCCCCCCAAGAGATCCCAATTTGTTTTGTGTTCTCAAGATTTTTGGAGAGGTAATAGGCTCCGGCTTGGCCTACAGCCCTTCTTACTGTTTCGGGTGCAATCCCTTCGGTGGATACTACTACAGCATCCTGTAATTTATATTTATCCTTCAGCTGTTGTTCTAATTCAACAGTATGTATACTTTCGTCCTTAATATATACTTCTACAATCCCACTATCTTTTGCCTTTTGTAATAATCTACAAATAAAAGGTCGAGACACACCAAATTTTTTTGCTATTTTCCCTTGTGTCCAGCCCTCTATATAGTATAAGTTAGCGATCCTCACTAATTGGCGTTTTTCTTCCGAACCTAACATATAATCCCCTCTTTATTTACACAGGTATATTTATTATACCAAGTAACATTTGTATTAAACAAGAATCCTCTACTGTCTTTTAGAATTTTCAGTACTTCAAGCTCTATAAAACAACTCGCAGATAGTTGTAGAGGAGGAAGCGTTTGCGTTTGGTTTTTTGAATGTATTGAAAGCAGGGGAATTTATATACTTAAAAATTAAGTAATTCAAATGATAATTTTTGAGAGTAAAAACAATGGTTTTCAAAATTTTATTGACAATTAACGTAAAAAAAATTTATAATTTTATCAAAATTAACCTGTTGTAAATTTTGATAAAAGGAGGTGGTGAATACTTGGGAGATTGATTTTCATTACAAGGGGAAGCATCTATCCGGATTCACAATAAATTGCTGAGTTAACAGGTATAGGGGTTATAGATGGTTTAAAAGCATCTATTCCCAGTCACGAAATAGCTTGTGTAATTATTGACTGTGGCGGAACTGCACATTGTGGCGTTTATCTTAACATGGGGGCGATGATAATTAATTTACTGCCTACATCACCATCAGGGCTACTTATGCATTTCATTAAAGAACATAATTTCGTATCACGTATTAAAGAGGAGCATATTGACATTCTTCAAGAAAGTACAGATGAAATTGTAAGCGTGCACAATGCAAATACAAAGCATTTCTAATCCTGCTCCTTTGAATTTGAAACGGATAAAAGAACAGACTAAACAAAAAAGTAACTAAGTATACATCACAGAAATCTCAAAAAAACCAATCATTAAAAAAGTTGGAAGAAGTATAAGCAGTGTCGTTGGAATCTTTTATTAGGCGACATGTGAAACAGTTTAACGAGTATATCCTGCTTTTTATGACTTTGGTTATTACTATTATTAGGATTATTGTATTCACGGAAATAGGAGATCTTATTACAAAATTTGTATCACCTCTTGCAAGGAGCATTTGGGGTCTTTTAATTTTATCTCTCATTTGTGAAGTTCCAATTTTATCACTGTTACTTGGTTCAAGTGGATTTGAGTCAATAAGTTGAACACCAAAATGTGAGGGCTTTCAACGGGGCTAGGGAAGCTCATCTCTCTGGATCATCTGTGTGGGAGAAAAAATGATTCCGAGTATTGATGTTGTATCAAAAATCATATTTAAAAAATCAATCTAAATTCTAAATGTGAAAATATAAGTTGGTGCACTTAAGGAACAGATTCCTAGGTAGCTGGGAACCTGTTATTAAGGAGAAGAGGGGGAATTTGTTTATGAATAGCGTGTTAAATAAGGTTGGCTTGGATTCTAAAATGGCTTTAGGATTTATTGGAGTTATGCTGTTTATGATGGGAGATGGTCTTGAACAAGGATGGCTTTCTTCATATTTAATGGATAAAGGTTTAACAGTACAACAGTCTGCTTTATTATTTTCTGTGTATGGTTTTGCAGCTGCGATTGCAGCTTGGCTTTCTGGTGTACTTGCTGAAATTTTAGGGCCTCGAAAAGCAATGACTCTAGGGTTGTTTTTATTTATAGTGGGAACAGTTCTTTTTATGACACTTGGCATTAATCAGATGCATCTTGCTATTATGATTCCAACATATTCCTTAAGAGGTTTCGGTTATCCTTTGTTTGCATATTCATTTTTAGTTTGGGTTACGTATTATGCTCCAAGTGAAAAGCTTGCGACAGCTGTAGGCTGGTTCTGGTTTGCATTTGCAGCGGGGTTAAATGTTTTAGGCGCATTCTATTCTAGTATTGTGCTTTCGACTTTAGGAGAAATTAACACACTTTGGAGTGCATTAATTTTTGTTTTCTTGGGTGCTACAATTGCCATTCTCTTAAATAAAGAAAAGTCTGAGAATAAAAATAGCAATAAATTTGAAACTAAAGCAGAGGTGATTAAATATCTTGCAAAAGGTATTACTATTGCTTTTGAAAATCCAAAAATTGGGTTAGGTGGTATTGTAAGAACAATTAATACAGCAGGAGCATATGGGTTTGTTGTATTTATGCCAGCTTATATGATGGAAGTAGGCTTTACACGATCTGAATGGTTACAAATTTACGGAGCACTTTGGACAAGCAATATCTTTTTTAACTTAATCTTTGGAATTGTTGGAGATAAATTAGGTTGGAATAGGACGATTATGTGGTTTGGTGGAGTAGGCTGTGCAATCTCTACTGCGGCGTTTTACTATATTCCAGCTATTATGGGGCCTAATTACTTAGCTGCAACGATTGTGGCAGCTTGTTTTGGAGCATGTCTAGCGGGTTATGTTCCGTTATCAGCTTTAGTTCCATCATTAGATCCAAGTAATAAGGGTGCTGCAATGTCGGTTCTGAACCTTGGAGCAGGTTTAAGTACATTTTTAGGGCCGGCAATTGTAGGCGTTTTCATCGGGAGTTTAGGTGTATCAGGTGTTATTTGGATTTATACAGTGTTGTATTTACTCAGTGCATTCCTAATGAAATTTATTACACTGCCTGAACAGAAAGAAGCTGAATCTACAGATTCCAGTAATCTTAAGAGAGCAGTCGGTTCTAATGTGAACTAGGGTAGGGATTTGACTGAAAAATACTTTTAGTATATGAGCTAAATACAAAAAAGAATATTAGCGGGGAGTTGAATCGGAATTGAAAATAAGTTTGCTGATTCCGATTCAATTTTTTCTTAGATAAAAAACTAAAAATTTAAACTGTTGAAAATACAAGGGATTTAGAGGAGGGATACTTATGGTGTCTGTATTGTCAACTTCAATGAATGTAAAAACGTATAAGTTCTTTATAGATGGAGAATGGAAAGAAAGCAGCTCCCAACAGGCGATCGAAATTTACTCGCCGTATTCTCTTGATCTGATTGGAAGGGTACAGGCTATTACAAGAGAAGAGATAGATGAAGCTATTTCTTTCGCACAGGAGGCGCAAAAAACTTGGAAGGAAGTTTCCTTACAAGAGCGTGCGAAATATTTATATAACTGGGCAAATGAATTAATGAGCGTGCAAGATGAAATTGCTGAGGTTATTATGAAGGAGGTCGGCAAAAGTTTAAAAGATGCGAAGAGTGAGGTTGCACGGACAGCAGACCTAATTCGTTATACAGTGGAAGAAGCTCTTCATATGCATGGTGAGAGCATGAAAGGAGATAGTTTCCCGGGAGGTTCTAAATCAAAAGTTGCAATAATTGAACGCGTTCCATTAGGTATAGTGCTCGCGATTCCACCATTTAACTATCCAGTAAACTTAGCTGCTGCTAAACTAGCACCAGCACTTATTTCAGGAAATGCTGTCATCTTTAAACCTGCGACCCAGGGAGCAATTAGTGGGATTAAAATGATAGAGGCACTTCACAAGGCAGGCCTTCCAAAAGGTCTTGTGAATATAGTAACTGGTCGGGGATCCGTGATTGGTGACTATCTAGTCGAACATAAAGGAATCAATATGATCTCCTTTACTGGCGGTACAAATACAGGCACTCAGTTGGCAAAAAAAGCAGCTATGATTCCACTTGTACTGGAACTAGGCGGTAAAGATCCGGGTATCGTATGTGAGGATGCGGATTTACAGGAAGCGGCTAAGCAGATTATTAGTGGAGCATTCTCTTATTCTGGTCAGCGCTGCACAGCAATTAAGCGTGTGCTGGTACATGAAAGTGTGGCGAATGAACTCTTAAAAATTCTAAAACAAGAAGTAGAAAGATTATCTGTAGGTTCTCCGGAAGAGGGAAATACAGTTGTGCCATTAATTGATACCGGATCAGCAGATTTTGTTCAAGGCTTAATTGATGATGCACTTGAAAAAGGAGCAACACTTGTGACAGGAAACAAGCGGGAAGATAATTTAATACATCCTACCCTTCTAGATCATGTCACAGTTGATATGCGTGTAGCTTGGGAAGAGCCGTTTGGGCCAGTATTACCCGTGATCCGCGTGTCCTCTGATGAAGAAGCAATTAGACTTGCAAATGAATCTGAATTTGGTTTGCAGGCAAGTATCTTTACACAAGATATTAATAGGGCCTTTACAATTGCAAATCAGATTGAGGCAGGCTCTGTTCAAATTAATGGACGTACGGAACGAGGACCAGATCATTTTCCGTTTATTGGAGTTAAAGGTTCCGGTATGGGAGCGCAAGGTGTTCGCAAAGGTCTTGAATCTATGACGCGTGAAAAAGTGACAGTCTTAAATCTTACGAAATGAAATTTTAAATGTTAAATATGTTGCAGGGGTCTTCCTAATGGAAGGCTTCTTGCTTTATCTGATAAAAAGGAGCACTAGCATGAACAATTCTCATTCTATCTTATTTCAGCCTAAGTGGCGTATTATCGATCAATCAAGCTTGGGTTCACAGTTTCATTCACTTCAATCCTTTGCGATGGATGATACGTTATGTACAACTGTTGGAAGTGGTATTTCCCCTGCCACTATTCGTTCGTGGGTTCATCATAATACTATCGTTCTTGGTATTCAAGATACGAGGCTTCCCTATCTCCAAGAAGGAGTACAGTTCTTACAAAAGCAAGGATATAACGTTGTTGTGCGCAATTCTGGAGGTCTGGCAGTTGTACTTGATGAAGGAGTACTTAACGTATCTCTTATTCTGCGTGAGACAGGGAATAACATTGATATTAACCGCGGCTATGATGCGATGTGGAACCTTATCCAAAGGATGCTGAAGGACTACAATACTAGAGTTGAAGCAAAGGAAATTATAGGTTCATATTGTCCGGGCAGCTACGATTTAAGCATTCAATCCAAAAAGTTTGCAGGCATTTCACAGCGTCGTACTCGTGGAGGCATTGCTGTGCAAATTTATTTATGCGCAACGGGAAGCGGTTCTGCCCGCGCGGCTCTCATTCGTGATTTTTATAGGATTTCCTTAAAAGGGGAACAAACGAAGTTCGTGTATCCAAGTATTGTTCCAACAACGATGGCATCCCTCTCAGAATTGCTTGGAAAGTCTATTTATGCTTCAGATTTAATGATGCGAATCCTGCAAGACTTGCAGCATATGGCAGATCTATTAATCCCGTCTCAGCTTACTCCAGAGGAAGTGCCAATTTATGAGTATAACTTAGCTCGTGTTGTGGAACGAAATAATAAAACATTGGCTAAGTATTATCAAGTATAGCTAAAACCTCTGTAAACATATGGCCTTTGGTAGGAGGAAAGGGATATTTTTCAAGGGGAAAAGTCTGTCCGAGGCTGAGTGAGCCTCGTTCATCAACTATTCGGCTTTCCAGCATAAAATAGTTCCACTAGGAAATTTATCGTCTCTTTATATATACATCAAGTGTTTGCACCAGAACCATGTGGAGAATTGTGGTTTTAAAATAACTTAGATACGGTCGTGTGTACAAAAAATCTCCCTGCCTAGCAGAGAGATTTTTTACACTTTAAGAAAGTATAAATTTCTAGCTAGAAGACAATTCGACGTAGTGAGAAATTTTAGGAATAAAGTATAAGTGCAACTACGCCTCTGTCTTCGCCCAAAGGCAGGGCTCGCCAATCAGCGAGTTTTCTTTATGAGAAAGTATAAAATTTTAGAATTAAATAATATATTCCACTCAAAGAAGATTAGTTAGTAAATCAGGAAAGGGAGGGGGAAACTACCGGTTGGTCCCAATACTTCTCCACATGAAAACGGGTGACCTCTGCCGCTGTTCGCACATTTTCCTTCTGAGTTAACTCATAATAGTCTGGACGGAATACCTCAACAGTGCAGCAGTTTCCTTCAAAGCCAATCTTTTTGAGAGTGTCGGCATAGCGCTTGTGATCGAGACATCCTCGTGGATCACCTGGCCAAAGGCGCTTTTCATCGGTATTGTATGCTGCACCGCATGGCATGTCCTCTGTGTCGTTCAGATGCCATACAAAAATCTTTTTCCCGTCTGCCTTTTCTAGTGCGGCCCATTCGGAAGCCATAGCATGGAAATGATATTGATCAAGCGTAACGCCGACCAGTGGAGAATCTACCTCTTGTACGATTGCATATGCATCCTCGAAGCGATTGATCGTCATACCCGGGCTGCCGCAAAACTCAATGGACAGTTTGATGCCATGAGGCTCAACCTTTTTAACCATTTCTTTTAGGACAGCAACTGCATCTGTACGAATTTCCGCTCTGGTTGCATGGACTGTAATATTTTCACTAGGAACGACAACTATCATCTTGCAGTTCAGAATGAGGCAGCGATTAATAATTTCATCTAACTCTGCCATAACTGCATTTTTTTCCTCCTGAGTCTGCTTCATGTTAAAGAATTTCAGGGCATTGTAGGACAGCATAGTAAGGTTATGAGACTTAAACCAATCTCCTAACTGTTCAATGGTGAACTTTCCAGCTTTAAGGTCACGGTCAAGACATTCGGATTGAATGTCAATGTAGTCAAAACCATACTTTTCACATAGTTCTAGATCCTTCAATACAGAGTGATCCTCACAGAAACGGTTGCATCCTTCATTAAAGCCAATTTTCATCTCGTGTTCCTCCTGTAAATAATTTATAATTAGCATACCAATCGATAGACACAAGGAGTGATCGATATCATCCCATATGTTTCTTTCAAATCTACCGATAAGAGTGCCATCGCTTTGGAAGTATTCCATACGATGGAACCTGTTCCAGTGCATCGTCATGATTTTCAGGAATTTGTCCTGATTACGAAAGGTTCCTGTATTCATCAATTCAAGGATATTTCTATGCCCTTGATTCCCGGAGATGTATTTCTTATCCCGCCTCATGAGGAACATGCCTATGTCGTTGAAACTCCAGTTAGCATGTACAACTGTCAATTTTATCCCGAACAAATTGCAGATTGGTGGGATGGGCAATTTGGAGGATTGCTTAGCGACTTGAGTGCACCAGAAGATGATAGTCCAATCTCTCCAGCAGATCTAAATCGCCAGCAGATCATTCATCTGTCTGTTTCGGATGCTGAACGGGTTCAAATGATGATGGAAATCATGCGTCAAGAACAGCTGGAACAGGGTTTCGCTTTTCAGCAGGTCAAGCAGGACTATTTAAACCTGATTCTTATCATCATTTTCCGAGCACGACTGCAGCAGTATACCCAGCCTGAGCGAGAAAATTCCTCCCGTGACCTCATTGCTGTTGCTCAGAAGTTTATTGAAGAGAATCTTGCTGAGCGCATTGATTTTTCCGATTACGCTCGAATGAATAACATTAGCCCA
This sequence comes from Bacillus sp. OTU530, assembly GCF_038440375.1. Lineage (NCBI taxonomy): Bacteria > Bacillati > Bacillota > Bacilli > Caryophanales > Bacillaceae > Bacillus > Bacillus sp. OTU530. The sequence continues at coordinate 40,403 of NZ_JASATP010000041.1, forward strand.
GGGTATTTTCGGGCTATATTTAAATCAGCAACGGGACTTCCTCCGGTAGAATATCTCAACCGCCTGCGCATAGTTCGTGCAATTGAATACCTAAAAGACGATGCGCTATCTATAAGTGACGTATCTGCTGCAGTAGGTATTTATGACGCAAATTATTTCTCACGGCTGTTTCGGAAATTCATTGGCTACTCACCGAGTGAATTTCGAAATCAGGTTCATAAATAACCTATCCATTGAAACGTATGATGTTTGCGCTTACAAATATAACACACACAGAAATTAGGTTAATAGAAGAAAACAAATAGGTATTAGCATAAAACGCATATTTCTTGAAAAAATTCTCGGTAGTAAATAAAATCAGTAGGACTCTTAGTGCCCATTCAAAAACACGAAATATTAACAGAAGAATGCTAGTTAGTAGATGGGGAAGGGTTTATCAATGACTGATGTGAGCAAAGTTTCTAAAACACTCATTTTATCTAATCAAAAGAATTCTATATATAAAAAGGGAAGCAACATCCTCTGGATGTGCTTCCCTTTTATATAATAATCTCTATTATTCTCTTAAGAGAGTCTCATTTTGAAATCTTGATATCCAAACTCACGAACAATTTGGCAATCTCCATCTTTATGCTTGATCGCAATTGCTGGGAGTGCCATACCGTTGAACGTAGTATTTTTTACCATTGAGTAAATTGCCATATCACCGAATACCAAGCGATCTCCGTGTTTTAATGGCTGGTCAAAGGAATAGTCTCCGATAACATCGCCTGCCATACAAGTTTGGCCTCCGAGTCGATATAGAAATGGCTTTTCTCCGACTTCCCCTGAATTGAAGAGAGGAGGACGATAAGGCATTTCCAACACATCAGGCATATGACAAGATGCAGAAGTATCAACAATAGCAATATCAATGCCGTTTTTCATTGTATCAAGAACAGTTGTAATTAGGTATCCAGCATTAAGAGCAACAGCTTCGCCTGGCTCAAGATATACTTCTAAACCGTATTTCTCCTGCATTTTCTTGATACATTCTTCAAGCAATGAGATGTTATAGTCTTCCCTCGTGATATGGTGACCGCCGCCAAAGTTGATCCATTCCATCTGCGGGAGCCATTCTCCGAACTTTTCTTCCACTGCTTCAAGCGTTTTTGCTAAATCGTCAGAGTTCTGCTGACAAAGTGTGTGGAAATGCAGCCCTGAAACACCTTCAAGCAGTTCGGGACGAAACTGTTCTTTAGTCACACCAAAACGAGAACCTGTTGCGCATGGATCATAAATATCATGTCCGTCTTGAGTGGAGCATTCAGGATTGATGCGCAAGCCGACTTTTTTGCCAGCTTGCAGCACTTTATCCTTAAATTTCTCCAACTGTGAGAAGGAGTTAAAAATGATATGATCACAAATATCAGCAATTTCATCAATTTCATCATCACGGTAGGCAGGGGCAAAGACATGATTCTCTTTGCCCATTTCCTCGTAGCCTAGACGAGCTTCAAACAATCCGCTTGCTGTTGTACCGTGTAGATACTCTGCAACAAGAGGGTACATCTTATACATCGAAAATGCTTTTTGTGCCAAGATGATTTTGCATCCTGTACGTTTTATAACTCCGCTTAAGATCTGTAGATTTTTTTCTACAAGACCTTCATCAACTACATAACATGGTGTCGGTAATTCTTCAAATCGCATCTTAACGAACAAGCTCCTGTTCTTTATCTTTAATAGGTTCAGCATCCACTAAAACTGGATTGAAATCTTCTTTCCATGGAAGACCCCATTTGTTTAGTGCTTCCATGAATGGATCTGGATCAAATTCTTCAATGTTATATACGCCTGGTTTGTTCCATTTTCCAGTCATCAGCATCATCGCACCGATCATCGCAGGAACGCCTGTTGTATAGGATACCGCTTGAGAACCAACTTCTCTATAGCATTCTTCATGGTCACAAACATTGTATACATAATATGTTTTATCTTTTCCGTCTTTTTTACCTTTAAAGATACAACCGATGTTTGTTTTACCTTTTGTGCGTGGTCCAAGTGAAGCAGGGTCTGGTAACACAGCTTTCAAGAACTGAAGCGGGATGATTTGCTTTCCTTCAAATTCAATTGGTTCAATAGAAGTCATTCCTACATTTTCAAGACATTTTAAGTGAGTAAGGTAGCTTTGGCCAAATGTCATGAAGAAACGGATACGTTTAAGTCCTGGCATGTTTACTGCAAGAGATTCAAGCTCTTCATGGTATAGCAAATACATATCTTTCTCGCCAACTTCAGGGAAGTTATAAACACGTTTGATTTCCATTGGCTGTGTTTCGATCCACTCACCGTTTTCCCAATATCTGCCGTTAGCTGAAACTTCACGGATGTTGATTTCAGGGTTGAAGTTTGTTGCGAAAGGATAGCCATGATCCCCTGCATTACAGTCAAGAATATCGATATACTCGATTTCGTCGAAATAATGTTTCAGTGCGTAAGCAGAGAATACGCCTGTTACACCTGGGTCAAAGCCGCTGCCTAAAAGAGCAGTAATGCCAGCTTTTTCAAAGCGCTCGCGGTAATCCCATTGCCATTTATATTCAAATTTTGCCGTATCTTCCGGCTCGTAGTTTGCTGTATCTAAATAGTTTGTTTTTGTTGCAAGACAAGCATCCATGATAGTTAGATCTTGGTACGGTAAAGCTAAGTTCATAACGATATCTGGTTTTACTTTTTCAATTAAAGCAATCAATTCATCCACGTTATCTGCATCAACTTGTGCCGTAGTGATTTTCGTTTTGCCGCCATCTAGCTTAGCTTTTAATTCATCACATTTTGATTTTGTACGACTTGCGATACAAATTTCTTCAAATACCTCACTGTTTTGAACACATTTATGGATAGCTACTGAAGCCACTCCGCCACAACCAATAATAAGTGCTTTACCCATTTTCATATCTCCTAACTAAATAGATTTTGCAGTGCAAAGAAGAATTTTATAACAACAAAAAAGCAAGTGAAAAACGCATAATGGCGCACACACTTGCTTTTGATATAAATCATTAATATTAAAAGTCACGTATGTCCATGACAAAAGGTCATAGGCATACATCCACCAATTCATTACGAAGACATAATGGCAGAAAGCTTTTTAATATTAATCATATATCATTACAGGATCAGAGTCTATATAGCAAATAATTACTTTTACTACTCTTATTGACCGTTTCACAAGTTGATGTGCATATGCACTGGTTGTAAAGTAACCAACTTATAAAATTTGAGCTTTTAACTCAATCAATAAGGCAACTAAAGTTGCCAATCGGCATTTGACCCGGCTGTCCGTATGGCCTTAACTTCCTTAAGGAAGTAGTCAAAATTATCTGCTTGGAAAGATCCAGATATATGATAAGCTTTCCAAATTAAAATGCTACTTTATAGTAGCAGTATATCATTCAAATAGCAATAGTAAAGTGAAAAATACTTCCACAAACTCCAACTAACTAAATCAATATTAGGATTTTTGAGTTTTTTTGATAACTTATTCATTTTCTAAGAAGAAATGCTTGAATATTGCATTACGGCTTACATTAATACTTAATTGGGCTACGATTTGATTTAGTTATAATTTTTGTGGAATAATTCATCGTACCATCATCAGATGGATTTTTAACATCATATGGTGATTTTTGCAAGTGTGTGCTCAGTACTATTTGTGTTCATGTATTAATTAATAAGCCCATTTTGTTGATAGGTTATTCAGATAATGAGGATATTATCTACTGCACTCCTAATATTTCCGACCACGTCGAATGAACTTCTAGCTGGGAATTTATACTTTCTTACAGTGAAATAAAAACTATAAAACCTGTCTGTAAAGTGTTAAAGTATTACTTTAACGGCCAGCAGCTTAAGTGTTATTTAAGGACTATTCTTGATGATATGATTGTATTCGAAATCATAAAAGCTGGAATCTAGAGGATACAATTTGAATGCTATACAAATGATCAACATTTTAGGGGGTTCACGATGAGTATAAGTAATAATGATATATTAATTAGAGTAAGATATGCGCTAGACATAAAAGAGACAGACATGGTAGAGATATTTAAGCTTGGCGGTATTGAAGTAACAAGAGAAGATGTGCGGAAGATGCTCGTAAAATTAAAAAACAATGACCATAATGAAGCTGATATAGCTGAAAATGACGATATCATAAAATGCAATAACAATATGTTAGAATCGTTTTTAAATGGCTTTATTGTTTTTAAAAGAGGCAAACAAGATCCGAAACCAGGGCAGCCTGATAAACCAGCAATGTCTGTAAAGAGTACTGAAAGCGTAAATAATCTGATTTTAAAGAAATTGAAAATAGCACTTGCATTAACAAGCGAGGATATAATGGATATATTAGAGGAAGTAGGAGTCCGGATAACAAAAGGAGAATTGAGCGCCTTATTACGAAAAGAAGGTCATAAAAATTATAAAGAGTGCGGTGACAGATACGCCAGAAACTTTTTAAAAGGATTGGCGGTAAAATATCGAGGATAAGGGTTCGTGAATTGCTTCTTTCCTATCATTAGTAGGCATGAATTGTCTAGGAAAACGATCCCGAAAACAATTCGAGCACAATGAATACACATGTATGCTCACTGTAAGAGGTAAAGGATACGATGGCTGGAGTAGGAATTTTTTATCCTACTCTAATTTAATTGTGCCATGTATAGGTTTTAAATAAACCGAACCCCACGTATAGTTATAATGCGAAACCGACATTAACGGATACTCTAGGTGATGAAATGATACATACATATTTAGGTGAAACAATTAGTTTTAATCTAACTTATAAAAAGCGAACGTCCATGGCCATTTATATAGATGCTTATGGAAATATTGAAGTCCAGGCTCCTAAAGGGACACCTCTTGAACATGTGCTTCAATTGTTAGAGGAAAAGTGGGATTGGATTGGGCAAAAATCAAAGGAAATAAGGGATAGAACGCTTGGGCCAAAGGAGAAGGTCTATAATGATGGTGAGAGCTTTCTTTATTTAGGAAAGGAATATCCTATACAGATCTCTCAAGATATAAATATCAAGCAAGACCATGTAGTGTTTGAAGGGGATAAGCTGCATATATATGTGAAACAGCTTGAGGATGAAAAAGTAAAGCAAGCCTTAAAACGATTTTATTATCAGCAATGTAAAATGTTAGTTGAAAGGAGTATTCAGTCTTATCAAAGCAACTTTAAAACAAAACCACGTTCTGTTCGTATTGCTGATAATAACAGTAACTGGGGAACCTGTAATGCAAGGCAGCAGTTAACATTCAATTGGAAGCTGGCAATGGCGCCGTTAGAAGTTATTGACTACGTAGTTGTTCATGAGATGTGTCATATGGTTCATCTGAATCATGATCGATCCTTTTGGCGCCTTGTCGGGAAAATGATCCCGGATTATAAGGAAATGGAAAATTGGTTAGCGTTATCGAGCTGGAAAATGACTGTTTAGCAATAGGGTTTATTGGAGCAAGACATAAGCGAGCTTAAAACTCCTAATAAAAAATAGTGTGAGCGACCTTGTGATTCTTAGGAGGTTACAACAGTTGCTAAAAAATTACCGAAAGTTATTTAAAATGACTGAATCCTACATCTAAAAATACATTCAAAACAAGTTAAGTTCTCTGTTGAACTTAACTTGTTTTTTTGTTAATATATACCTTATAAAAGAACATTTGTTCTGCGTAGAAGAGAGGTGAAACGGACATGTCTACAAGCAAGAAAAAAGAGAGAAAAACAACCATTTTTGGTGTACTGATCAACATGACAGAACAGATGAAACAAGAAGTGAACCAATGTATGTTTGACTATAGCTTCATGTTCCGTTTCTCCTTTAAGCGTTTAGTAGAAATAGAACGAGAACATGAGTTGGATGAAGATCGTAAAAAAGCCATTCAACAATTGGAAAAAGACGTATCTTCTCGTACAGGCTATCCCATCCGTGTTGCTAAAGATGCTGTAGCGGATGCAAATGAGCTCCTTACAGCTAGACATACACTAATGGTGGAATACCATGAGCTGTGGAAAGAACGTTATGAGAACACAAAAGCAAAGTATGAAAGGTTCAAACAGAATCCGAATGTAAACCATCGTTCTTTCCACATGCTAGGTTTACAAAACAAAATGGAACGTCAGCTGAAACAGATACAGTTTTATGAACAGCACATCTTGCAGTATACCTTTCCTTCCATTGTGTTTAGAGGCCGTAAAAACTTTGAGGAATTACAAAAAGGGAATCTTTCTAAAGAAAAGTGGAACGAATTACGAAACGGTCGTATGAGTTCTCGCGGAGATGCAACAAAGGGGGGGAATCCAAATCTTCGTGTCCTAGAGACAGAAGAAGGATTTGCTTTGCAAATGATTTCTAACCGTAAAGTGTAAATGGAAAGAAGTTTTACTATGAAAAAACTTTGATTCCATTATACATCGCAACAAAATGCTCTAAGAAAACAAGAAAACTAAATGGTCGCAAATATCCAGAAGTAATGAAACGAGCATTGGAATCTGGAAAAGCATATCAAGTAGAGATTTTAAAACGTGATGGACAATATCATGTGAGAATTACCGTTTCAGAAGAAAAGCCAATTGTGCAAGAAAAGATAAATGGTTATCTTGCGGTAGATACAAATATTGATGGGTTGGCTTTGTGTTTGATGAATGAAAAAGGATTTCCTACAAAATTCACTTGGCTCGGTGAAGGCGGATTGCAATATTACCCAACCCATAAGCGAGAAAATGTCATTTGGGAACTTGCCCATCAAGTGGTATGGCCATGTGTAGAACAGAAGTTAGCTCTGGTGATGGAAGATCTTGCATTCATCCATAGCAAAGATGTCTCGAAGAAAGTAAGACGTAAATCACACCAATTCTGTTACCGGAAGCTGTTAGAATGCATGGAAACACTATGTATTCGTTATGGCGTAAAACAGGTACAAGTAAAACCACAATTCACTTCTGTGATTGGAAGATTGAAATATCAAACTCGTTTCCGGGTCAATGTTCATTCGGCTGCTGCTTTAGTCATAGGAAGACGGGCGATTCCTGGGCTTCGTGAAACGGTTCCTAAGAAATTGTTGTGTGTATTAACTAAAAAACAATTGGAAACATTCCATGAGCAAAATGAATGGAAGCAATGGAGTACCATGCAAAAACAAGCAACCAAACTACTGAAAAAACAAGGTGCAGCTTTCTACCAGTGGCATGATTACAAGAAGCGCGTGTATCAGGCTCTTATAACACCAAAAGCAAGAAAAACAAAGTCTTCAAACAAGAAAAGAGAAACGAAGGCTTCTTTTGACACCATCATTGTACATCCGATTGCTGAGTAAGGTGCACTGATAGCACAGATCGTTTTCATAGATACATGATTCAAACAGATCCCTCCCTAGCTGGAACATCGTGAAGAAGGCTAGGGAGAGCTTTGGAGGGACAGGTTATACCTGTAATAAGGAACAAGAATATCCCTTATTGACTGAGCGAGAGCGGTCCCTTAGTGTGCAATCCTGTGGGCACACGTCTTCGAAAGGAGATGTAAAACTTCTAGTTTCGTGCTTAACGATAACTTTCAGTAAGTTTTATGAACCAGGATACTTGAGGTCGCTTCCTGTTGTTTTAGACATTTTAGTGCTATACTTCGAAAAAAAAAACGCCATCCTTTTCATGAATTTATTGATAAGGACGGCATTTTTTGCGTTTGTCAGAAAATATAAATCTCAGCTAGAAGCGAAGCCGATATAGCAGGAGATTTTAAGGATAAAGCGTAGTTACGAGTGAGTCTTCTTTATAGATACTTCATTATAATTTGAAGGTCTTTTACAGTTTTTTTAGCGATATGTATTAATGAGATGAAATGATCAAACCCAAGTAGGTTAGGGGGAATATTTATGAAGGCAATCGTTTATAACAGATATGGCCCACCTGATGTTCTTGAATTAAAGGAGCTTTTTGAGGCAGGTAAAGTAAAGCCTGTTATTGATAGACATTATAAGCTGAGTGAAGTTCCTGAGGCCTTCAAGTATTTTGCAGAAGGACACGCTCAGGGAAAAGTGATTATTACTGTGTGAAGGTCAATTCAGTGTTTTCTGTTATTACTGTCAATTGTTCGGCAGCTGATACAAGGCATTGGCCGTATTATATTATGTGGAAGTACGTTAGATATCCTTTACATAGAAAGAAGTGGGTAAGAGCTTAAAATACGATTTTGGTGCAAAAATGGATGATTTAAGAGAAAGAAGCAGCAGGAAATCACTTATGATTCCCTGCTGCTTCTTATTAATAAACGACCACTGGATCGTTTTGACTAAGGTTATCATACACAGCCTTCATAGCATCTGACGGTGTGTTGACACAGCACCCTGATCCTTGCGACACATAAGCGTCACTTGCCCAGTTCTTCCGCCAGCTGGCATCGTGGAACCCGCAGCCGCTGTTCGTAAAGGGAGCCCAATAGTTTACTTTAACGGAATAATTCGGATTGCCTACTGAACTGCCCTCAAGTGTGGATGGTGATTCTTTATACATGATATACCATACGCCTGGTGGTGTATCTTCATTGGTTACATGTTTGCCTGTAACCACATTAGTTGTAACTGCTAATTGCCCGTTTTTATAAATCCAAATACGCTGTTCTGAAATGGATACTTCAGCATATGTATTGCCAATACCATTGTTCGTTGTATTGTCATAGCCGATACCATACGTGCTATAACCCACTCCGTAAATATTGGAGGCAGAAAGTGATGTTTCTCCTTTTGCAAAGGACTCCTGAATTCGCTTCGTTTCCTTATCGATATTAATTGCCCAGCCATAGGTTTGTCCTTTTACCGATATTACTGAACCTAAATGTGTTTTAAACGTATAATCTTTATTTAGTGTTGATTGAGAAGAATTAATTTCAGCAATCTTATTTTTAATATCGGTTGTATCAATGCTATATTGCATATCCTTTGATATTGATGCGTTTTTAATGAGTTCGCTGGCTTTTAAAGAATAGACTTGGTTTTGTACCTTATAATCAATAGTTCGTCCAAGGAGATCCTGCAGCTTCTTTTCTTCTTCTTTTACAATTGGGTCATCCGCTTCAATAGGCTGAATGTATACGGCATTCAGCTGAATCGTGCTGTTATGCTCTTGTTTTTCATAATCCTTTAATAGTTCGGCAACATCATATTGCTCCCCCTTAACGCTTTTAGAGATTGTGACCTTGCTCTGCTCCAAATGGGCTTGCGCATCTTGTGGGGCTTTTAAGCTCTGATTCATTGAGGTAAGCTTTTCCTCTACTAGCTTTTTCAAAGTCTGGCTTCGATACTGATCCTCTTTGCTTGGTACTAATGTATACGTGACAGCCTTTGAGGAAGGAAAAAAAGTTCGCTGTTTTTCTAATAATTTCTTAATGCTTGGCAGGTCTTCGTTTGTGAATCCCAGCTTTGTATCTTTTTCATCGAGTATTCGTTCTTTTCCAATATAGACTTCATTTTTTAATACAGATGACTTTAATTTTTTCATTGCTTGCTCAGCGGTTAGTCCACCGACATTGGTGTCATTAATCACAATATGCGTATTGAACCGGGTTGCTTGATAATAGCTGATTCCTCCAAGTAGGAGTGCGACAACAAAAATAATGCTGCCTGCAATAATGAGATTAGTTTTACGCAAGTTCTTTCACCTCAAAAAATTATTTTACACTGTAGGAAAGTCTAAATTTCCATCTAGAAGCAAACTCGATGTAGCGGGAAATTTTAAGAACAAAGTGTAAGTGCAGCTACGCCTCTGTCTTCGCCCAAGGGCAGGGCTCGTCAATCGGCAAGTTTTCTTTAAAACTTTGTTTAGATTAAAAGTATTTTAATCCTACGCTATCTATCTATTAGGGCCAATGGATAAAAAGACCTCTAATATTCTTAACCTTATGTAATAATTGAGTGAAAATGAGGTTCCGTGGTCGCTAGTAAGAAAATTTATATCGGATCCCCTCTAATAATATTGAATTGTTAAGTGACTTATCGTAAAAGAAGTTTATTATGGTTGCTTACTATAGTATATCAAATTCTTTATTTAGTGTACTCTATCTTTAACTATTGTTTTCATTTATGAAAAATTGATTCTATTTTCGGGATTACACAAGCGATTTCTAAATTAGAGGAAGCATTGGAAAATGGAAAGCAAAACCTTGAAGAGACATCTGAAAATGCGATGAGATTAATGGATTTATGTAGTAGACAAATAAATAAAATTAAGGTTGGCCTACTACCATTTTAAGTCGAACTTATATATCTACAATGAACAGGAAGGAATCTTTCCTAATTATGTACAAAAGTATTATATAAAAGATTTGTATAAATTTTTGGATCTAGGACAAGAATAAAGATAGAAAAAGATGAGAGGTGAGTTGTCGTATTCTAAAGGACTAACACCAAACGGATATATGCTTGCACCTAGAGTGAATAGAAAAACTGTTTGGAAGATTTACAGTCACCTAGACTAAGCCCTATTGCTACGAGGAAAATAACAAACGCTCTAACAACATGAATCCAATTACAAAGGCTCATTTTCTCAGAATATGGAGGAGGATGAACAATGGATAATGTAGAACGGATTATTGAATCGTCTGGTGTGCTAGTCGAAACTATGAAGAAATACTTATACATCGTAGATGCTCAAATTGAACGCCTCGAAGCAGCAATTGATGGAATTCAGCAAGTTGTCTTAGAAGAGGGACAATCTTCTACACTCCCAAACGGGAAAACTGTAAATTGGAGGGAAAAGCTTTGTTCAAGGGAAAAGGAGCTCAAAATCATGAAAGAATTACGGGATAAAATTGCTGCTTCATAAGCTAAGATTATCACATATATAAAGAGAGGTATTTTTTTGCACAAGCAGAGGAAATTAAGAGGTTTAGGCTGAAGAATATAGAATTCAGTAGGATAGGCAATATATCATATATAATCTTGGAGGTCTTATTTATGAATAAAACAGATCTTGTCAATAGCGTAGCTGAACAAGCGGAACTAACGAAGAAGGATGCGGCTCAAGCGGTTGATGCTATATTTGATGCAATCCTAAATTCATTGAAAGCGGGAGATTCAGTCCAAATACTTGGGTTCGGTAACTTTGAAGTACGTGATCGGGCAGCTCGTACAGGACGTAACCCGCAAACCGGTGAAGAAATTGAAATTCCGGCAAGTAAAGTTCCGGCATTTAAACCAGGGAAACAATTGAAGGAAGCAGTTAAGGAAGTATTAGTGTAATAAAGAAAATTCTCCGATTAAATTGTAAAAAGGGAGGGGTCTTCTGGTTGGATTACGGAAGACCTTTTCTAACTCTTATTTGGGTAGGATGCCTCGATTTTGTTATTATGTATGATGCATAGTCTCATTAACATAGTGGTATGAGGGATACAATGAGTTCTAAAAAACAGGCATATTTTTTATGTATAAAGGTATTGCAATAACTTTATAAGATATGTTATATTATATTTCTGCCGCTGATACTGAAACAAATCGCGGTGAAGCGAAATCTTTTTCTTAACCAGCTTTCGATTGCTATGAAGAACTCAACATAGCTGAAGGAATTTACTTTATGAAAAGCTGTTGACGAGAAAAGTAAGCTATGATATATTGTTAATCCCGACTAAACATATGATGTTTATGGGGATGGATCGAAAAATGTTTGACACGAAATAAATAAGATGTTATATTGAGGAAGTCGCCTTTGAGCGATGGACG
>NZ_JASATP010000042.1:0-51666 GCF_038440375.1 Bacillus sp. OTU530
GTTTTGAAGGAATATCCTTCAAACCAAATAGGTCTAGTGATGATGGCGAAGAGGTCACACCCGTTCCCATACCGAACACGGAAGTTAAGCTCTTCAGCGCCGATGGTAGTTGGGGGTTTCCCCCTGTGAGAGTAGGACGTCGCTAGGCAACAAAAAAGAATCGTATCCAGAGGAACGGTTCTTTTTGCATTTTGAACAACTACGCCTTTGTTTTCGCCTAAGAGCAGGGCTCGCCAATCGGCGAGTTTTCTTTACACTGTAGGAAAGGATAAATTTCCAGCTGGAAGCGAATTCGACGTAGTCCGAAATTTTAAGAATACAGTGTAAGTGCAACTACGCCTCTGTCTTCGCCCAAGGGCAGGGCTCGCCAATCGGCGAGTTTTCTTTAAAAAATAAGAAAGTATAACTTTTGGGGATGATGTCTAGCTCCCAAGGCCCAAAATGGTAGACTTCGGCTCACCCCTACGCTGCCATAAAAGGCGGGATGTGTCTGCTTTTCTTAAAAAGATGACAGACACATCGCCCAGATATTTACATAGGATAATAAGCAGAATGGATAAAAAAATATGAAAAGTCTGTATATATGCTGTGGAATTGTCAAGGATGTAAATATGGAGGTGGAGAGAATGAAAACACTTTTAACAGATTTTGAAACTAAACAATGTATTGTATGTGACTCAAAGCAGGAGAAAGGAATTTTTCTCTATAATGGGTTTATATGTGAGTCCTGTGAGCGTGATATTGTGCAAACAGATACAGATGATGCAAGATACTTATTTTATTTACAACAGCTTCGTAAAATTCAATTGCCAAAAGTGTGACTCCCTTTAAGTAAAATAAGTGGGTTTTATAGATTATTTTTATAACAATAGGCATAAGGCCTATTATTTTTTTTGCCTGAAAAAGCGTACAATAAGGAAAGAAGTTTTTATAAGGGATACAAGTATCATAATGCAGTACTATCTAGGTTCCATAGTTCGCTTTTTAATGAGTAAAGGAGAAACAATTGTGAGAAACAAAAGTACACCACTATACGATGCTTTAGCAAAGTTTGCAAAAAAAAGACCAGTATCTCTTCATGTACCAGGACATAAAAATGGATTATATTTTCCATCTGAGGGGATGCAGCATTTTCATAGTATACTAGAAATAGATGCAACAGAACTATCAGGTTTGGATGACCTGCATTCTCCTTCTGGTTGTATTGAGGAAGCGCAGCAACTGTTGGCAGAGCTTTACGGCTCTTCAGCGAGTTACTTTCTTATTAATGGATCTACAGTTGGGAATCTTGCGATGATTTTGGCCGTTTGTAAAGAGGACGATATTGTGCTCGTACAGCGTAATTGCCATAAGTCCATTATACATGGCTTGGAGTTAGCAGGAGCCATACCGGTATTTTTGGCAGCTGAAATAGACCAAACTTCATATGTTCCTTCTGGTATTGCATATGAAACAGTGAGAGCAGCGTTAGAACAATATCCACGTGCAAAAGCAGTTATCTTAACGCATCCCAATTATTATGGACAAGCAACAGATTTAACTGCGATTATTGAGTTAGCGCATAATATGGATATTCCTGTTTTAGTTGATGAGGCACATGGTGCGCATTTTTGTTTGGGGAAACCTTTTCCAAAGTCAGCATTGGAATATGGGGCTGATCTTGTCGTTCATTCAGCGCATAAAACTTTACCCGCTATGACGATGGGGTCCTATTTGCATTTTAACAGCAGACTAGTTGATCAAGAAGAGGTGTCTCGTTACATAAGTATGCTTCAATCAAGTAGTCCTTCTTATCCGATTATGGCATCTTTAGATCTAGCCCGATTTTCCCTCGCCTGTTGGAAAGAATCGGGTACAGAGGAGCTTCAATCATTTATCATACGATTCCGTAAATCTTTAGAAAACATTAGGCAAATTAAAGTTTTATCTCATACAAATCAGGATCCATTAAAGGTTACAATTCAGACAAGATGTCATTTATCAGGATATGAACTTCAAGGACTTTTCGAACAGAGAGGTATTTATACAGAATTGGCAGACCCATATAATATTCTTCTTATCCTGCCCTTACATGTATCAGAAGTTTACCTAGAAGCTGTATCTGACCTGCATGAGGTATTGCAACAGTATGAAGCTATATCAGAACTCAATATTCCTCCCTTCATGCAGACAGATCTATATTCTGTTTTGCCGTTTAGTTATAAAAGATTGAAGGGATATAAGACGAGAATTGTTTCATTGGACCGGGCAGAAGGACTTATTGCGGGAGATATGATTGTTCCATATCCTCCGGGAATCCCTCTTATTATGAGAGGAGAACGGATTACAAAAGAGCAGATAGCACAATGGCATTTGCTAGTGAAAAGCGGTTCACGTTTTCAGGGGGCCTCCTATATACAAGAGGGTAATATAAAGGTATATGAAATAGAAGGAGAAGAGAAATGAGTACAAAAGGTATGTTTATTACGTTAGAAGGACCAGAGGGCTCTGGAAAATCTACTCTTATTACAAAGCTATCTCCGCTTTTACAAGAAAGAGGATATAAAGTCATGGTTACGCGTGAACCTGGTGGAATTGCAATTGCAGAGGATATTCGTGCGATTTTGCATAACAAGGAATATACAATGATGGATGCGAGAACAGAGGCTTTGCTTTTCACCGCAGCAAGGAGACAGCATTTAGCGGAGAAGGTAATTCCAGCTCTTAGGGAAGGGTATATTGTGATATGCGATCGTTTTGTAGATAGCTCACTTGCCTATCAAGGATATGCGAGAGGATTAGGGGTCGAGCAGATATGGAATATGAATCAATTTGCGATTGAAGATTGTATGCCTCAGCTTACTGTCTATTTAGATATAGAGCCTTCTGTTGGATTAGAGAGAATATATCAGGATCATAACAGGGAGATAAACCGTCTTGATTTAGAGAGCATTTCTTTTCATGAACGTGTACGAGAGGGGTATGTACAGTTAGCAGAACGTTTCAAAAATCGTATTGTTACAGTAGATGCTCATCAGCCTGCAGGGATTGTTCTTGAGAAAGTTCTACAAATTATTGAAGAACGGTTGTAATGAATTGGAAGATAGGCGTTTCCTCCCTATAGATGCAAAAAAATTGCTATAATAGAGAGGGACGTCAATTTCAGATGAGAGAGTGGTAAGCATGGCAAAAACGTGGGAGCAGCTTCGAATGATGCAGCCAATTGCCGGCAAGATGCTCACAAACAGTATTGTTAAGCAGCGCCTTTCCCACGCATACCTGCTGGAGGGACCAAAGGGAACTGGAAAGCTCGAGACAGCGCTGCAAATTGCAAAGAGTGTATTTTGCTCACAGCGTGAAGGGTTTGAGCCTTGTCTGGCATGCAATAATTGTCGTCGCATCGAATCGGGCAACCATCCAAATGTATATATAGTGAAACCAGACGGATTGTCTATTAAGAAGCAGCAAATTCAGGACCTTCAAGAAGAATTTTCTAAAACAGGTTTAGAGTCTAATAAGAAGGTTTATATTATAGAGCATGCTGAACGTATGACAGCGAATGCTGCAAATACGTTATTGAAGTTTTTAGAGGAACCAAAGAGTGAAACAACAGCTGTTTTGTTAACAGAGCAAGTTCAGCAAATATTGGATACTATTTTATCAAGGTGCCAAATCCTTACCTTTCTTCCGCTGCAAAAGAACCTGCTGATTGAGCAGCTAAAGGAGCGAGGGGCTTCCTTATCGTTAGCCAGTACAGCTGCACAGCTTACAAATAATCTGGAAGAAGCGCTATCTTTTTGCGATGAGGAATGGTTTGCACAAGCTAGAACTTTAGTGATAAAATTATGTGAAGCCTTAGGGAAGGAAACTTCATCACTCTTTTTCGTACAGGAGAAATGGATAAAGCATTTTGCAGAGAAAGAGCAGCTGCAGATGGGGTTAGATATGCTTCTTCTCATTTATAAGGATTTATTATATGTACAACTAGGAGAGGGAGAGAAGGTTGTGTTTCAAGATCAAAGAGCGCTGTTAGAATCTCTCTCGTATTCTCAGAAACGAATGATATCGGCTCTTTCCTATATATTAGAAGCAAAAAATAAACTCAATGCTAATGTCAGCCTGCCGCTTGTGCTGGAGCAATTAGTATTGCGTTTGCAGGAGGGATAGCAGTTTGTATGATGTAGTAGGAGTGCGTTTTAAAAAGGCCGGCAAAATCTACTACTTCGACCCGAGTAACTTGGACATCGGAGAGAATGAATTTGTCATCGTTGAAACAGTCAGGGGCGTAGAGTACGGTAAAGTAGTAATGAATAAGAAACAAGTGGATGATAATGATGTTGTATTGCCGTTAAAAAAAGTCATTCGCATTGCAGACGAAAATGACCGTACCATCGTAGAGGAAAATAAGAAAGCGGCAAAAGAAGCATATGAAGTTTGTTTGCAAAAGGTAACAGATCATGAGCTAGATATGAAGCTCGTGGATGTCGAATATACATTTGACCGGAATAAGGTGATTTTTTATTTTACAGCGGATGGAAGAATTGATTTCCGTGAGCTTGTAAAGGATTTGGCATCTATTTTCCGTACACGTATTGAGCTTCGGCAAATTGGAGTACGTGATGAGGCAAAAATGCTAGGTGGGATCGGACCGTGTGGCCGGATGCTTTGTTGTTCAACTTTTTTGGGTGATTTTGAACCTGTGTCAATCAAGATGGCAAAGGACCAAAATTTATCATTAAATCCTGCTAAGATCTCAGGCTTATGCGGAAGATTAATGTGTTGCTTGAAATATGAAAATGACGAATATGAAGCAGCTAAGGAGCAGCTCCCGGATTTGGATGAAAAAATACAAACACCGAACGGTCTTGGTCGTGTGGTAGGGTTAAATATATTGGAACGATTAATTCAAGTTGAGCTCATGGATAAAGAACATATTATAGAATTCACGTTAGATGAACTCATCAATGAGGGAGTCGTTTCGAGTCAAACCACAGATTGATGAGGTGGGTGCTTTTGGAGAAGAAAGATATTTTTGCAGCGGTTTCTAGTATGGAGGAGCAGATTGGGTCCCTTTATAAACAGTTAGGTGAACTCAAGCAGCATATTGCTGAATTGCTCGAAGAGAACCAGCATATTAAGTTAGAAAATGAAAATTTGCGGCGCCGTTTTGATGACAGGAAAGTTGAGAGTCAGAGCCGAGAGTCCCGAAAGCGAAAAGAGCAGAAACCAATCACAGATATTGGAGAGGGATACGACAATTTGGCAAGGCTGTATCAGGAAGGATTTCATATTTGTAATTTACATTATGGAAGCGTCCGTAAAGAAGGAGATTGTTTATTCTGTCTCTCATTCCTAAATAAGAAATAAAATTACCTTTCCAACTTATTGGAAAGGTAATTTTTTGTCATTTATACATACTAAAAAAGACTTGATCAGGAAGGATAGAGGTTGAAAGAAGATGGAGTTATATGGTGATGAACGTCTTGATTATTTATTGGCAGAGGATATGAAAATTATTCAGAGCCCATCCGTGTTTAATTTCTCTTTAGATGCAGTCCTCCTTGCAGATTTTGTATGGTTGCCTATTCAAAAGGGAAATATTCTAGATCTATGTACCGGCAATGCCGTGATTCCGCTTTTAATGAGCAAGCGTACAAAGGGAAAGATTACGGGGGTAGAGATACAGGAGCGCATTTATAATATGGGTGTGCGCAGTGTGAACTATAACCACTTAGAAAATCGTATTCATTTGATTCACGGTGATTTGAAAGATATGCCTAAGGAGCTTGGTTATCATAAATATGATGTAGTTACCTGCAATCCTCCTTATTTTCAAACACCAAAGCCTTCAGAGCAAAATTTGAATGAGCATTTAGCAATTGCCCGCCATGAGATTTTATGTACATTAGAGGATGTTGTACGGGTGAGCAGTCAATTGGTGAAGCAGGGAGGGAAGGTGGCATTTGTTCATCGCCCAGGGCGGCTGTTGGACATCGTTACATTAATGAGGCAGTATAAAATTGAGCCAAAGCGCATTCAGTTTGTATATCCGAAGCAGGGGAAAGAGGCTAATACGCTGTTAATAGAGGGGATAAAAGACGGAAATCCAGATTTAAAAATCTTGCCTCCTCTGATCGTATATCAAGAAAATGATGAGTATACAAAGGAGCTTCGTAAAATTTTATATGGAGAAGAGTAGTCACTTTTTTTACGTGTTATTATGCAGTGACGGCACTTATTATGCTGGATATACAAATCATTTGGAAAAGCGTCTGGCTGTTCATAATAAGGGGACGGGAGCCCGTTATACAAGGGGCCGCCGGCCTGTCAGCCTGTACTACTATGAAGAATTTGCGCTCAAGAGGGATGCAATGAAAGCAGAATATCGATTTAAACAGCTTACACGTAAGCAGAAGGAAGAGTATATGCAAAAAGGAGAACGATATGTGGCAGCAAAAAAGCTTTCAAACTGAAGGGACAGGAACATTAGTATTAGTTCCGACACCGATAGGGAATTTAGAGGATATGACATACCGCGCTGTCCGAATACTTCAAGAAGCAGATCTGATTGCGGCAGAAGATACGAGACAGACAAAGAAACTTTGCCATTATTTTAAGATTGAGACACCTGTAACAAGTTATCATGAGCATAATAAGGATATAAGCGGGCAAAAAATATTAGATTTGCTTGCAGAGGGAAAAACAGTAGCGCTTGTGAGTGATGCAGGCACTCCTTGTATTTCTGACCCAGGCTATGAATTGGTTGTAGCGGCAGTTGCGCATCAATATACCGTTGTTCCGCTTCCAGGAGCTAATGCAGCACTCACAGCCCTGATAGCCTCTGGATTGCCGACAAAGCATTTCCACTTTTATGGATTTCTACAAAGGCAGAAAAAAGATAGGAAAGAGGAATTAAGCAGCCTACGGCATGTGCGAGATACTCTAATTTTTTATGAAGCACCACACCGTCTAGAGGATACACTACTTGCTATGCTAGAAGCGTGGGGAAACCGTTCAGTTGTGCTTTGCCGCGAATTAACAAAAAAGTTTGAGGAATTTATCCGCGGTACGTTGGAGGAAGCTGTACAATGGGCAAAATCTTCAGAGGTACGAGGAGAATTTTGTATTATTGTTCAAGGATCCCTAGAAGAGCCAATAGAGGAAGAGCTTTGGTGGCAAGCAATGTCTGTCTATGATCATGTAGAGTTTTATATATCTGAAAAACAGCTATCTTCAAAAGAGGCAATTAAAGCTGCCGCAAAGGATCGAGATATACCGAAGAGGGATGTATATCAAGCATATCATATAGAGGAATAAGAAAAGCTTCTCTTTGAAGAAAAGAGAAGCTTTTTTTACACTATAGGAAAGTATAAGTGATTCGGCGTAGTCAGAAATTTTAGGAATACAGTATAAGTGCAACTACGCCCTGTCCCGCCAATCGACGAGCTTTCTTTATTGCTATTACTTTGTAACTGCAAGATATTGTTGTAATTCTTTTAAAACTGCTTCTGCGCCTTCTGTGCTTAATACAATTTTACCATCAGCTAAAGATAGGTTTTTATCAGATACTTCACCTGTTACTTGGCAAGTCATGTTTGGTTTATATTTTTTTAAGATGATTTTTTCATCATCTACATAAATTTCAAGAGCATCCTTTTCTGCGATTCCTAATGTACGGCGTAATTCGATAGGAATTACCACGCGACCCAACTCATCAACTTTACGAACGATACCAGTAGATTTCATATTATTGTATTCTCCTCCCAAGGATTTATTATAAGTGATTTTTTATGTCTTATTTCTTCATTTTTCGACAAAAACTTCATATGTTTATGATACCAATTATTTACATTTTGGTCAATTAGTAAATTACAAAAATATCAAATTTTTTAAAATGTAAGGCTTTATTGTAAATTTTTAGACTTCTGCACATAGAAAATTTTTTTTGCCAAAGAACAATTTTTTCGACATTATAACAAATTATCTTCATTTCTTATAAGTATAATATCACTTTTTGTCGAAAAAAGTCTAATGAAATTTCTTTTATTTTGAATTTTTAGGATGGTTTGGTTGAAAAGTATTCATATTCCCATAAAAAAATAAGAGTATCTGAGGGAAGAATGTATATTTTGAGGAAGCAATAGAAATACATGATAATATATATAAAGGCAGGTAACAGGCTCTCGTCTTTACATTAGAATTTTTGTTATACTGTTTATAAATACATATAACTAAGGTCCTTTGGGAGGTTTAACAGTGACAGAAGGAAAGAAAACATTTTATATTACAACGCCAATTTATTATCCGAGCGGCAAGTTACATATTGGACATGCATACACAACAGTAGCGGGTGATGCGATGGCTCGTTATAAAAGACTAAGAGGGTTTGATGTTTACTATTTAACAGGGACCGATGAACATGGTCAAAAAATTCAAAAGAAGGCAGAAGAACTAGGCGTTACACCTCAGGCATATGTAGATGACATTGTGTCAGGAATTAAAGATTTATGGAAAAAAATGGATATATCCTACGATGACTTTATTCGCACAACGGAAGATCGTCATAAGGAAGTGG
This sequence comes from Bacillus sp. OTU530, assembly GCF_038440375.1. NCBI lineage: Bacteria > Bacillati > Bacillota > Bacilli > Caryophanales > Bacillaceae > Bacillus > Bacillus sp. OTU530. Next base: position 8,555 of record NZ_JASATP010000042.1, read on the forward strand.
TAGAGAAAATTTTTGCCAGATTGCTCGAGCAGGATGATATCTACCTGGATGAGTATGAAGGTTGGTACTCTGTTCAGGATGAAACGTTTTATACGGAGCATCAGTTGGCAGATCCGATTATTGAAAATGGAAAGGTTATAGGTGGAAAGAGTCCTGATAGTGGTCACCCTGTTGAACTAGTGCGTGAGGAATCCTATTTCTTTAGATTAGAGAAGTACGCAGACCGTTTATTGCAGTATTATGAGGAAAACCCAGGGTTTATCCAGCCGGAATCACGTAAAAATGAAATGATTAACAACTTTATTAAGCCTGGACTAGAGGATCTGGCTGTCTCCCGAACGTCTTTCGATTGGGGCATTAGGGTGCCAGGCAATCCGAAGCACGTTATTTATGTATGGATTGATGCATTATCCAACTATATTACTGCTCTTGGGTATAATACAAAAGGTGATGAGAAATATCGTAAATATTGGCCGGCAGATATTCATTTAGTCGGAAAGGAGATTGTCCGCTTCCATACAATTATTTGGCCTATTTTATTAATGGCTTTGGACTTACCGCTTCCAAAAAAGGTATTTGCGCACGGCTGGATTTTAATGAAGGACGGCAAGATGAGCAAATCAAAAGGAAATGTAGTAGATCCAGTTACGTTAATAGATCGTTATGGTTTAGATGCTCTTCGTTATTATTTGCTTCGTGAAGTTCCATTTGGCTCTGATGGCGTGTTCACCCCAGAAGGATTTATTGAGAGAATCAATTACGACCTAGCAAACGACTTAGGAAATTTGTTAAATCGTACGGTTGCAATGGTTGATAAATACTTTGCTGGAGAGATCCCTGCCTATAAAGGAAATGTAACAGATTTTGACGCAGCGCTAGTATCCTTTACAAAAGAGACAGTAAAGCATGTAGAGAATGCAATGGAGAATATGGAATTTTCTGTGGCGTTAACAGCGATTTGGCAGCTTGTTAGCCGATCCAACAAGTATATTGATGAAACGCAGCCATGGACATTGGCAAAGAGTGAGGAACATCGTGACAAGCTAGAGGCTGTGATGGCACATCTTGCGGAATCTCTACGCCAAATAGCTGTAATGCTTACACCATTCCTAACAGAGGCGCCAGTTAAGATGTTTGAACAGCTTGGTGTTGTAGAAGAATCATGGAAAACTTGGGATAGCCTACAGGACTTTGGGGTTATAAAAGGCGGAACAAAGGTATCCAAAGGGCAGCCTATCTTCCCGCGTTTGGAAGCAGAACCTGAAGTAGAGTATATTAAATTGAAGATGCAGGGATCAGCTCCAAAAGTGGAAGAGAAAAAGGAAGAATCAGCGTCAAAAGAGGAAATTGTGGAAATATCAATTGATGACTTTTTTAAGGTCGATTTGAGAGTGGCGGAAGTGTTGCATGCTGAACCTGTTAAAGGCGCAGATAAGCTATTGAAGCTGCAGCTCGACTTAGGCTCAGAAAAACGGCAGGTAGTCTCAGGAATTGCCAAGTTTTATTCTCCAGAAGAATTAAAAGGAAAAAAAGTTATTTGTGTTACAAACCTAAAGCCTGTAAAGTTACGCGGTGAATTGTCACAAGGAATGATCTTAGCGGGTACTGACAATGGTAAATTGTCATTAGCAACTGTTGATCAGACGCTAGCTAACGGGACTAAAATTAAATAGATTTGATAAAAATAGGGATGTTTCACGTGTAACATACAGGAAACGTCCCTTTTCTATATTGATTACAAAAATATTCCATATTTGTAGCGGAATTGTAATATAGTTGTTATTCGGCTGTTAGGAAAGTAATTTATTGTTATGCTAGACTTAAAACAAGTAAAGGGGATATCGTTATGCTATTTGATACGCATGCCCATTTAAATGCGGAGCAATTTAACGAAGATTTAGAACAAGTAATAGAACAAGCAAAGCAAGCAGGAGTTACAAATATCGTTGTTGTTGGGTTTGACGATGTAACAATCCCAAGAGCGATAGAGTTGGCTGATAGGTATGATTTTATCTATGCAGCTGTTGGATGGCATCCTGTTGATGCAATTGACATGACAGATGAACATTTACAGTGGTTAGAGGAATTAGCTGCTCACCCTAAGGTGGTTGCACTTGGGGAGATGGGTCTTGATTACTATTGGGATAAGTCTCCAAAAGAAGTGCAGCAAGAAGTATTTCGAAAGCAAATTAGACTAGCTAAGAAAGTAAAGCTCCCAATTATCATCCATAATCGTGAAGCAACCCAGGATATTGTGGATATCTTGAATGAAGAAGGTGCTTCTGAGGTTGGAGGTATTATGCATTGCTTTGGCGGAAGTGTTGAAACTGCCAAACAATGTATAGATATGAATTTCCTCATTTCACTAGGTGGACCTGTAACGTTCAAAAACGCAAAAAAACCAAAGGAAGTTGCAACAGAGATTCCCTTGGAGAAACTGCTAATTGAAACGGATTGTCCGTACTTAGCTCCCCACCCGTTTCGAGGTAAGCGTAATGAACCTGGTTTTGTAAAACTTGTCGCAGAAGAAATCGCTCAGTTAAAAGGGATTTCTTATGAGGAAGTAGCAGCAAAAACAGCAGAAAACGCAAAACTACTATTTAATCTTCCATAAAAGGCGGCGGCATGCTCGCATGCCGCCCGCTATAGAACCTGTACCTATTCCACTACTTTCATTTCAACTTTGCCAGTCTGCTAGATTAATAAGAGGGAGCCTAGCTAGTCAATCGTATCTCAACGAGAAAAAGGAGGCGTTTCAGCGTGATGTTTCACACGGGAAAGCTATTATCGAAGTTAAGGACGAGCAAAAAACTAGCATTACAACTTACAAGTGCTCTGATAGTTTCAAGTTCAGTTGGTACAGCTGCTTATGCTGCAACAAAAGAGAATGTAACTATTGAACTAGATGGGAAAAAGCAAGTAGTATATACACATGCTGACACAGTAAAAGAATTGTTAAAAGATGAAGAAATTAAGGTGGCAAATCGAGATTATATCTCTGCATCTTTATCTGAAGAAGTAGAGGATAATATGAAGCTTGTCATTGCAAAAGCCAAGCCCTTTACCTTAGATGTGAAAGGGAAATCCCAAACGGTTTGGTCAACAGCGAAAACCGTGCAGGAGCTGTTAGATCAGCAAAAAATCCAGTTAGGTGAACATGATAAGGTAACGCCAGAAAGGAATACAGCGATTCAGGGTCACAACACGATTAAGGTAGAGACAGCATTTCCTGTTATATTGAATGTCGGTGGTCAACAAACAAACGTATGGTCAACTTCGATTACTGTCGCTGACTTTTTGAAGCAGCAGCAGGTGGCGTTGCAGGAGTCAGATAAGGTAACCCCAGCACTAGACCAACTCCTTGCAGAAAACACACCTGTGACTGTTACAAAAGTAGAAAAAGTCACCGATGTGGTGGAAGAACCAATTCCGGCTGCGGTAGTTAAGCAGAAGGATGATTCTCTCCCAGCAGGCACTGAAAAGGTGCTTCAGGAAGGAGAGGATGGGACGATCCAAAGAACCTTTGAAGTAGTGAAGGAGAACGGAGTTGTCACGGCACGAAATCTTCAAAAGGAAGAGAAGCTGAAGGACAGCCAAGATCGCATTATTGCTGTTGGAACAAAGAATGTAGAAAATTATGATACACCATCCCGTGGTAATGAGGCAGGAGCTGCTGATGAATTTTATGTAGAGGCAACAGCTTATGGACCAGATTGTGGGGGCTGCACAGGGATTACTGCTAGTGGATACAATATTAAAGCAAATCCGAATATGAAAATGATTGCGGTAGACCCGAGTGTTATTCCGCTAGGATCAAAGGTATGGGTAGAAGGCTATGGCTATGCGATTGCTGGAGATACAGGCGGCGCAATTAAAGGACATCGCATTGACGTGCTATACCCATCTGAAGCAGCAGCATCTTCCTGGGGACGTAAACGTGTGAAAGTCCGTGTTTTACGATAAAATAAAGTGTAAAGAAGCAGAGGCAGCACCTCTGCTTTTTAATTTTTTTATATATGGAAAATAATAATGGAAAAGCTGTTTGTTTTTTTGTTTAATTAGTTAGGGAGTAAAGAAGGAAGCATGGAGGCAGGAATGAAAATAAAAGAAGTGATTGTCGTAGAAGGTAAAGACGACACAGTTGCAATTAAGCGGGCAGTAAATGCAGATACGATTGAGACGAATGGTTCTGCAGTAAATGATGAAGTAATTGAACGTATTCGTCTTGCGCAACAAAAACGAGGTGTTATTATTTTTACAGATCCAGATTTTCCTGGAGAACGCATCCGTCATATTGTTTCGCAAAGGGTACCAGGCTGTAAACATGCTTTCTTACCTAAGGAGGAGGCTCTGGCAAAGCGTAATAAAGGTGTGGGAATTGAGCATGCCTCTAATGAGGCGATACGACGTGCATTGCAAAGTGTAAAACAGGAAGTGGAAGAATACATAAGTGAAATCACATGGGAAGATTTAGTGACAGCTGGATTGATTGGCGGCGATAAAGCCAGCAGTCGGCGCGATCGCCTTGGAAAGCTACTAAAAATTGGTCGTACAAATGGAAAACAGCTATATAAACGAATTACAGTGTTCCAAATTTCCAAGGAGGCTTTTGCAGCTGCGTTAGCCCAAGTGTTACAGGAGGAAAAAGAATGAAGGATATTGCAACACCAAATCGGACGAAGGGCATTCTAGAGAAGTATGGATTCTCATTCAAAAAAAGCCTTGGACAGAACTTTTTAATTGATACAAATGTTTTAAATAGGATTGTTGATTTTGCGGAGATGAGCTCGGAAACAGCTGCCATTGAGATTGGGCCAGGTATCGGGGCTTTAACTGAACAACTAGCAAAGCGAGCTAAAAAGGTTATTGCATTTGAGATTGATCAAAGGCTGCTTCCGATTCTTGGGGAAACCCTAGAGCCTTACGATAACGTGAAAATCATTCATAGTGATGTGTTAAAGGCGAATGTGAAGCAGGTTGTAGAGGAGGAATTTGAGAAAGATCAAGACATTATGGTTGTTGCTAACCTTCCCTATTATGTTACAACCCCTATTTTATTTAAGTTATTAGAGGAGCAGCTGCCAATTCGCGGTATTGTTGTTATGCTTCAAAAGGAGGTTGCTGATCGTATAGCAGCAGCGCCAGGAACGAAGGATTATGGCTCTCTTTCTATTGCCCTGCAGTATTACACAGAGGCGGAAACAGTTATGATCGTTCCACGTACAGTATTTGTTCCGCAGCCAAATGTAGATTCTGCTGTAATCCGTTTGACAAAACGCGAAAAGCCGGCGGTCATGGTACAGGATGAAGCGTTTTTCTTTGAGGTTGTACGAGCTAGTTTCGCGCAGCGTCGTAAAACATTAATGAATAACCTCGTCAATAATCTGCAAGGTATTCCCAAGGATAAGGAACTGCTAGAACAGACGCTTCAGGAGGCAGGAATTGATCCAAAGAGAAGGGGAGAGACATTAACCATTGAGGAATTTGGCCGTTTGAGCGATGCTCTATACAATCAGAAGAAGAACTACCATTCTGTTTGAGTTATCAAATTCTTATCTTTTTGTAAGAAAAATTTTCATTTTTAGTCGTTACAGTACGTGTGCTGAAATCATCCGCCTTTTTGAGAAAGGCGGTTTTTTTCACTTTAAGAAAGTATAAATTTCTCACTAGAAGACAATTCGACGCAGTGAGAAATTTTAGGAATAAAGTATAAGGGCAACTACGCCTCTGCCTTCGCCAATTAGTGAGTTTTCTTGACCTGTCTTAGGAGAGATTCACCCCTGATTTATCTTTCTTAGTCACGCTTTTTTAATTTTCTCATAGGCTAAAAACAGAACAACAACGTTGCAGTTATACCCTGCGCACTTATGAGGCTGGAGGTAGAAAGGAATGGAGGTAAAGGTTGGAGATTTAGTGGAAAGAAAGTCTTATCAACGTGATCTTCTTTTTCGTGTTACAGAAATTAAAGAAGAGAACGGAAAGACCCTTGCGATTCTTTTTGGAGCAGAGTTCCGTATCGAAGCTGATGCACCCATAGATGATTTGATTATAGTTGGTCAGCGTGAATATAAGGCTAGAGAAAAGCAAGTAATTGATACACTTGAAAAGGCATATCGTTTATTTCAACAAGATCACCATTTAGCAAAGCAGCGTAATGAATATTATTCTACGGGAGGATACACGAACGAAGTCAGCTACTTTCAAGTGCCTGGGCGAGTACTTCACTTAGATGGAGATCCACTATATCTACAGAAGTGCTTAGACTTATACACAAAGATAGGAGTTCCTGTACAAGGGGTGCATTGCAAAGAAACAGAAATGCATGAAAAGATTGGGGGATTACTTGATTATTATCAACCAGATATTCTTGTGATTACAGGGCATGATGCTTATGCAAAAACAAAAGGGAAAATGAATGAAATGAAAGCATATCGCCATTCTAGACACTTTGTACAGGCTGTCCGAGAAGCAAGAAAGAAATATCCATCACTAGATCATTTAGTGATTTTTGCAGGAGCCTGTCAGTCGAACTTTGAAGCACTAATCCGAGCGGGAGCCAATTTTGCCAGTTCACCATCACGGATTAATATTCATGCTCTAGACCCTGTGTACGTTGTGGCGAAAATCAGCTTCACCTCTTTTATGGAGCGGGTGAATGTGTGGGATGTTATACGGAATACAATCACAGGGGAGAGAGGGCTTGGCGGTATTGAGACGAAAGGGATATTGCGAACAGGCTTGCCATTCCAATATTACGAGGAGTAGTAAACAAGCAAGGGCTTTGTCCTTGCTTGTTTACTATCAGCTTTTACACCTTAAGAAGTATAAATTTCTAGCCGGAAGTGGACTCGACGTATTCGGAAATTTTAGGGAGACAGTATAAGTAGAGCTACGCCTCTGTCTTCGCTCAAAGGCAGGGCTCGCCAGTCGGCGAGTTTTCTTTACACTGTAAGAAAATATAAATTTCTAGCTAGGGGACAATTCGACGTAGTGAGAAATTTTAGGAATACAGTATAAGTGCAACTACGCCTCTGTCTTCGCCCAAAGGCGGGGCTCGCCAGTCGGCGAGTTTTCTTTACACTGTAAGAAAATATAAATTTCTAGCTAGGGGACAATTCGACGTAGTGAGAAATTTTAGGAATACAGTATAAGTGCAACTACGCCTCTGTCTTTGCCCAAAGGCAGGGCTCGCCAGTCGGCGAGTTTTCTTTACACTGTAAGAAAATATAAATTTCTAGCTAGGGGACAATTCGACGTAGTGAGAAATTTTAGGAATACAGTATAAGTGCAACTACGCCTCTGTCTTCGCCCAAAGGCGGGGCTCGCCAGTCGGCGAGTTTTCTTTAGATACATAAAAAATATGAAATGAGTACAAGCTATGTATGTTGAGCAGCAAAAACTGAAAACAGCGAGGTGCAGCGAGAAATGGCGAAGCAGTTGAGTGAGATTAAAACCGTTTTGGATAACCAGCTTGGCAGAAGGCTTACATTAAAAGCAAATAGTGGGCGAAGAAAAACGATTGAGAGATCTGGATTTTTGGCAGAAACATACCCTTCCGTTTTTGTCGTACAGTTGGACCAGCAGGAGGATACATTTCAGCGTGTATCTTACAGTTACGCGGACATTTTAACGGAAACAGTGGAATTGACTTTTCTAGATGAGCATGGCAGTGACATAGCATGGGGCGGACAATAAATTATCTATTTATATCATTACATAAAGTACCATGAGTGAGAGCTTTATTATTTTGCATACTAGTTAATAAAGCAGCTGAAAAGGGGGTTCTTAATATTGAGCAGAAGAAGAGGGATTATGTCTGAGCAATTTAAAGAAGAACTTGCGAAAGAGCTTGGATTTTATGATGTTGTAAAAACAGAGGGCTGGGGCGGTATTCGTGCCAAAGATGCAGGGAATATGGTGAAACGTGCTATTGAACTTGCAGAGCAGCATCTGGCAAATCAACGAAATCAATAGCTTATCGATTTTCTATGCTGCGGCGCCGAGGGAGAAATTCCTCGGTTTTTTCTTTTTATTGGGTTTCCTTTATAATGTGTCTATATGTATGGAAGAACAGCATGGCATTGTTAATTTTATGATAAAATAGACGGTAAAAGATTGAGTACATAGAGTAGGTGAAAAGTTTGAAGCTGCTAGTGAAAGCACCAGCCAAAATTAACTTGTCCTTGGATGTGTTAAGAAAGAGAAACGATGGGTATCATGAGGTCAGGATGATTATGACAACAATCGACCTAGCTGACCATTTAGAACTTACTCCATTGGAGGAAAATCGTATTGAAGTTGTTTCACACAATCGGTATGTACCAGATGATCAGCGAAACCTTGCGTATCAGGCAGCCGATCTCTTAAAGAGACGCTTCGGTATTCGACAAGGAGTTTCCATAGCGATCGAAAAAACAATCCCGGTAGCTGCGGGTCTTGCTGGGGGGAGCAGTGATGCAGCAGCGGCGCTACGCGGTTTAAACAAAATCTGGGGACTTGGGCTCAGTATGGATGAACTAGCGGAAATTGGTGCTGAAATAGGATCAGATGTTTCGTTTTGTGTATATGGAGGAACTGCAATTGCGACTGGGAGAGGAGAGAAAATCGAGCATATTCCTGCGCCGCCTCCATGTTGGGTTGTTTTAGCTAAACCGCAAATTGGTGTTTCAACAGCTGAGGTATACCGCAATCTGCAGATTGACCGGATTACTCATCCAAACGTGGATCAAATGATTCATAGTATCCAGCACAGTGATTATGAAGGTATTTGTCATTCAGTTGGAAATGTCTTGGAAGATGTAACGTTTCGCATGCATCCTGAGGTTGCGCATATAAAGGAGCAAATGAGAAGGTTTGGGGCAGATGCTGTATTGATGAGCGGAAGTGGACCAACTGTATTTGCATTAGCCCACCATGATTCACGCATGCATCGTATTTATAACGGATTAAAGGGATTCTGTGAGCAAGTCTATGCGGTACGTACGCTTGGCGAACGAGAAAGACTTGAATAGATACGTATGATGCGTTATGATTTGTTTAGAATATTCGTGATTTGAGGTGAGGGTATGAAAACAAGACGTAGTACAAGATTGGTTGATATGACGTATTATTTATTGCAACATCCTCGTCGCTTAGTTTCTCTCACTTTTTTTGCTGAACGGTATCAGTCTGCCAAATCCTCTATTAGTGAGGATTTGGTTATCATTAAGCAAACGTTTGAGCAACAAGGAGTCGGCACGTTGCAGACGATACCTGGTGCAGCAGGAGGAGTAAAGTATATCCCGTATATGAATAGTATAGAGGCGGATGCGTTGATTGAAGAGCTTTGCAGGCAGTTGGCAAATCCAGAGCGTCTTCTTCCGGGCGGCTATTTATACATGACAGACTTATTAAGTAATCCTCGTTATATTAATGGAGCAGGCCGGTTGTTTGCTTCTTTATTTGCGGGTCAGCAGGTTGATGCAGTTATGACAGTTGCGACAAAAGGAATTCCGCTTGCTTATGCAGTAGCAAATTATTTGGATGTGCCTGTAGTGATTGCTCGTAAAGACAGTAGGGTGACTGAGGGGCCTACTGTAAGTATCAACTATGTATCTGGTTCATCCAAGCGTATCCAAACAATGACTCTTGCGAAAAGAAGTATACCAGAAGGTGCGAATGTCCTCATTGTTGATGACTTCATGAAGGCAGGAGGCACAATTCAGGGAATGATTAGTATGCTGGAGGAATTTCAAGCAAATGTGATTGGGATCGGTGTACTTGTAGAGGCTGATCATATTGAGGAGCGTTTAATTGAGGAATATGTTTCTTTAATCCGTTTATCTGAAGTGAATACGAGAGATAAGGTGATTGAAGTGGTAAAAGGAAATTATGCTCTCCCTGAATTTAAAGAAGAAATGGTATCAGAAGAAGAGATAAAGCTATAAGCTTTATCTTCTTTCATACATACATTTTGAAGAGGAAAAGGTGAGATAATATGAAAATCGTACATACTGTAAAAGCACCGCAAGCAATTGGTCCATATTCACAAGGGATTATCGCTGGAAACATGTTTTACAGCTCAGGACAAATCCCATTAACAGCGGAGGGCCAGCTTGTTACAGGAGATGTGAAAGAACAGACACATCAAGTGTTTGCAAACTTAAAAGCAGTTTTAGAGGAAGCAGGGGCATCATTCGAAAGCGTTGTCAAAACAACAGTATTTTTAAGCGATATGAATGACTTTAATGATGTAAATGAGGTATACGGACAATATTTCTCTGAGCATAAACCTGCACGCTCTTGTGTACAGGTAGCGCGATTGCCAAAAGATGTAGCGGTTGAAATCGAAGTAATCGCTCTCGTGCAGGCATAAAGAAAACTCGCCGACTGGCGAGCTTTGCTCTTGGGCGAAGACAGAGGCGTAGTTGCACTTATACTTTATTCCTAAAATTTCTCGCTACGTCGATTTCACTTCTAGTTGGGTATTTACAGTTTCTTACAGTGTGGAAAATATAACCATCTTATGTGCCATAACAGTTTATTTTGAAAATTTTTAAAAATTTGAAGGAATAACCAAAAGATTGTGGAATTTATACTCCATATCGCTGATTTATGGAAAAGGGTGGTGAACATAAGATGGAAGTGACTGACGTAAGATTACGCCGCGTAAGCACAGAAGGCCGCATGAGAGCTATTGCATCTATCACACTGGATCATGAGTTTGTAGTCCATGATATTCGAGTGATTGATGGTAATAACGGCTTATTCGTAGCAATGCCAAGCAAGCGCACTCCGGATGGAGAATTCCGTGATATCGCGCATCCAATTAATTCTAATACACGCTCTAAAATTCAGGATGCTGTATTAGCAGAGTATCACCGTTTAGGTGAACTAGAAGAGGTTGAGTTTGAAGAAGCAGGTGCTTCATAAAATAACCAAAAAGTCGAAAAGGCATTTTTGCGTAAGGCAGGCTCCTGGAAAACAGGAGTTTGTTTTTATGTTTAGGTGGAAAAACAATGGACTTGAAGATATCCCTCATGTATTTTGTCACCTTCTAAGGCTAATGTACGTTTGCTCCACTACAATAAATAGGTTATGCAAATATTGCAGGAGCGTCTGAAGAGATTGAAATGAAACGTAATCCCCATGATAAATTCCTCATCCCTATCTTTTTTTCTCCATAAGCTTTAAGATATGTTTCACTTCTTGAAAAAATAGATAACAATAATACAACAATGGGTAAAAGCTGTGGTAAAATTTAATAGTTGTGCTTCGTTTCTTGAAATAAAAAACGTTTTAGGATAATATTCTTAATGGATAAATAGGTTGTGATGGAGGGTTTATATGTCAAATCGATTTGCGATCATTTTGGCAGCAGGGCAGGGAACACGCATGAAGTCCAAGTTGTATAAAGTACTTCACCCTGTTTGTGGAAAGCCAATGGTGCAGCATGTAGTTGAGCAGGTGTCACAGCTGGGCTTGCAAGAAATTGTTACAATTGTAGGCCACGGTGCGGAATTAGTGAAAGAACAGTTGGGAGAGCAAAGTAAATTTGCCTTGCAGGCAGAGCAGCTAGGCACAGCGCATGCGGTATCACAAGCTGTATCTTTGCTAGGACAAGAAACAGGAACCACTCTTGTCATTTGCGGTGATACGCCTTTAATTACTGCTGAAACGATGGAAGCATTGTTACAACACCATGAAGAGATGGGTGCAAAAGCGACAGTGTTGACGGCTTATATAGAAGACCCGACTGGATATGGACGCATTGTTCGTAATGATAAAGGATATGTGGAGAAGATTGTTGAGCATAAGGATGCAAGCGATGATGAGAGAAAGCTTCGCGAAATCAATACAGGCACATATTGCTTTGACAATCAGGCATTATTTGAATCGCTTAAAAAGGTTTCAAATGAAAATGTGCAAGGGGAGTATTATTTGCCCGATGTTATTGAAATCTTAAAAAAGGAAGGCTCAATTGTTTCCGCCTACCAAACAGATCGCTTTGAAGAAACATTAGGGGTAAATGACAGAATTGCTCTATCACAAGCAGAAGATATTATGAAAAAGCGCATTAATCAAAAGCATATGATGAACGGTGTTACGTTAATCGATCCTAACAATACGTATATTTCCGCAGATGCAGTAATTGGAAGTGATACAATTATCTATCCAGGAACAGTGATTGAAGGAGAAACAACAATTGGTTCTGATTGTGTCATTGGGCCGCATACAACATTAAAGGATAGTGGAGTAGGAAACGGAACCGCAATTCGTCAATCTACTGTTCACGATAGCAGAATTGGCAATGATGTTGCTATTGGACCTTTTGCTCATATTCGTCCTGATTCTATAATTGGTAATGATGTGCGTGTTGGAAACTTCGTAGAAATTAAAAAGTCTATCTTTGGTGATGGAAGTAAGGCATCTCATCTTAGCTATATTGGAGATGCAGAGGTAGGCACAGATGTGAATCTTGGCTGTGGCTCCATTACGGTAAACTACGATGGTGAAAATAAGTTCAAAACTGTTATTGGCGATGGTGCTTTCATTGGCTGTAACTCCAACCTTGTTGCACCTGTAACGGTAGGAGAAGGAGCCTATGTTGCAGCAGGTTCAACCATTACGGATCATGTACCTGCAAAAGCGTTATCGATTGCGCGTGCGCGTCAAGTGAATAAGCAAGACTATGTAGAGAAAATGTTACAGAAGAAAAACTAATGTGGAGGGTTCATTTTAATGCCTAATCAGTATTTAAATTCAAACTTGAAGGTATTCTCACTTAATTCCAATAAGGTTGTTGCGGAACAAATCGCAGAGCGAATTGGTGTAAAATTAGGAGAATGCTCCGTAACCCGTTTTAGCGATGGTGAAATTCAGATTAATATTGAGGAGAGCATTCGTGGTTGTGACGTGTTTGTCATCCAATCTACAAGCTATCCGGTAAATGAGCACATTATGGAGCTATTAATCATGATTGATGCTTTAAAACGTGCATCCGCTAAAACTGTTAACATTGTGATACCATATTATGGCTATGCACGTCAAGACCGTAAAGCACGTGCGCGTGAACCGATTACTGCAAAACTTGTGGCTAACCTTTTGGAAACAGCAGGTGCAACTCGTGTAATTACACTTGATTTGCATGCTCCACAACTTCAAGGTTTCTTCGATATTCCAATTGATCATCTTATGGGTGTACCGATTCTTGCTGATTATTTCTCAAAGAAGGAATTAAAGGATGTTGTTGTTGTCTCCCCTGACCATGGTGGAGTAACGCGTGCAAGAAAGCTGGCAGACCGCTTAAAAGCTCCAATTGCAATTATTGATAAGCGCCGCCCTAGACCGAATGTGGCAGAGATTATGAATATTGTTGGTCATATTGAAGGAAAAACAGCTATTCTGATCGATGATATTATTGATACAGCCGGTACCATTACTCTAGCAGCAAATGCTCTTATAGAAAATGGCGCGGCAGAGGTATATGCATGTTGTACACACCCAGTCCTGTCTGGTCCTGCAATCGAACGCATTCAAAACTCCAAAATTAAAGAGCTTGTTGTGACAAATTCAATTTTGCTTCCAGAGGAGAAGAAGATTGAAAAGATCAGGGAGTTATCTGTAGGCCCATTACTCGGAGAAGCGATTATCCGCGTTTACGAAAAACAATCTGTAAGTACATTATTTGATTGATTTTTATATAGCAAGTTAGACGTAACCTGAGACGAGGTTACGTCTTTTCGCATCAAGGATAGAAAGAAGGGAAAAGAATGAAGCTAATTGCAGGACTTGGAAATCCGGGAAGAGAATATGAAGCAACAAGGCATAATATTGGGTTTATGGTAATCGATGAATTGTCAAAGCGTTGGAATATTCCATTAAATCAACAAAAATTTAAAGGAATATTCGGGTCTGGTGTCGTAAATGGGGAGAAGGTAATCTTATTGAAGCCGCTCACGTACATGAATTTATCTGGAGAAAGTATTCGTCCACTTCTTGATTACTATAAAATTGAAGTTGCCGACTTCATTGTACTGTATGATGATTTAGATTTGCCAGTTGGAAAGCTGCGGTTACGTACAAAGGGAAGTGCCGGTGGACATAATGGAATCAAGTCTACGATTGCGCACTTAGGGACGCAGGAATTTAATCGCATTCGGATGGGGATTGATCGTCCCAAGCACGGCATGAAGGTTGTGGACTATGTACTAGGACGATTTGCAGCAGAAGAAATGTCAGAGGTACAACATTCTATTCAAAAAAGTGCTGATGCATGTGAACAATGGTTATCTGCACCTTTTTTACAAGTTATGAATACCTTTAACGGACAATAAAGGACGAATAATTCTACGCCATTTCATCCATACTAGTAATAATTGCAAAAAGTTCAGGAGGATGGCATGAACGCCCATTATTATTGTCGTTATTGTGGATACAAGGTTGGCTCCATTGAAGGAGAAGAAGCACAGGAAATGGTTTTAGGGAATTTAACAAATGAAGAACAGTTAGAAATGACACACTTCGATGAAAATGGGAATTTATTTGTAAAAACCATTTGCGAATCGTGTCAGGATACTTTGCAGCATAATCCACATTATTATGAATACGACACATTTTTGCAATAAGCTTTGGCTTGTCCAAAGCATTTTTCTGTTTGCTATTTGCAAGTATGCTGCATAAAAATATATTAACTTGCTCTTTTGTCGAGAGGGGTTTTGACGATGATAGGATTATTGGAGAGCTTTTATGAAAGTAAGGAGGTTCAGTCTGTTTTAAATGGATTGAACGAGGGATTGAAAGAACAGTTAGTGTCCGGGATGTCTACGTCTTCCCGTTTGCTGCTTTCAGCTGCATTATATAAACAAACAAAGCGTACGCAGCTTATTGTAACGCACAATTTATATCAGGCACAAAAGGTTTATGAGGATATGGTATCCATTTTGGGTGAAAATGAAGTATGGCTATATCCTGTTAACGAGTTGATTGCTTCAGAGATAGGAGTAGCGAGCCCGGAATTAAAAGCGCAGCGAATCGAGGTACTCAACCATCTTGTTCAGAATGAGCCTGCTATTGTAGTTGCACCTTTAGCTGGTTTGCGCCGTTTTCTTCCTGCAAAGGAACTTTGGGCGCAGCAGCAAATTGAATTAAGGGTCGGCGAGGAAGTCGATTTAGAGCATATGGCTCGTATTCTAGCTTATATGGGCTATGAACGAAAATCGATGGTGGAGGCGCCCGGAGACTTTAGTATTCGCGGTGGTATTCTAGATTTATACCCGCTTACTGAGGAACTACCAATTCGCCTCGAGTTTTTTGATACAGAAATTGATTCTATTCGTACGTTTACAGTAGAAGATCAACGTTCTCAGGAGAAAGTTTCAGCTATTTCCTTTGGACCAGCAACAGAATTTATATTTGCCGATGAAGAGCTTCGCCAAGGAACGATGAAGCTAGAACAGGAATTAACGAAGACAGTTAAAAAGCTTAAAGATGAAAAGCTGAAGGAGCTGCTAGTAGAAACAGTTACTCATGAGTTGGAAAAGCTAAAGAATGGACAAATAATTGAACAAATGTTTAAGTATCTGTCTCTTTTTTATCCACAGCCTGCTAGTCTTATAGACTATTTGCCGGATACGGGTATTGTGATACTAGATGAAATCTCACGCATTCAAGAAACTGCAGATCAGTTAGAGAAGGAAGAAGCGGAATGGTATATAGCGCTGCTTGAGGAAGGAGCTATTGTACAAGATTTAGCTTTTTCTCATGATTTCACAAAGCTTCTGCAGCAGCGGGATCGCAGCTTTTTATATTTAACTCTATTCCTTCGTCATATTCCTCATACGCACCCACAAAATATCGTCAATGTAACATGTAAGACCATGCAGGATTTTCATGGTCAAATGAATCTATTTAAAGCAGAGATTGACCGGTGGAAAAAGAGCCATTCCACTGTTGTGATATTAGGGGCAAATGAAGAAAGAATGAAGAAGCTTGAGAAAATTTTGAATGATTATGAGATAGATGTTGATGTTCTACCAGATTCTGTGCAGCTTATTCCAGAACGTATACAGATTGCCAGGGGCGATCTTCATGCGGGATTTGAACTGCCAATGCAAAGGCTTGCGGTCATTACCGAGAAGGAGCTTTTTAATAAAAAGGCGAAAAAGCCGCAGCGCAGACAAAAGCTCTCTAATGCTGAGCGTATTAAGAGCTATTCCGAATTGAAGGTTGGAGATCATGTTGTCCATGTAAATCACGGTATCGGTAAGTTCTTTGGTATTGAAACTCTAGAGATTAATGGTGTGCATAAAGATTATTTGCATATTAAATATCAAGGAAATGATAAGCTGTATGTCCCAGTTGAGCAAATTGATCAAGTGCAGAAGTACATTGGTTCAGAAGGAAAGGAACCAAAGATTTATAAGCTGGGTGGAACAGACTGGAAGCGTGTTAAAACAAAGGTAGAGAAATCGGTTCAAAATATCGCTGATGATTTAATTAAGCTGTATGCTGAGCGTGAAGCATCAAAGGGCTATGCCTTTTCTCCAGATGCGTTAGAGCAGCGCGAGTTTGAGTCCTCTTTCCCATACCAAGAAACAGAGGATCAGTTGCGTTCAATCACTGAGATTAAAAAAGATATGGAACGCTCCCGCCCTATGGATCGCTTATTATGTGGCGATGTTGGCTATGGAAAAACAGAAGTTGCTATTCGGGCAGCATTTAAAGCCATTATGGATGAAAAACAGGTGGCAATTCTTGTTCCGACAACTATTTTAGCGCAACAACACTATGAAACAATTCGAGAGCGTTTTCAAGATTATCCCATTAATATTGGTGTGCTAAATCGATTCCGCACACGAAAGCAGCAGAACGAAACAATGAAAGGGTTAAAGGATGGAACGATAGATGTTGTAGTAGGGACGCATCGTCTTTTATCCAAGGACATTATCTTTAAAGATTTAGGTCTTCTGATTATTGATGAAGAGCAACGCTTCGGTGTAACGCACAAAGAGAAGATTAAACAGATGAAAGCTAATATCGATGTCTTAACGTTAACGGCAACACCAATACCGCGTACGCTTCATATGTCGATGCTGGGTGTTCGTGATTTATCCGTTATTGAGACACCTCCGGAGAACCGCTTTCCAGTTCAAACATATGTAGTAGAGTATAATCCTGCCCTAATTCGAGAAGCAATCGAACGGGAGCTGGCCCGGGATGGTCAAGTATACTTTTTATATAATCGTGTAGAAGATATTGAGCGGAAAGCAGAAGAGATTTCCATGCTTATCCCTGATGCACGTGTAACCTTTGCTCATGGAAGAATGAATGAAGGTGAATTGGAATCAGTCATGCTTGCATTTTTAGATGGTCAATATGATGTTCTTGTTAGTACCACGATCATCGAAACAGGAGTTGATATTCCAAACGTAAATACGCTAATTGTGCAGGATGCTGATCGTATGGGGCTGTCACAGTTGTATCAGCTACGCGGTCGCGTAGGTCGTTCTAATCGTGTTGCGTATGCGTATTTTACGTATAAGAAGGATAAGGTGTTAGCGGAAGTAGCAGAAAAACGATTACAAGCTATTAAAGAATTTACAGAGCTTGGGTCGGGATTTAAAATTGCAATGCGTGATTTGTCTATTCGTGGTGCCGGGAACTTGTTAGGTGCAGAGCAGCATGGTTTTATTGATTCTGTTGGTTTTGATTTATACTCCCAAATGCTGAAGGAAGCGATTGAACAACGAAGAGGCGATACGGGAGAACAGCCATACTTTGATGTAGAGATAGATCTTGAAGTAGATGCTTACCTTCCGGATACGTACATTTCCGACAGCAAGCAAAAAATTATGATGTATAAGCAATTTAAGGGGATATCCTCTATAGAAGATATTGAAGGGCTTCAAGAGGAAATGATAGACCGCTTTGGCGATTACCCGCAGCAGGTTGGCTATTTATTGCAAATTGCCTTGATCAAGGTGCTTGCTGCACAGGAGCGTATTGAGTCCATCAAGCAGCTAAAGCAGCAGGTAACCCTTTTGTTCTCTGAACAGGCAACTCAAACTATAGATGGTGGAAAGCTCTATATGCTAAGCAGCAGTCTTGGAACTATGACTCATCTTGGCATGGAGGGATCAAGGTTAAAGGTAATCATCGATGTAAAGGGTATTGAGCCATCTAGATGGCTGACGATTACAGAGAATTTACTGCGAGGTTTGCCCAATGCGAAAAAAGAAGTTGTAAATGCTTGACTAAAGAAATAAAAAATGCAATTCGACGTGCATAGAACCTTCACAGTGAACAATACTATGCTTAACAGTTGGTGATTTTTACATGAAAAGGAGAAGATAGAACAAATCACCACTTTTATCATCAAGTAGAAAGTGAGGCAGCATTAGAATGAAAGCAACTGGCATAGTACGTCGAATTGATGATTTAGGTAGAGTAGTTATTCCAAAAGAAATTCGTAGAACCCTTCGCATTCGTGAAGGAGACCCATTAGAGATTTTTGTGGACCGCGATGGAGAAGTCATTTTGAAAAAATACTCTCCAATCAGTGAATTGAGTGATTTTGCAAAGGAATATGCAGATGCATTATATGATAGCTTAGGACATACAGTATTAATTTGCGATCGTGATACTATTATTTCGGTTTCGGGCGTTTCCAAAAAAGAATATTTAAATAAAAATATCGGTGACTTAGTTGAAAAGGTGATGGATGATCGAAATTCCGTTGTAATGACAGATGAAAGTGAAATTTCCATCGTAGACGGGATAAAAGAAACTGTTACATCCTATACGGTTGGACCCATCATTGCAAACGGTGATCCAATCGGTGCAGTCATCATTCTCTCTAAAGATAAAGTTATTGGAGATGTTGAGCAGAAAGCTGTTGAAACAGCAGCGAGCTTTTTGGCAAAGCAGATGGAGCAGTAGGAAAAAAGGCAGCATGTCGCTGCCTTTTTTTGCTATGATAATTTACACTTTAGGAAGTTGTGAATTCCCCGTTTGCCAAGTTGTGATATATAATACGTAAGAGCCTGGCAAAGAAGGAGATTTTTATGAAAGCCAAAAAATATTCTGCCTTTTGGCACGGTGCAGTTATTTTGACAGCAGCGGGTTTAATTACAAAAATTTTAAGTGCATTTTATCGAATTCCTTATCAAAATATTGCGGGAGATATTGCATTTTATACATATCAGCAAGTATATCCGATATATGGTCTTTGTCTTACTTTTGCAGTATACGGCTTTCCTGCCGTAATTTCTAAAATGATTGCTGAACAGAAGGAGGATGGAAAGGAGGAACGAGTGAGAGATATCCTTTCTATTTCTTTTTGGCTCTTGACACTACTTTGTACCATCGTGTTCCTATTCTTGTTTGCTGCGTCCCATTTTGTTGCACGAATGATGGGAGATGAGCAGCTCTACAAGATTGTACGAGTTGCATCCTTTTGCTTTTTATTTATGCCATTCATCTCTATGGTGCGGGGATATTTTCAAGGCTCGTATAATATGCTGCCAACCGCTGTCTCACAAGTAACTGAACAATTGCTCCGTGTGTCTACAATTGTTTTGTTATCATTGTATTTTGTTGCAAACGATTTTGATGTATATACAATTGGGGCAGGTGCAATGTTTGGGTCAGTAGTTGGGGGAATGGTCAGTGCTGTGGTGTTATGGCTATTTCTACGTCGCAATTTGCAGCATGTCCTCTTTCGCCGGTGGAGCAGCATTTCTAAAAAGGGAATGATTATGAGGGCGTTATTTTGGCAAGGGATCACAATTTGTGTTAGCAATCTTGTTCTGATTGTTATGCAATTTGTTGACTCTTTGACAGTGTACAATATGTTGATCGGAGCAGGAGAATTTGCGGATAGGGCAAAAGTAATAAAAGGGATATACGATAGAGGAATTCCGCTTGTACAGCTAGGCACTGTTGTTGCCACTTCTTTTTCATTGGCACTTATTCCTGTGATGACGGAAGCGCGGCGGAGAAAAGATACAGCACTCATTAGAGGCAAACTCCGTCTTGCTGTAAAGGTTACACTTGTCATTGGACTAGGAGCATCTGTTGGTCTTGCTTGCATTATAAAGCCAACAAATATAATGCTGTTTGAAAATCAGGCAGGCTCTGACCTGCTGGCCATTTTAGGGTTTTCGATCTTATTTAGCGCCTTGGCCATTACATCTGCAACTGTTTTGCAAGGACTAGGGTATACAGCGGCTCCTGCCCTCTTCACACTGGTTGGTGCTGTTGCGAAATATACGGCAAACATTATTCTCATTCCTGAGCTAGGAGTAAAAGGAGCGGCGGTTGCGACTGTTATTTCATTAATGCTGATTGTCATACTAAATTTCTTTCTTCTTGCTCGTGTGGTTTGCACTTCTCTTATAGAGTGGTTTGCTCTTATTAGGATAGTGCTTTCTTGTGGGGCTATGGCTCTTTTTTTAATGCTCTATTTATTTATTGTAGAGTCTGTATTTCCAGGAGCGAGTCGCAGTGGGGCATCAGTTGAAGCTATTGCAGGAGCAGTACTCGGTGGATTGGTGTATCTTATTTTTCTTGTGAAGCTTCATGTTTTTACGGAGGAAGAACTCGGTGCATTGTTGCATCGTAGAGAGATTTCATTTCAAAAGAAAATGAGAAAGGAGAAGGGTGCATGATTACAATTTTAGGACTTGGTGCCGGAGAGTTAGAGCAGCTTACGCTTGGCGTATATCGAAGCATTCAGCGAGCATCGCATCTTTACTTGCGCACAAAGGAGCATCCCGTTGTTAAGGACTTAGAGGAGGAAGGAATTGCATATACATCCTTCGATGATGTATATGAGGCACACGATTCCTTTGAACAGGTATACGAGACAATTGCGGAAACATTACTTACAAAGGCAAAGGAGCAGGAGATTATCTATGCTGTTCCTGGGCATCCCCTCGTAGCAGAACGGACGGTACAGCTTTTATTGGAAAAGGGCCAGGCTGCTGGTATTCGCGTAAGAGTAGAAGGAGGACAAAGCTTCCTAGATCCTTTATTTGCGAGCCTGCAAATTGACCCGATTGAGGGGTTTCAGCTTGTAGATGCGACGTCCTTTGAGAGAGGACAATTGGAATTGCGTCATCATCTTGTATTCTGTCAGGTATATGATGCATTTATTGCCTCAGAGGTAAAGTTAACATTGATGGAGATGCTTCCCGATGAATATGAGGTATACATTGTAACTGCTGCGGGTACATCCTTTGAGAGTTTAAAAAAGGTGCCTTTGCATGAATTAGATCATGAAGCGGAATTAAATAATTTAACGAGTGTATATGTTCCGCCTGTTAAAGAAAAATCTGTACTGTATCAACAGTTTGACGTGCTGCGCAGCATTATTGCAGAGCTCCGTGGCCCAAATGGCTGTCCGTGGGATAAGGAGCAGACGAATGTTTCGTTAAAGAAATATTTAATTGAAGAGGCGTACGAGCTTCTTGATGCAATTGATGAGGAAGATGATGACCATATTGTCGAGGAACTTGGAGACGTTTTACTTCAGGTACTGCTGCATGCACAGATTGGAGAGGATGAAGGCTGGTTTTCTATCGATGATGTGATTCGCACATTATCAGAAAAAATGGTTCGTCGTCATCCGCACGTGTTTGGCAGTGTAGAAGCAACGACTGCTGATGAGGTCCTAGCAAACTGGGAAGAAATCAAAAACAACGAAAAGGATCGTGTGAAAGAATCTGTTTTATCGGGTATCCCGAAAAGCTTGCCGCAGCTGCTGCAGGCCTATGAATTACAGAAGAAAGCTGCAAAGGTTGGATTTGACTGGGATGATGTAAAGCCGATGATAGAAAAGGTAAGTGAGGAATGGAATGAATTTCAGCAAGAGCTGGGAGAAATGAATGAAGAGAGAATGGTCTCTGAATTCGGGGATATATTGTTTGCGTTTGTAAATATTGCCCGTTACTACAAGATTAATCCGGAAGAGGCCGTGCATGCAACAAATCGCAAGTTTTTGAAACGTTTTTCCTACATAGAGATGAAGACAGCAGAAGTGAACAAGGATATGAAGTCATGTACGCTTGAAGAACTGGATGTACTTTGGGAAGAAGCAAAAAGCAAAGGAATATAAGCAGGAGGAATAGTATGAGATTAGATAAATTTTTAAAGGTATCCCGTTTAATTAAAAGAAGAACATTAGCTAAGGAAGTAGCTGACCAAGGTCGCATTTCTATTAACGGTCTACCTGCAAAAGCCAGTTCAGTCGTAAAAGTAAATGATGAGCTAACCGTTCGATTTGGACAGAAAATTGTAACAGTCAAGGTGAACGAGCTGAAGGAAACAACCAAAAAGGAAGACGCTCCTTCCATGTATACAGTTGTGAAGGAAGAAAAAGTACAAACAGAACAATCTGAAGGCTTGTTCTAAAAAAAATGTCCCCTTCATACATTGATAACAGTATGAGCCATGGGGGGAAGAGCATGAATAAGGGCTACCAGGCAACTTCTTTAAATAATCAAAATGCCTCTGTCGAGCATGACGTTATTATGCGTGGGAGAAGACTCCTTGACATTACGGGTGTAAAGCAGGTGGAGAGCTTTGACAGTGAAGAATTCTTGTTAGAAACAGTCATGGGATTTCTCACAATCCGGGGACAAAATTTGCAAATGAAGAACTTGGATGTAGAAAAGGGCATTGTGTCGATCAAAGGCAAGGTTTACGAAATGGCCTATATAGATGAACATCAATCGGAGAAGGCTAAAGGCTTCTTTAGCAAGCTATTTAAATGAGTCTAACCATTCAATTCTACACAATGCTTTCTATGGTTGGTATGGGTGCATGGGTCGGTGCGGCCCTTGACACGTACCAACGTTTTCTAAAACGTCCTAGACGAAACCGCTGGGTTGTATTTGTCCATGATATTGTATTTTGGGCTGTCCAAGCTATGTTTGTTTTTTATGTGCTGCTGCTCGTAAATGAAGCAGAGCTTAGGTTTTATGTGTTTGTTGCTTTAGTATGTGGTTTTGCAGCTTATCAAAGTCTGCTCAAAACCTTATACATGGCAGTACTTGAGGCAATCATCCGGACTGTTGTTCGTACGTATCGTTTATTAGAGATGCTTGTCAAAATCCTTATTATTAGACCGATTGTATATCTTTTTCAGTTTTTATTTACATGCATCTTGCTTTTGCTTCAGCTGTTAAGGACAACTTCTCTTCTCTTTTACAGACTGATTGTACAGCTCCTGCTTCTTATTTGGAAAATCATTTTGGCTCCTCTTCGTTTAATTGGAGTTATAGTATGGAAACTCCTTCCCAACCGTGTTAAAATTTTTGTGAAGAAATATGCAGGAATTTTAAAGAAAATCCAGAAAGTGAAAGTGATAGTCTTAAAATGGTGGGAATACATTAAACGATGGTTAGGGGGACCTCGGAAATGAGGGAACTAAGAAAGTATGTAACGGAGAATCCAACAGAGAATCTTCAGCATACTATACAATCAGACAATTCGAAGAAAAAACACCTTTTGCGCCGACTCCTTGTGTTTTTTCTATTTTCCTGTACCGTTGTGGTAGGGTCAAATATCACCTTCTATCAGCAAAATGTAAGTATTAAAGAGAAGCAAAAGGAAGTAGAGAAGCTTTCAAAGGAAATGGAAGCAATGTCGGCGGAGGAAAAAGGCTTAAAGGATGAGATTAAACAGCTGAACGACGATGAGTATATTGCTAAGATTGCTAGAAGAGACTATTTTTTTTCCAAAGAGGGAGAAACTATTTTTCCGGTTGCTAAATGAAGAACCGGTTTTTTCCAAATGCTTGTAAGGCATATGTCGTTCATTGACACTATATTTTACAATCATATATAATAAAGGAAACTTGACTTTTGAAAAATTAAGGAGGAGCATTTTTTTTATGTCAATTGAGGTAGGCAGCAAGTTACAAGGGAAAGTAACAGGTATCACTAATTTTGGGGCTTTTGTGGAGCTGCCAGAAGGGCTAACTGGTCTCGTTCATATTAGCGAAGTAGCGGATAATTATGTTAAAGATATTAATGATCACTTAAAAATCGGCGATCAAGTAGAAGTAAAAGTGATTAATGTTGAAAAGGACGGAAAGATAGGATTATCTATTAAAAAGGCTAAGGATCGTCCACCGGTACCAGAGGGTGAACAACAGCAACAACAGCGTTCTGGACGTCCACAGCGCCCTCGTCCGTATAACCGTGATCGTGGCGGCGAACCCCGTGGTGTAGTGAAAGAAAACTTTGAACAGAAAATGGCACGCTTTTTAAAGGATAGCGAAGATCGTTTATCTTCCTTAAAGCGTAATACAGAGTCAAAACGAGGCGGTCGCGGCGCGAGACGCGGGTAACTTGCTGTTTATCCTTTCAAAATATAGGCACTCGAGAACGCAGTTCGGGTGCCTTTTTATTTCACTTTAAGAAAGTATAAATTTCTAGCTAGAAGACAATTCGACGAGTTTTCTTTATATACTCTAAAAAACTTTGGATTTTATGTTGACACTTTTTAAGATTATTGATATTATAAGTCTTGTCCGTTGGATGACCAAGATATGGCGGTGTAGCTCAGCTGGCTAGAGCGTACGGTTCATACCCGTAAGGTCGGGGGTTCGATCCCCTCCGCCGCTACCATAAAGGCCCGTTGGTCAAGCGGTTAAGACACCGCCCTTTCACGGCGGTAACACGGGTTCGAATCCCGTACGGGTCATCTAAAAAGAGCTAAACCATTGTGGTTTAGCTCTTTTGCACTTTAAGAAAGTATAAATTTCTAGCTGGAAGACCATTCGACGTAGCGAGAAATTTTAGGAGTACAGTATAAGTGCAGCTACGCCTTCGCCTTCGCTAAAGGGCACGGCTCGCCAGTCGGCAGGTTTTCTTTATATTAATTCCCCTCTTCGTTCTTCTTTGTGAACAAGCTTGCTTTCTAAACATTGTTTCTTGTTTGCCCCATCTTACAGATTCTTTGGATTCTTCAAAATAAATATACCTTGTATTCGATGCTATTAGTCAAAAAAGACGATTCCTCTAAAGATATTACAAATAATTTATGATAGTCTAACTGTTTATGTATAGAAATGGAAGGATTTCTATTAAAAAGTCGAACAATTCTGAAATTAGTTTCTGTTATTTTGACAAAATTTACCCTTTATACCATTTATAATTACAATTAATAAATTATGCGGGTGGTGTTAAGAGTATGTCAAGGACAGGAAAAAATACTGTCAATCCGAACTCTGACTTAGTGGCTATAAATCGTGGACCGCTAGCCCTCTCACGTTGGACAAGCAAGCTGAAAACATGGGTGGAACATGTTTTCTTCCGCTGGGGATTTGTTATTGCGTTGGTAGGCTTTCTTTTGGGGCGTGCATATATCCTAACAAATATTTTACCATTTGCTCTTCCATTTTTTGCAGCTGTGTATATTATGAAGCGAGATAAAATAGCATTAGCTTTTCTCGCTGTTATGGGGGGAGCCTTTACTGTCTCGATTGAAAACACAACCTTCACCTTTGCCTCTATCTTTATGTTCTTCATATACAATATTGTTTTTGGTAGGTTTACAACAAAAACTGTGGGACTTGTGCCATTTCAAGTATTTCTCTCTGCATTAACAGCTCATCTGTCTGTTGTATATTTTCAGCAGGGGTCCTTAATCCTATATGACGTATTTATGAGCACAATTGAAGCGGGCTTGAGTTTTGTATTAACGATGATTTTTTTACAAAGCGTTCCCCTACTTACGGAACGGAAAGGGAAACAGCAATCTCTAGAAACGGAAGAAATTGTTTGTTTAATCATTTTACTAGCTTCTGTTTTGACAGGAACAACAGACTGGTTTTTATATCACTTATCGATTCAGCATATATTCACTAGATATCTTGTCCTGTTGGCGGCATATGTGGCTGGAGCTACAATTGGTTCGACGGTAGGAGTAGTGACAGGTTTGATTTTAAGTCTTGCAAATGTCGCCAGTTTATATCAGCTTAGTTTGCTTGCCTTTTCCGGGCTTTTGGGAGGCCTATTGAAGGAAGGGAAGCGTATTGGGGTCGGATTAGGACTTTTAATTGGGACAAGCTTGATTGCTCTTTATGTAGACAAGCAGGCGGATATAGCGGTGACGCTGTTAGAGTCAGTGGTTGCCATTATCATGTTTCTTCTCACTCCAAAATTTATCATGGAGAAACTTGCAAAGTTTGTCCCTGGAACAAATGAGCATTCAACAGATCAACAGCAATATTTACGTCGTATGCGTGATGTTACATCAAATAAGATTACGCAATTTGCTAATGTATTTCAAGCGCTATCTGGTAGCTTTGCTGTTTATGGGTATGTAGAAGAAGAGGATCAAGAGAAAGAAGCTGATATATTTTTAAGCGGTATTACGGCAAAAACATGCCAAACATGCTTTAAGCGAGAGCAGTGCTGGGCAGTGAACTTTGATAAGACCTATGATTATTTACGGGAGATTATGCAGGAAACGCAGGAAGGGACTCTGCAAAGAAATACGAAGTTAATGAGAGAATGGGATAAATATTGTGTTAGAGGAACACGCGTAACAGAGTTAATCAATCAAGAGTTGTTTCATTTTTATAATGAACAGAAGCTGAAGAAACAAATGATGGAGGGTCGCCGTCTTGTTGCGGAGCAGCTTCTTGGTGTATCGAAGGTAATGGAGGATTTCGCTAAAGAAATCCAGAGAGAGAAGGAGAATCATCAAATACAGGAAGAACAAATTCTCGAAGCATTTCGAGAATTCGGGATAGAGATTGGACATGTAGATATTTATTGTCTTGACCAAGGCAATGTTGATATAGAAATGACAATTCCAACTGCATCAAATCAGCGTGGTGAATGTGAAAAACTGCTTGCGCCGATGTTATCAGATATTCTCAAGGAAACAATTGTTGTAAAGCTTGAAGAGCCCTCACAGTATCCAAATGGTTATAGTAATGTATGTTTTGGTTCCGCAAAAACCTTTTCTATTGATACGGGACTTGCTACCGCTGCGAAAGGGGGCGGACTTGTATCCGGTGATTCTTACTCTACGATGGAGCTGAGCATTGGAAAATATGCTATAGCTATTAGCGATGGAATGGGAAATGGGGAGCGGGCGCATCGCGAAAGCAAAGAAACGTTAAAGCTTCTGCAAAAAATTCTCCAATCTGGTATTGATGAGACTATTGCCATCAAATCGATTAACTCTATTTTATCACTAAGAACGACCGAAGAGATTTTTACCACATTAGATTTGGCCATGATTGATTTGCGGGACGCCAGTGCCAAATTTTTGAAAATCGGCTCTACACCAAGCTTTGTAAAACGTGGTGATCGTGTGATTAAAATAGAAGCAAGTAATTTGCCAATGGGGATGATCCAAGATTTTGAAGTTGATGTAGTAAGTGAGCAACTTAAAATGGGGGATATTCTCATTATGATGAGTGATGGCATCTTTGAGGGGCCAAAGCATGTGGAAAATCATGAGATGTGGATGAAACGAAAAGTTAAAGAACTGCAGACGGAGGATCCACAGGAAATTGCGGACATTTTAATGGAGGAAGTCATTCGCTCCCGCAATGGCTTTATTGAAGATGATATGACAGTAGTAGTAGCCAAGGTAGATAAAACAATGCCGAAATGGGCAACCATTCCGGTGTTTAGTAAACAAGCATAGGATGTATAAAAATTGTTTCCTCCGTCAAAGATAGGAATAGGATGGGGTACGAAATGTTGCTGGGTTCTTTCATGGCTAGACATGGAAAGCATTGGCGAAGATCCAAGGTGCAAACCTCGGGTCTTCTTTGTGTTTACGATATAAGGGGGAGTATACATTTCCAGCTAAAGCAGATTCGACGTATCCAGAAATTTTAGGAGCACGGTATAAGTGTCGCTACGCCTCTGTATTCACCCAAGAGTGGGCTCCTCAGTCGGCGAGTTTTCTTGATCGATATTTGTAAAATTTGTTGCGGGTGTTTCTTTTGCAGACAAATCATAAAAAGTGGTACGATTATGCTTATAAGCTTAATAGGTTTCAATCGATGAAGGGTGATTATAATATTGAAGGATGAATTTGTTCAGAAAGTAGATGCCTTTGTAGCAAAACATGAAATGCTTAATGCCGGTGCGAAAGTAGTTGTTGCTGTCTCAGGAGGAGTTGACTCGCTTGCGTTATTGTATTATTTAATGGAACGAAAAGAGAGGGAGGATCTCTTCATCGTTGTAGCACATGTGGATCATATGTTTCGAGGAGAAGAGTCATGGGAGGATCTTCTTTATGTACGCAGTATATGCGAACAGCTTCAGATCCCATTTGAATCCGCTCGAATTCCTGTGGCTGCTTATCAGAAGGAGCATCACCTTGGAGCTCAAACTGCTGCAAGAGAGTGCCGCTATCGTTTCTTAGAAGAGGTAATGAACAAATATAGGGCAAATGCCCTTGCACTTGGTCATCATGGCGATGACCAGATCGAGACGATCCTCATGCGTCTTGTAAGGGGCAGCAGTATGAAAGGTTATGCGGGTATGTCAGTAAAGAGAGCGTTCAGTCATGGTATGATTATACGACCCCTTTTAGCTGTAACAAAGCAAGAAATTGAACAATATTGCTACAATAAAGGAATTGTTCCTCGTGTGGATCCAAGTAATAATAAAGATACATACACAAGAAATCGGTTTCGTAAATATGTTCTTCCTCGCCTAAAAGAAGAAAACCCTGTTGTGCATGAAAAATTTCAAAATTTCAGCAAGTTTATTCAAGAGGATGAAGACTATTTGCAGGAATTAGCCATCCAAAGAATGAATAAAATAATTAGAAAAGAAAACAAAATACAGGTTGCACTGTCAATTCCTGACTTTGAATCATTGCCTATGCCTTTACAAAGGAGAGGGATTCAACTAATATTAAACTATCTTTATAATTCTAAGCTTCCTTCATCACTATCTTCTATACATATTGAGCAAGTACTGTCTTTTCTAAAGCGTTCCCATCCTTCAGGATCTCTAGATTTTCCAGAAGGACTGAAAGTAACTCGTACATATGAAGAATGTAGTTTTGGATTTTTAGAAGAGAAAGCCGCTCCTTTCTCTTATACGATGTCTGTCCCTGGGACAATCATTTTGCCAAACGGTGATGAATTGATAGCAGAATTTAGTAAGGAAGTTCTTTATCCAAACGATGGTGCTGTATTTGTTGCACCGAAAGGCGTTGTTTCTACTCCTCTTGTTGTTCGTTCCAGAATGAATGGAGATCGCATGCATGTTAAAGGTATGAATGGTTCCAAAAAGATAAAAGCTATCTTTATTGAAGAAAAGATACCAATACACAAGAGAGAGGAATGGCCTATCGTTTGTGATGCAAAAGGAACAATTCTTTGGCTGCCTTTGCTGAAGCAAGCATCAGTAATTTCAGAAAAGGCTGATGAAGAAAAAGGTTACATAATTATTCGTTACAAAAGCAAGGAGTCTTCTAGGAGGATAAACAGATGATGAATCAAGATATTGAGCAAGTACTCATTTCAGAGGAAGAAATACAACAAAAGCTTAAAGAACTTGGTGCTATTATTACAGAGGATTATAAGGGCACTCTTCCTTTAGCTGTTGGGGTACTGAAAGGTGCTATGCCTTTTATGGCAGATCTTTTAAAACGTGTAGAGACATATCTTGAAATGGACTTTATGGCAGTTTCCAGCTATGGAAATTCTACAACGTCTAGCGGTGAAGTGAAAATTTTAAAGGATCTTGATACTTCTGTAGAAGGACGGGATATCTTAATTGTAGAAGATATTATTGACAGTGGACTTACATTAAGCTACCTTGTGGATCTATTTAAGTACCGTAAAGCTAAGTCCGTGAAAATTGTCACATTATTGGATAAGCCGTCAGGACGAAAAGTGGATATTGAAGCAAATTATGTAGGTTTTCAAGTGCCAAATGCATTCGTTGTCGGCTACGGCTTAGATTACAGAGAGCAATATCGCAACCTTCCCTATATTGGGGTATTAAAACCAAGTGTTTATTCAAATTAATATTATGAAGGCTTTACATTTGGATAAGAAGGTTTTTCTATGTTAATATTTACTATAAGTGTGTATGCTGTGAGAGGAGGTCAGGGATGAATCGCATCTTCCGTAATACCATCTTTTATTTACTTATATTTCTTGTTGTAATCGGTGTTGTGAGCTACTTTAATGGTTCTACTCAGCAAACAAAGTCGATTAGCTATGACACATTCGTTTCTAGATTGGAGGGCGGAGAAGTACGCAGCGTTGAACTCCAGCCTAAAAACGGCGGTGTATTTGAGGTAAAGGGGCAATTTAGTGATTCTAGTCAAGAAGATTATTTCGTTACATATGCCCCGAATACTGAGGAATTGCAAAGAAAAATCAACGAAAAGGTAAAGAATACAAAGATTGATTATCAACCTGCAGAAGAAACAAGTGCGTGGGTGACGTTCTTTACTTCTATCATTCCGTTTGTGATTATCTTCATCCTTTTCTTTTTCCTTTTAAATCAGGCGCAGGGCGGAGGAAGCCGTGTGATGAATTTTGGGAAAAGTAAGGCGAAGCTATATAACGATGATAAGAAAAAGGTACGCTTTAGAGATGTAGCAGGTGCAGATGAAGAGAAACAAGAACTTGTAGAGGTTGTAGAATTTTTGAAGGATCCGCGCAAGTTTGCAGAGCTCGGCGCTCGTATCCCGAAAGGTGTGTTATTAGTAGGCCCTCCAGGAACAGGTAAAACACTTCTTGCGAGAGCTGTGGCAGGTGAAGCCGGTGTACCATTCTTCTCTATTAGTGGTTCTGACTTTGTAGAGATGTTTGTCGGTGTCGGTGCTTCCCGTGTTCGTGATTTATTCGAAAACGCGAAGAAAAATGCCCCTTGTATTATTTTTATTGATGAAATTGATGCGGTAGGCCGTCAGCGTGGCGCAGGTCTAGGCGGCGGTCATGATGAGCGTGAACAAACCTTAAACCAGTTGCTTGTAGAGATGGACGGGTTCGGTGCTAATGAAGGCATTATTATTGTCGCTGCAACGAATAGACCAGATATTTTGGATCCAGCCTTACTGCGTCCGGGGCGTTTTGACCGTCAAATTACGGTAGATCGTCCAGACGTAAATGGTCGTGAAGCAGTCCTTAAGGTACATGCGCGTAATAAACCTCTTGATGATACAGTAGATTTAAGAGCAATTGCAGCGCGTACACCAGGATTTTCCGGTGCTGATCTTGAAAACTTATTAAATGAGGCGGCTCTTGTGGCAGCTCGTCAGAATAAGAAACGAATTGATATGACAGATATTGACGAAGCGACAGATCGTGTAATTGCTGGTCCGGCCAAGAAAAGTCGGGTAATTTCTGAAAAAGAGCGAAATATTGTTGCGTACCATGAAGCAGGCCATACAGTAATTGGTACGGTGCTAGATGAAGCTGATATGGTACATAAGGTAACAATTGTCCCACGTGGTCAAGCAGGCGGCTATGCTGTTATGCTTCCAAAGGAAGATCGTTACTTTATGACAAAACCAGAATTGCTTGATAAAATTGTTGGTTTACTTGGCGGTCGTGTTGCGGAGGATATCGTATTCGGTGAGGTTAGTACAGGAGCTCATAACGATTTCCAACGTGCGACAGGTATTGCAAGACGAATGGTAACAGAATTTGGTATGAGTGATAAGCTTGGACCGATGCAATTTGGTAGTCCGCAGGGGCAAGTATTCCTTGGCAGGGATTTCCATTCTGAACAAAATTATAGTGATGCAATTGCGCACGAAATTGATATGGAAATTCAGCGTATTATGAAAGAAAGCTATGCGCGTGCAAAGGAAATTTTAACAGATAAGCGCGACAAGCTTGAAATCATTGCGAAAACATTGCTTGAAGTGGAAACTCTTGATGCGGAGCAGATTAAGGGCTTGTACGAAAACGGTGTATTGCCGGAGCGTAAGAAAAGCTCATATGCTGACGAGGTGAAGGTCAATATCTCCGCAAAAAAAGAAGAGCCAGGTGCTGAAGAGCCTAAAGAGAAGGAGTGACGTCATGTCACTCCTTTTTGTTTCGAATGTAGGAGAGGATAGCCTCCAGCTAGAAGTCATTCGAGGTAGTTGGAGTTTTGGGGATGCAGTGTAGGTGCAACTACGCCCCTGTCTTCGCCCAAGGGCAGGGCTTGCCAATCGGCGAGTTTCTTTATTAACTACGTGCCCTGCTAGCTGATGAAAGTCTATTTTCTCAATCCATAACGTAACAATTACCTTTTTATGCAGTGAAAGCGAAATAAATTAGGTACAATATAGAGAAATACTAGTTATAATTGCTATATATATAAAAATTTAGGATAAGTGGTGAGGTCATGATTTTTGTATTAGATGTAGGGAATACAAATGCTGTATTAGGAGTGTTTGAGGGCGGACAATTACGTCAGCATTGGCGAATTGAAACAAATCGCCATAAAACAGAGGATGAATACGGAATTCTTGTAAAGGAGCTCCTTGCTTACGAAGGCATTACATTTCACGATATTACAGGAATTATCATTTCTTCGGTTGTGCCGCCTATTATGTTTGCACTTGAAAGAATGTGCGAAAAATATTTTAAGCTAAAACCGCTCGTTGTAGGACCAGGAATTAAAACAGGCCTAAATATTAAATATGACAATCCAAAAGAGGTTGGAGCTGATCGTATTGTGAATGCGGTAGCTGGTATTCAACTCTACGGAAATCCGCTTATTATAGTCGACTTTGGAACAGCAACTACATATTGTTATATTAATGAAAATAAGCATTATATGGGAGGGGCTATTACTCCTGGAATTATGATATCAGCGGAGGCTTTATATACAAGAGCAGCAAAGCTGCCGCGTATTGAAATTACAAGACCACAGGATGTAATCGGTAAAAATACAGTAAGTGCCATGCAGTCTGGTATTTTGTACGGGTATGTTGGACAGGTAGAAGGAATTGTAGGGCGTATGAAGGCAGAGGCACAAAAAGAACCTCTTGTAATTGCAACTGGAGGATTGGCTAAACTAATTGCGGAGGAATCAAATATCATTGATATTGTTGATCCATTCCTAACGTTAAAAGGTCTGCATATTCTATATGAGCGTAATGCAAATTTGCAGCTTGAGAAGGGTGAACATCTATGAAAGATTATTTAGTCAAGGCACTGGCATTTGGTGGCGAGGTGCGAGCATATAGTGCTCTGACAACAGAAACTGTCAGTGAAGCGCAGCGGCGCCATGATACATGGAGAACAGCATCAGCAGCTTTAGGGCGCGCTTTAACAGCAGGTGCGATGATGGGAGCTATGCTCAAGGGCGACCAGAAATTAACGATTAAAGTTGAAGGAAACGGCCCATTAGGCCATATTTTAATTGATGCAAATCCAAAAGGCGAAGTGCGAGGCTATGTAGCTAACCCGCATGTTGATTTTGAATCTAATGAGCATGGGAAGCTGCGCGTATATCAAGCAGTTGGTACAGAAGGCTTTCTCACTGTCATTAAGGATATTGGAATGCGTGAGCCCTTTATTGGACAAGTTCCCATTGTATCAGGAGAGCTTGGAGAAGACTTCACCTATTATTTTGCGGTTTCAGAGCAAACACCTGCATCTGTAGGTGTAGGGATTCTTGTAAATGGTGATGATACCATTAAAGCAGCTGGCGGGTTTATTCTGCAAATCATGCCAGGAGCAGAGGAGAAGACCATTTCCTTCATTGAACAGCGTCTTCAAACCATTCCTCCTATCTCTAAGCTTGTGGAGCAAGGGCTGATGCCAGAAGAAATTTTATCTGAGGTATTAGGGAAGGAAAATGTAAAGGTTTTGGAGAAGATGGATATAGCTTTCCGCTGCACATGTTCGCGCGAGCGTATTGAGAGTGTGCTTCTAAGTTTAGGAAGAGCTGAACTCGAGCAAGTTCGTGAAGAAGAAGAGCAAACAGAGGTACATTGTCATTTCTGTAATGAGAAGTATCTATTTACTCAAGAAGATTTAACTTCACTCATTGAAAGTCTATAGAAAAAAAGAAGCTGAATAATAAGAAACATCAATTGACAAATAAAGATTTATTTGTAAAAATAGAATAAAACCAATAAAAATACTCGGTATTAGGGGTGGCGGAGATGAAAGTAGCAAATTCTGTTTCAGAATTAATCGGACAAACACCGATTGTAAAGTTAAACCGTCTTGTTGAAGAAGATAGCGCTGAAGTATATGTAAAGTTAGAATTCATGAATCCTGGCAGCAGTGTAAAAGACCGTATTGGTCTCGCAATGATTGAAGCAGCAGAACAAGATGGCACGTTAAAGCCTGGTGATACAATTGTTGAGCCAACAAGTGGAAATACTGGAATTGGTTTAGCGATGGTAGCTGCAGCAAAAGGCTATAAGGCAATTCTTGTTATGCCAGAAACAATGAGTATGGAACGTCGTAACCTATTGCGTGCTTACGGAGCTGATCTTGTATTAACTCCAGGACCAGAAGGTATGGGCGGAGCTATTCGTAAAGCTGAAGAATTGTCAAAGGAAAATGGCTACTTCATGCCGCAGCAATTTAAAAACATTGCAAATCCTGAAGTACACCGTTTAACAACAGGGCCAGAAATCGTTGAGCAAATGGGCGATCAATTAGATGCTTTTATTTCTGGTATCGGTACAGGCGGAACAATCTCTGGTGCTGGAAGCGTATTAAAAGAAAAATATCCGAACATTAAGATTTGTGCGGTAGAGCCAACTGACTCTCCAGTATTGTCTGGAGGTAAGCCAGGTCCACACAAAATTCAAGGAATTGGCGCAGGGTTTATTCCTGATACATTAAACACAGAAGTGTATGATGAAGTGATTCAAGTAACAAATGACCAAGCATTCGAGTATGCAAGAAGAAT
Organism: Bacillus sp. OTU530; assembly: GCF_038440375.1. Classification (NCBI taxonomy): domain Bacteria; kingdom Bacillati; phylum Bacillota; class Bacilli; order Caryophanales; family Bacillaceae; genus Bacillus; species Bacillus sp. OTU530. The sequence continues at coordinate 43,411 of NZ_JASATP010000042.1, forward strand.
GGGTCGTGAAGAGGGAATTCTTGTTGGGATTTCTTCTGGTGCAGCTGTTTACGCTGCGTTGCAAACAGCAAAGAAGCTTGGTAAAGGAAAGAAAGTACTTGCGATTATCCCAAGCAACGGGGAACGTTATCTAAGTACACCACTTTATCAATTTGAATCTTAATTTTATACTTACTTCAAATGGGTTTCGCAATCATTGCGCGCCTAGCTGAAGCATTTCTAACAGGGTGTTCCGTCGTTTGGGATGCCCTGTTTTTCTTTTGCTTTAGGTAAAGTATAAATTTCTTATATAAAATTGAGTTTACTGTATAAGGGGGGCTATTAAAGAGGAAACATTAGTTTAATGAGAAGGCTTACATCATTACCTCTTTCAGATGCTTCACTTTTTTCTGTACTTCGGCAGTGAAAAAAGTGAAACAGTTAGACAACTTCGTGTAGAATAAATAGTAGCAATAAAACGAATGAGGTGTAGGTATGCAAAGAACAGCCTTAGCGGTCTCTATCCCTTATAGCCGCTCCTTTTTTCATCAATATAAGTTCTTATCACAAAACAAAGAATACCATGTCATCCTTGAGAGTGGACGTGGTGGTCGATACAGTATCGCTGGTTTAGATGCAGTTGCGGTTTTGCGTGGAAAAGGCGAGGAGTTACGCATTAGAGAAGGGGAGAATGAAACTGTTCTAAGCGGAAATCCGCTTGATTTAATGAAGAGTTATATGGAGCAAAGAAGCACGGCGCCGAATGCTAGTTATCCACCGTTTCATGGAGGAGCGATAGGATATTTTAGCTATGATTGTATCCGTTATATTGAAAAGCTTCCGTCGATAGCAGAGGATGATTTAAATATTCCGGATGTGTTCTTTTTAGTTTTTGATGATGTTTTTGTGTATGATAAGCAGGAGCAGCTGTTATGGCTGATTACTCATTATGATACAGAACAAGACGCTGCGAGGAAGTACTTAGAAGAGTTAAAGGCTATGTGGACACAGGAAATTCCGACTGTGTTTAATGAAATAGAGAATGTTTCGGATGAGGAGGCAACCGTTTCTTTTACCGAAGAGGGATTTATAGATGCTGCTAAGCGTGTGCAAGAATATATTGCAGCTGGTGATGTATTTCAAGTGAACTTATCTGTTCGTCAATCCCAGCCTCTTAGCTCTCATCCAATGGAAATTTACACAAGCCTCCGAGAAATTAATCCATCTCCCTATATGGGGTATTTAGAATTGTCTGATTTCCAAATTGTCAGCGGTTCACCAGAGCTGCTCATTAAAAAGGCAGGGATGGAGGTTAGTACAAGACCTATTGCAGGAACCCGTTCACGCGGTAAGGATGAGGCTGAGGATGAGACCTTGGCAAGAGAATTAATTGAAAACGAAAAAGAACGTGCAGAGCATGTTATGCTTGTGGATTTAGAGCGAAATGATCTTGGACGTGTATGTGAGTATGGAACTGTAAATGTTGATGAATTTATGGTGATTGAGAAATATTCACATGTGATGCATATCGTATCGAATGTAAAAGGTACATTACAAAAGGATAAGGATGCGTTCCATATTGTAAAAGCTGTCTTTCCGGGGGGGACCATTACGGGAGCTCCTAAAATTCGGACGATGGAAATCATTGAAGAACTTGAGCCTGTACGAAGAGGGATTTATACGGGATCTATTGGCTGGATTGGTTATTCAGGAGACATGGAACTTAATATTGTTATTCGTACTCTCCTTGCTAAGGATGGCCAGGCATATGTGCAGGCTGGGGCAGGCATTGTAATTGACTCGAATCCAAAGAATGAGTACAAAGAATCGCTAAAGAAGGCGATTGCTTTATGGCGTGCGAAAGAACGAAGTGAAGAAACGGTAAGGTGAGCATAGATGATTCTAATGATTGATAATTATGATTCCTTTACATTTAATCTTGTCCAATTTCTCGGAGAACTTGGACAAGAACTTGTTGTGAAACGAAATGACGAGGTGACCATTGGTGAAATAGAGGAATTAGCACCTTCCTTTTTAATGGTTTCGCCAGGGCCGTGCAGTCCAAATGAAGCGGGGATTAGTTTGCGGGTAATTGAGCATTTTGCGGGAAAAATCCCTATTCTTGGTGTGTGTTTAGGACATCAATCCATTGCCCAAGTGTTTGGCGGTGATGTAGTAAGAGCGGACCGGCTTATGCATGGTAAAACATCACTTATGTACCATGATGGCAAAACTCTTTTTCAAGGTATTCCCAACCCGTTTCATGCGACTCGTTACCATTCTCTTATTGTGAAGAAGGAAACATTACCGGATTGTTTAGAGGTTTCTTCGTGGACAGAAGAGGGTGAAATTATGGGAATTCGTCATAAAGAGCTCCCGGTTGAAGGGGTGCAGTTTCATCCGGAATCCATTATGACGTCACACGGCAAGGAGCTTTTGCAAAATTTTATTGCATATTATAGCCGGAGCAAGACGGTATGCTGATTTATGTAAATGGGCAGTTTGTTGAAAGTAGTGAAGCTGTAATTTCCCCATATGACCATGGGTATTTATACGGACTTGGGGTGTTCGAAACATTTCGTATTTATGAGGGTCATGCGTTTTTATTTCAAGATCATTATGAGCGGCTTACAACCGCTCTTTCCTGTTTACATGTTGAATGGCATATGACGATGGACGAGGCTTGGGAAATTATCAAGGAACTTCTTGTGAGAAATGATTTTCGAAATGCATATATCCGCTTTAATGTTTCTGCGGGGGCAGGAGAGATTGGTTTGCAAACGGAGGCTTATGAGCAGCCGTCTATTATTGTGTTTATAAAGCCATTGCCTCCTGCCGGGGATGCTATAGAAAAAGAAGGGGTTATCCTAGAGCAGAGACGCAATACACCAGAGGGTTCAGTCCGTCTTAAGTCACACCATTATTTAAATAATATCCTGGGAAAACGAGAAATTGGACAAGACCTCGGAAAAGAGGGTATTTTCCTAACTGAATCTGGATACGTGGCCGAAGGAATTGTGTCCAATGTGTTCTTTGTCAAAAATGGAATACTGTATACACCGTCTTTAGAAACTGGGATTTTAAATGGGATTACGCGGCAATTCATTCTTGCTCTCGCAAAGGAACAGGGAATCTCCTATAAAGAAGGCCTGTTTACGGAGCAGGAGCTATTAACGAGTGATGAGATTTTCGTTACAAACTCCATTCAAGAAATTGTACCGATTCGTTCTCTTCGTTCCCATGCTTTCCCGGGTAAGAATGGAGAGTTGACACGACAGCTCATCGCAGCTTATCAACAATATAGGCATAAGCTTTGGAGTAAATTTGAATTGAGTGAAAGGAGAGGTTGAGGTTTGGGGTTAGTACCAAATATTCATTGCGGCTCACACGAATTAAATATAGCAGAAAAAACAATCATTATGGGCATTTTAAATGTTACCCCGGATTCCTTTTCTGATGGCGGGCGTTATAATGTGGCTGAAGCAGCGGCTGCTCGTGCAAAGGAAATGGTTATGCAAGGAGCGGACATCATTGATATTGGCGGTGAGTCTACACGACCTGGCTTTACGAAGATATCTGTTGAGGAAGAAGTGAGTCGTGTAGTGCCGATGATTAAGGCTGTTGCACAAGAGGTAAGGGTACCTATTTCTATTGACACATATAAGGCTGAGGTAGCAAAACAGGCGGTTGAAGCAGGAGCTCACATAATTAATGATATTTGGGGAGCAAAGGCGGAACCCCGTATTGCAGAGATAGCAGCGTACTATGAGGTACCTATTATTTTAATGCACAATCGCGATAATATGAATTATCACAGTTTAATTGCTGACATGATAGCTGACCTATATGAGAGCGTCAAAATTGCAAAAGCAGCTGGTGTTCGAGATGAAAACATTATTTTAGATCCAGGTATTGGTTTTGCAAAAACAGCAGAGCATAACTTGGAAGTAATGCAAAATCTTGAAAAATTAACTATCCTTGGTTACCCTCTTCTTCTTGCAACCTCGAGAAAAACCTTTATTGGCCATGTTCTTGATTTACCTGTAGATGAGCGGATGGAAGGTACGGGTGCAACGGTTTGTCTCGGTATTCAAAAGGGATGTGACATTGTACGTGTGCATGATGTGTTAGAAATGGCAAGAATGGCAAAAATGATGGATGCGATGCTTGGCAAGGGGGGGCAGCGCATTGGATAAAATCTTTGTCAATGAAATGGAGTTTTATGGATATCACGGTGTTTTTCCTGAAGAAAATAAGCTAGGACAACGCTTTAAAGTGGACTTAACAGTAGAACTCAGTTTAAAGGAAGCTGGGATAACAGATGATTTGAATCATTCTGTTAACTATGGAGAGCTTTATAATACATGTAAGAACGTAGTTGAAGGGAAGCCCTATCAGTTGATAGAAGCTGTTGCCGAGAATATTGCGGCAGATATTTTGAAACAGTATCCGCTTATAAAGCGATGCACTGTCAAGATTATTAAACCGGATCCGCCAATTCCAGGGCATTACCGTTCCGTAGCAGTTGAAATTATGAGGGAAAGATTATGAAGAATACAGTATATTTAGGATTGGGCTCCAACATAGGCGACCGCTGCCGGCATTTGCGCGAGGCGGTTCTTTTATTGCAGGAGCATCGTGATATTGAGGTCGAGGATGTTTCCTCGATTTATCAAACAGATCCTGTCGGGTATACAGAGCAGGATAAATTCTTAAATCTCGTTATAAAAATTTCTACCAATCTGAAATCCGACGAATTGTTGCAAACTATGCAAAACATAGAACATCATCTAGGAAGAACAAGGGAAATTCATTGGGGACCAAGAACGATAGACCTTGACATTTTGCTGTATAATCACGAAAATATTGAAACAGAGAGTCTTATTGTTCCTCATCCTCGTATGTTTGAACGTGCCTTCGTTTTAATTCCTTTATTAGAGGTTTACGATGAATTGAGTTATAAGATTTCGCCTTCACAATTAGAAGAGATGAGAAGGCAAGAGGGCGTAGTTGTATGGAAGAAGAAAAACGAGGAAGATGTACTTGGGCTTTTCGAAAGCTGAAGGATGTGCACAGTGTTAGGTGTGTTTCCATAGGATTTATGGACAGAGGACAGAAGTTTTGAACGTTTCTATAGATAATCTATCAAGCAAGGGATAAGAAGGGAGGAAATAAAATGTTAAAGATCGGAAACATTGAAATGAAGAATCCGGTTGTGTTAGCGCCGATGGCAGGTGTATGTAATGCCGCATTTCGCTTAACTGTGAAGGAATTCGGTGCAGGATTAGTATGTGCAGAAATGGTAAGTGATAAAGCCATTCTATTTAATAATCAGAAGACGATGGATATGCTATATATTGATGAGCGTGAAAAGCCGCTTAGTTTGCAAATTTTTGGCGGTGAAAAAGAAACACTTGTAGAAGCTGCGAAGTTTGTGGATCAAAATACAACAGCTGATATTATTGATATTAATATGGGTTGTCCAGTTCCTAAAATTACAAAATGTGATGCAGGAGCAAAATGGCTGCTAGACCCAAATAAGGTTTACGAAATGGTTGCGGCTGTCGTGGATGCGGTTCAAAAGCCAGTAACAGTGAAAATGCGCATCGGCTGGGACGAAGATCATATCTTTGCAGTAGAAAATGCGCTGGCTGTACAACGCGCAGGTGGGCAAGCTGTTGCTGTTCATGGTCGTACTCGTTCACAGATGTATGAAGGAAAAGCAGACTGGAATATTATTAAACAAGTGAAAGAAGCGGTTCATATCCCGGTTATTGGAAACGGAGATGTAGAAACGCCTCAGGATGCGAAGCGTATGCTCGATGAAATTGGGGTAGACGGAGTTATGATTGGCCGCGCTGCACTAGGAAACCCATGGATGATCTACCGTACAGTAAAGTATTTAGAGACGGGAGAGCTTATGGCAGAGCCAAGTGTTCGTGAGAAGATTGATGTGTGTATTCTTCATTTAGATCGCTTAATTGACTTGAAAAATGAAAATATCGCCGTAAAAGAGATGAGAAAGCACGCCGCTTGGTATCTTAAGGGTGTTCGCGGAAATGCAAGAGTACGCAACTCTGTAAATGAATGTAATACACGTGAGCAGATGGTATCCCTTCTTACTGCTTTTGTAGAGGAAGTTGAGAACAAGGAGAATGCTGCACAAGCAGGATAAGTGTTTGACAATGCATGACATACTGCCTATAATTACGTCGAAGACTGCCGGTGAAATACTGGCAGTTTTTCTGGTTGCGGAGAAAATGCTATACTGTATATATTGTAAAATTTAAGAAAGCCTGGAGTTGATAAAATGAGCCACGAAGAGTTAAATGACCAGCTGCTAGTGCGCCGGGAGAAGTTACATAATCTGCGTGAAAAAGGGATTGATCCGTTCGGAAAGCGTTTTGAACGTACCCATTCTACAAAACAGCTATTTGAGTTGTTTGAAGGGATGTCAAAAGAAGAGTTAGAAGAAAAGGATGCGGTTGTTTCACTTGCTGGTCGCATTATGACGAAGCGCGGTAAAGGGAAGGCTGGATTTGCACATATTCAAGATTTAGAAGGACAAATTCAAATGTACGTTCGCCAGGATGCTGTTGGTGAAGAGCAATACGAGCTATTTGACACAGCTGACCTAGGGGATCTTGTCGGTCTAGAAGGTACTGTCTTCAAAACAAAGGTAGGAGAGCTTTCTGTAAAAGTAACAAACTTTACTTTGTTGACAAAGTCACTTCGTCCGCTTCCGGACAAGTATCATGGCCTCAAGGATGTTGAACAGCGTTACCGTCAACGTTATGTGGACTTGATTACAAGTATGGAGAGCCGTCAAACATTTATTGCAAGAAGTAAAATTATTCAAGCGATGAGAAGATATTTGGATGATCATGGTTATCTTGAAGTAGAAACTCCGATGATGCATGCGATTGCGGGTGGGGCATCTGCGCGTCCATTTATTACGCACCACAATGCATTAGATATGGAACTCTATATGCGTATTGCAATTGAGCTTCATTTGAAACGTTTAATTGTTGGCGGCTTGGAAAAGGTATATGAAATTGGGCGTGTATTCCGTAATGAGGGAATCTCGACTCGTCACAATCCAGAATTTACAATGATTGAGCTGTACGAAGCATATGCTGACTATCAAGACATCATGGAGCTTACAGAGAATTTGATTGCTCATATTGCACAAGAAGTGTTGGGAACAACAACAGTGAAATATGGTGAATATGAGGTAGACTTAAAGCCGCAATGGAAACGACTCCACATGGTAGATGCTATTAAACAATACTGTGGTGCTGATTTCTGGGGTCCGATGAGTGTAGAGGAAGCTCGTGCTTTAGCCAAAGAGCATAATGTTGAAATTAAAGATACTATGGAAGTAGGCCACATTATTAACGAATTCTTCGAGCAAAAGGTAGAGGAGCACTTAATTCAACCTACATTTATCTACGGTCATCCAGTAGAGATTTCTCCACTTGCAAAGAAGAACGATGAAGATCCACGCTTTACTGATCGTTTTGAATTATTCATCGTAGCTCGTGAGCATGCAAATGCCTTCACTGAATTGAACGATCCTATTGATCAGAAGGAGCGTTTTGAGGCACAATTGAAAGAGCGTGAGCAAGGAAATGATGAAGCTCATATGATGGATGATGACTATATTGAGGCGTTAGAGTACGGTATGCCTCCTACGGGTGGACTTGGTATTGGGATTGATCGTCTTGTTATGCTATTGACCAATTCTCCATCCATTCGTGATGTATTATTGTTCCCTCTTATGAGACATAAGTAAGGTTGAGCTTTGGAGGTTTCTCCAAAGCTTTTTTTGCACCGTAAGAAAGTATGAATTTCTAGCTGGGAGTGGATTTGACGTAGTAAGAAGGTTTAGGAATGCAGTATAAGTAGGGCTACGCCTCTGTCTTCGTCCAAGAGCGGGGCACGTCAATCAGTGAGTTTTCTTTACACTTTTAAGAAAGTATAAATTTCTAGCTGGAAGATCATTCGACGTAGCGAAAAATTTTAGGAATAAAGTGTAAGTGCGACTGCACCTCTTTCTTCGCCCAAGAGCAGGGCTCGCCAATCAGCGAGTTTTCTTTATATGATAGAATTATGCAGTTCTCGAAAATAAAAAATAATAAAAAACTATTGCATTTGAATGGATTAATTGTTATATTAGTATTCGTCGCTGAGAACAAGATAATCTGAAATGAATTAAAAAAGATTGTTGACATGAATAGCGCGAAATGATATAGTATGAAAGTCGCCTTTGAGCGG
>NZ_JASATP010000043.1:0-50890 GCF_038440375.1 Bacillus sp. OTU530
ATTCAAAATTTAATTATTCCGCAATAGCTCAGCGGTAGAGCAATCGGCTGTTAACCGATAGGTCGTAGGTTCGAATCCTACTTGCGGAGCCATACAGAGAAGTACCCAAGTGGCTCAAGGGGCTCCCCTGCTAAGGGAGTAGATCGGGTAACCGGTGCGAGGGTTCGAATCCCTTCTTCTCTGCCATTTAGGCCCGTTGGTCAAGCGGTTAAGACACCGCCCTTTCACGGCGGTAACACGGGTTCGAATCCCGTACGGGTCATATAAAAAAGAGTTAGCGAAATTTCGCTAACTCTTTTTTATTTTGTGCTTTAAGAAAGAAACCCGCTAGCCAATTACGGCAGAGTAAAAAGGAACAAATCAGCATCTCTCCACGTACATTCATAACGAATACTCGCAAGTTTCGTTCCTCCTTAGAGTTTGTTTCCCTTCGTCCATGTTGAATCAGCTTCCTGCACCAGGTTGACCGTTCCTACCTCTTAGAACTGTTACAGAGCCTGAACGACAGATTGTGCTTGGGAATCACACAAAGCCGTATTGACTGACCCAACGTAGTCCCTCGCTATGGCTCACCATATACCAGAGACTCAGACTAGACAACTAAGCTTTTTCAAGCCCCCACTTTCGACCAACGGAAGTCCCCTTGTGGGAAAAACGTGTTAACGTTTAAGCGATGGGTAGTTGACTGTGCCCTATTTTGTCTACTGCAAGGATCTAATTAAATCCCCCCTCTAGCTCTTCTCTGAAAACGTCTGGTTCATTTTTGTTGATGAAATATTTTACAATTGATCAAAGCTTTTTTAATAAAGTTATGTGGATCATTAATATCGCTATTTCCTCTAAAAGTATAACTTAAAAGAATAACATGCCATATTAAAATCAAGTTTTTCTCCAAAAGGAATAACGCTTTTTAGGTTCAAAACGATTTTAATTTATTTATCGCCAATATATGATATAAAACGCCTGATTCGGCGAAAAATGACATATTTTAGCGAACGAAACTATGGGATTTTGCTCGAATTTTGCAAGGGATTTAAGCTTTTTTACAGAATACCTTTATGTAAGAAATGTTATTTATCTTTGTGAGGTGAAACACATGGTTACAACCCATCCTACAGATTATGAAGTTCATTTGTTCCATGAAGGGAGTTTGTACGAAAGCTATCAGGCCTTTGGAGCACATATAACAACCGAGGGTGGAATTGAGGGGACTCGTTTCTCTGTCTGGGCTCCCCATGCTAAAAGCATCAGTGTTGTTGGTGAGTTTAACGACTGGAGCAGAGAAGATTATGTAATGGAGAAGCTAAATCCCGAGGGCATTTGGTCCTTGTTTATTCCAAGTATTGGTCAAGGAGAGTTATATAAGTATGCGATTCAAACAAAGGACGGCCGAGTCCTGTTAAAAGCAGATCCTTATGCATTTTTCTCTGAATTAAGGCCGAATACAGCTTCTATTGTCCATCCTTTGGGAGAATATAAGTGGAATGATCAAAAATGGATGCGTGCTAAAAAGCGAAAGAAAGTATTTGAAGAACCTATGGCCATTTATGAGCTTCATTTTGGTTCGTGGAAGCTAAAAGAGGATGGTTCTTTTTATTCATATCGTGAGATGGCAGAGGAACTGATTCCATATGTTCTGGAGCATCAGTTTACACATATTGAAATTATGCCGCTTGTTGAGCATCCATATGATCGCTCATGGGGATATCAAGGAACCGGTTACTATTCTCCAACAAGCCGTTATGGTAAGCCTGAGGATTTAATGTATTTCATTGACCGTTGTCATGAGCATGGCCTCAGCGTGATTTTAGACTGGGTGCCTGGGCATTATTGTAAGGATGCACATGGGTTATATATGTTTGATGGAGAACCTACATACGAATACACAGACATCCATGTAAGGGAAAATCCAGTATGGGGGACAGCAAACTTTGATGTAGGAAAGCCTGAGGTTCAGAGTTTTCTCATTTCCAACGCATTATTTTGGCTGAAATATTATCATGTAGATGGATTTCGGGTTGATGCTGTTGCGAACATGCTGTATTGGAATGCACATGGACAGTTTCAAAAAAATGAATTAGCCGTTTCTTTTTTACAGAAACTGCATGAGGCAGTGTTCGAGTATGATCCAAGTGTTCTTATGATCGCAGAAGACTCTACCGATTGGCCTCTTGTAACGGCCCCAACATATGAAGGGGGTCTCGGCTTCAATTATAAGTGGAATATGGGCTGGATGAATGACGTGCTAAAGTATATGGAATGCGAGCCGGAGCATCGGAAGCATATCCATGATAAAATCACGTTTTCTTTGCTGTATGCCTATTCGGAAAACTTTGTTTTACCGCTCTCTCATGATGAAGTGGTACATGGAAAGAAATCACTCTTAAATAAAATGCCTGGAGATTATTGGCGTAAATTTGCACAACTTCGGCTTCTATATGGCTACTTTATGACACATCCCGGGAAAAAGCTGCTGTTCATGGGCGGGGAATTTGGGCAATTTGATGAATGGAAAGACCTAGAAGACTTGGATTGGGATCTTCATGAGTTTGAAATGCACCGTCTTATGAATGATTATTTCAAAGAATTAATGACGCTGTACAGGAATTCTAAACCGTTTTGGCAGCTTGACCATACACATGAAGGCTTTGAATGGATTGATGCGGATAATCGTGAGCAAAGTATTTTCTCCTTCATTCGCAAAGGGAGCAAGGAAGACGATATGCTGATTGTTATTTGTAACTTTACGGAACATGTGTATGAGAACTACCGAATAGGAGTTCCATCGTTCAATTCGTATTCAGAAATTCTGAATAGTGATGGCACGCAATATGGAGGGTCTGGGCAAATAAATGGAAAAAGAATCAAAACGGTTCATGAGCCATATCATAGTCAGCCGTCTCATATTGAAATGACAATACCGCCTTTTGGAATAGCTATATTAAAACCAGCGAAAGCAAGGAAGGGGAATAAAAGCGATGGGACAGAGAAAAAAGTGCGTAGCCATGCTGTTGGCCGGGGGACAAGGTAGTCGTTTAAGTGCTCTTACAAAATATTTAGCCAAGCCTGCTGTACCGTTTGGGGGAAAATATCGTATTATTGATTTCACTTTAAGCAATTGTGTAAACTCAGGCATTGAAACAGTCGGTGTTCTTACACAATATCAGCCTCTTGTGCTTAACTCTTATATTGGAATCGGCAGTGCTTGGGACTTGGATCGAAATAATGGGGGAGTTACAGTGCTGCCCCCTTATTCGGAATCATCAGGCGTAAAGTGGTATACAGGTACGGCAAGTGCAATTTATCAAAATATAAACTATCTAAAGCAATATGACCCTGAGTATGTTTTAATTTTATCAGGTGACCATATTTATAAAATGGATTATTCTAAAATGCTTGATTATCATATTGAAAAGGATGCGGATGTTTCTATTTCTGTTATTGAGGTGCCTTGGGAGGAAGCGAGCCGCTTTGGCATTATGAATACAAACGAAGCTATGGAGATTGTGGAATTTGACGAAAAGCCGCAGTTCCCAAAAAGCAACCTTGCATCCATGGGGATTTATATATTTAAGTGGTCTATTCTAAAAGAATTTTTGGAGATGGATGAGCGAAATCCAGATTCAAGCAATGACTTCGGCAAGGACATTATCCCACTTTTACTTGACGAAAACAAAAAAATTGTTGCATATCCATTTCAAGGCTATTGGAAGGATGTTGGAACAATCAAAAGCCTATGGGAAGCGAATATGGATCTGTTAAAGGGTGATTCCACTCTTAATTTGTATGACCGGGATTGGCGCATTTATTCCGTTAATCCAAATCAGCCTCCGCAGTATATTGCACCGAATGCGGTTGTAGAGGAATCGCTTGTAAATGAAGGTTGTATGATTGAGGGAGAAATCCAGCATTCTGTAGTGTTTCAGGGTGTGATTGTTGGAGAAGGAAGTAGCATAAAAGATTCCGTTATTATGCCGGATGCACGTATAGGGAAAAATGTAAAAATTGAAAGGGCAATTATTGCGCCTGGAATGATCATAGAGGACAATGCTGTTATTCGTCCGTTAAAAAATAGCGAGGATGTTATTCTCTTGGCTGATGAAATCTGAAGGGGGACTAGGTAAATATGAACGAATCCATGTTAGGAATTATTAACGCAACGTATGACTTTTCATCTTTACAGGCACTGACACAGCATCGCTCTTTAGCTGCCCTTCCTTTTGGGGGGCGGTATCGCTTAGTTGATTTTATGTTATCAAATATGGTTAATTCTGACATTCATAGCGTGGCGATTTTTACTGGGCATAAGAACCGTTCCTTAATGGATCACCTCGGATCTGGTAAACAGTGGGATTTGGATCGCAAACGAGATGGCCTGTTCGTATTTACGCCAAACAGTCAAGGTGATAACGAAGAATTTGGTTCCTTCAATCATATTGCTAGAAATATGGACTATTTTCTGCGAAGCAAACAAAAATATATTGTGATTACGAATTGTCATATTGTCGCTGCAATGAACTTTAAACCAATTTTAAGGCGTCACATTGAAGCAGGGGCGGACATTACAGAAGTACTTCATGATGGACAATCCCTGCAAACATATATTATGGAAAAGGATTTGCTGCTGGATCTATTCCATCAATATAAAGATAAAGGATTCCATAGTTTAATAGATGTTGTTAAAGAGCAATGCAGTACTTTATGCTCACATAAATATGAGTATGATGGCTATGTTGCAATCATTGATTCAATAGAGAGCTATTATAAGCACAGCATCGAAGTGTTAAAGCCGGAAGTATGGAAACAATTATTTATGACAGGGGAGCCTATATTTACAAAGGTAAAGGATCAGCCTCCAACACGATATGGCAAGGAAGCGAAAGTAGGCAATTCCATGATTGCCAATGGCAGCATTATTGAGGGGCAGACAGATAATAGTATTATCTTCCGTTCTGTGAAAATTGGAAAAGGTTCTATTGTCCGAAATAGCATCATTATGCAAAAAAGCCAAATTGGAGAGAATTGTGTACTAGACGGCGTAATCATCGACAAAGATGTTAAAATTGAGGATGGAACAATTTTAACGGGGACAGCAGAGGTTCCGTATGTAGTCGAAAAAGGAACAGTACAAGGAGCGTTGATGAATTCGTGAATATTTTATTTGCAGTATCTGAGTGCGTACCATTTATTAAGTCGGGAGGTCTTGCCGACGTAGCGGGTGCGCTCCCAAAGGAATTGAAAAAGCTTGGCATGGACGTACGCGTAATGTTGCCCAAATATAGCCTTATCTCAGAGAGGTTACGTGAATCCAGCACTTTGCGAAAAGTGATTACAGTACAGCTTGGCTGGCGTAATCAGCATTGTGGTATTTTCGAAACAGAGCTAGATGGCATTACGTACTACTTAATAGATAACGAATATTACTTTAAAAGGGATTCTTTGTACGGTCATTATGATGACGGTGAGCGCTTCTCCTTCTTTTCTAAAGCTGTGTTGGAGAGTATTCCACATCTGGACTTTATTCCGGATGTTTTACATTGTCATGACTGGCATACAGCAATGGCCAACTACTTGTTGAAAGAGCAATATAAGGGAATTGAACCGTATTCAAATATAAAAACTGCATTTACAATCCATAATCTACAATTCCAAGGGATATTCCCTTATAGTGTGATGCACGATTTGCTTGGTCTTGGAACTGAGCATTTCACAAATGACCGGCTTGAATTTTATGGAAATATGAATTTTATGAAGGGTGGCATCGTCGCATCTGACGTGATTACGGCGGTCAGTCCGACATACAAAGAAGAAATTCAATACCCATTTTTTGGAGAAAAGCTAGACGGCTTACTGCGGGAATGTAACTATAAGCTAGCTGGTATTGTGAACGGAATTGATGATGCTTTTTATAATCCGCGCACTGACCAAGAAATTGCAGTGCAATATAGTGAAGCAACACAAGAGCTTAAACAGGAGAACAAGCGTGCGCTGCAGCGCCGGTTTGAATTGCCGGAACGTGCAAATGTACCTATCATTTCTATGGTAACCCGCCTTACAAAGCAAAAAGGGCTTGATTTAGTCCAGCGTGTATTTCATGAATTAGCAGCTGAGGATGTACAAATTTTAGTTGTTGGGTCAGGGGATCGGGAGTATGAGAGCTTTTTTAACGAAATGGCAGCTAGGTATCCTGACAAGGTGAAGGTATACATAGGATTTAATGAATCGCTCGCACATCAAGTGTATGCAGGTGCTGATTTATTTTTAATGCCATCTTTATTTGAGCCGTGCGGTCTTGGACAGCTTATAGCTTTACAATATGGCACCCTGCCGATTGTAAGAGAGACAGGGGGACTGAACGATACAGTACAGTCGTATAATGAGAGTACAGGAGAAGGCAACGGGTTCAGTTTTGCGAATTTCAATGCGCATGATATGCTGCATACTATTCTGAGAGCTGTTTCGTGCTATCACCAAAAAGAAGTATGGGATACGCTTGTAAAGAGAGCGATGAGTGAGGATTACAGCTGGGGACAGTCAGCAAGACAGTATAAGGAGCTGTATGAAAGCTTAGTCGACTAGTGATAGAGAGGTGAGGCGCATGTTTTCAAGTAAAGAAGGCTTTAAAGCAGCTTTTTTGGATAAGCTCGAAACCATGTACGGGAAAAGCTTCAAAGACTCCACACCAAGAGATCAATATAATACATTAGGGCATATGATTCGGGAGTATATTAGCTCCCGTTGGATTGCTACTAATGAGAGGAATCGTACAGAAAATCATAAACAAATGTACTACTTGTCTATTGAATTTTTGCTCGGTCGTTTATTAGGCAGTAATTTAATGAATCTCAGCATTTGGAAAACGTGCGAGGAAGGACTTCAAGAACTAGGGATTAGCTTGAACGAGTTAGAGGAAAATGAAGCGGACGCTGGACTTGGGAACGGTGGACTTGGAAGGCTTGCAGCATGCTTTCTTGATTCTTTGGCTTCTCTGAATTTACCAGGACATGGATGTGGGATTCGCTATAAGCATGGTTTGTTCGATCAAAAGATCGTAAATGGCTATCAGGTTGAACTGCCAGAGCAATGGCTTCGTCACGGGAATGTATGGGAAGTGCGCCGTCATGATCAAGCGGTTGAAGTTAGCTTTTGGGGAAATGTAGAAACATCCAAGATAGGTGGAAAGTTAGAGTTTCATCATCGTAAGGCGGAGGTCATTATGGCGGTGCCATATGATATCCCAGTTGTTGGATATGATACAGAAACGGTGAATACGCTGCGTCTGTGGAATGCGGAGCCTGTGCCGTTTCCGCCGAATAATCAAAACGTACTCGTATATAAACGAGAAACAGAGGCTGTTTCAGAGTTTCTGTATCCTGATGATACACATGATGAAGGGAAAATATTGCGCCTAAAGCAGCAGTATTTTCTCGTGTCAGCCAGTCTACAAAATATTGTAAAGCTGCATCGCGAACGAAATGGAACATTAAGAAACCTACATGAGAAGGTTGCCATTCATATTAATGATACCCATCCTGTTTTAGCTATTCCTGAATTAATGCGCATTTTGCTGGATGAGGAAAAGCTTAGCTGGGAGGAAGCCTGGAATATTACCGTAAATACAGTCTCATATACGAATCATACAACCTTATCCGAGGCGCTTGAAAAATGGCCTGTTCGTATTTTTCAACCGTTACTGCCTCGTATCTATATGATTGTGGAGGAGATTAACGAGCGTTTTTGCCGTGATTTATGGGATAAGTATCCGTATGATTGGAAGCGCATTGAGGACATGGCCATTATCGCTCATGATCTTGTTAAGATGGCACACCTTGCCATTGCAGGAAGCCATAGTGTGAACGGTGTTGCAAAAATTCATACAGATATTCTGAAGAAGCGGGAGATGCAGCTGTTTCATGAGTATTATCCTGAAAAGTTTAACAATAAAACAAATGGTATTACGCATCGACGTTGGCTGCTGAAGGCAAACCCGCAGCTTGCAAGCCTAATTACTGACACAATTGGTCCAGGCTGGATTCGAAAGCCTACGGAGCTGCAGGCTCTTGCGAGTTATAAGCAAGATGCCGCATTCCGTGAGAAATTTCATGGCGTTAAGCAGCTTCGAAAAGAGTTGCTGGCAAAGCGCATTGAAGAACAAACAGGAGTACGGGTTGATACGAATTCAATTTTTGATGTGCAAGTAAAGCGTCTGCATGCTTATAAACGGCAGCTGCTGAATGTATTACATATTATGCACTTATACAATCGTTTGAAGGAAGATCAAAGCTTTACGATGCATCCACGCACTTTTATTTTCGGGGCAAAGGCTTCTCCGGGCTACTACTATGCGAAAAAAATCATCAAGCTGATTAATGAAGTGGCAGAGAAGGTGAACAATGACCCGCAAACAAGGGACCGTTTAAAGGTTGTCTTTTTAGAAAATTATCGTGTTTCCTTAGCTGAAGATATTTTTCCTGCCGCTGATGTGAGCGAACAAATCTCTACAGCCAGCAAGGAAGCATCTGGTACAGGAAATATGAAATTTATGATGAATGGAGCAGTAACAGTCGGCACATTAGACGGAGCGAATATTGAAATTCAAGAAGAAGCAGGGACGGACAATATTTTCATCTTCGGTCTAACGGCGGAAGAGGTGCTGCACTATTATCAAAGCGGGGGCTATCGTTCTAGTGACTACTATCATCATGATAAACGAATTAAAAAGGTAGTTGATCAGCTTATCAATGGATTTTTCCCGGATGGGGGAGATGAGTTTGAAGCCATTTACGACTCCCTTATTGTCCAAAACGACGAATATTTTGTACTCCGTGATTTTGCACCGTACGTCGATGTGCAGGATCTGGTTGGAAAGACCTATGAAAATCGGAACCGTTGGCTCGAAATGAGCATCTCGAATGTAGCGCGGTCGGGTTATTTTACAAGCGACCGTACCATTTCCCAATATGCTTCTGATATTTGGCACATTAATCCTGTTTTTGCTAGAAAGTGAATACAGAATTTTGGATACTGATTATCTCTATAGGAGAAAATCAATGTAAATAACCCGCGTCGATAGCGCGGGTTATTTGTTGTACTATAGGAAAGTATGAATTTCCAGCTAGAAGTTCATTTTACATAATTGTGAACTTTAGGAATACAGTGCAAGTGCAACTACGCTTCTGTCTTCGCCCAAGGACAGGCTCGCCAATCGGCGAGGTTTCTGGGGATATCTATCTCTATTTGGCAAACTGTTTGAGGATGTCGTCTACCTTTCATGGCCAGCGTTCAATTGCCGACTTATAGGTGGTAATGTGATGATTTTTAGATATAGATCCAAGGTTTGAGGTAAATGTGATGCTATTGTTAACATGAAAATATTCATATTCTTGAGATGCTTTTTCAAACTTAATCTTGTGTGGCGGGAGGAGTGGGACCACATCAAAAAGATTGACAATCCGGAAGGTTTTGGAGACCTGTAAATTGTAGTAGTTGCGGAAAGCGATATCGCCTGTTTTGGGGGCAGCGAAATTATACATCATATAATCTGCAAATGAAGTATTTACTCTAGCATCAAGCATATGGAGAATGGCAAGAGCGCCTCCTAGACTATGACCGGTTACAAGTAATCTTTTTTGCTTTGGAAGCGTGACAAGCGTTTCCATAATAGAATCACGACACGTTTCGTAGATAGAAAGAAAGCCACTGTGAACGAGACCGCTGTTTGCTGTGTACGGATAGATACGTTGGTTGATGAGAGAATCGGCAATCCAATCAGTGTCGGACTGTGTCCCGCGAAATGCGACAACAATCTCTTGTTCTGATTCGGCAATAAAGCCGAACCATTCCGTTGTTCCGATGGCTTGGGCTTGAAAACCGCATATATGCTGAAAGCCTTTTGGCGGTTGAAATACACCGTTTTGTTTGTACTGTTCATACGTTAACTCGCAGCAGTCAGCCAGAAGCATGGCGAGCTCTTTGTCGGCGGCTGAAAATAACATATTGGACCCCCCTTAGCCCTATATCGTGATGCGCAAACACTATCCAATATATGAGGAGACAGAGGCAATCATGCAGACTGGATGCTGGAGCCCAGCCTGACAAAGCTGTACTTGCTTTTAAAAAAACATATCAATCGATGAGAATGGGCGGGAGAAAACTGTGGCGAGTCCTGCACTTGGGCGAAGACGGGGGCATAGTTACATCTATACTGTATTGCTAAAATTTCCTGCTACATCGAAGGATCTTCCAACTGGAAATTATACTTTCTTACAGTGAAATATGAAACGAACCAGCATCGCTTTCGATGCTGGTTCGCTTTGTTAATCGATCCCATCTAACATACGACCGATTCCTCCAAGAACACTGCCTTCTCCACCGCCTTTAACACCTGCTGCGGAGCCAGCGATACGCTGCGCTAAACGGCTGAGGGTTAAGGATTGAATCCAGACAGTACCTGGACCTTCTAATGTGGCAAAGAATAGTCCTTCTCCACCGAATAAAGCTGTTTTCACATTACCGACAAATTGGATATCGTAGTTGATTGTCTTTGTCATTGCTACAAGGCAGCCTGTATCAATACGGAGACGTTCTCCTGGCTGCAGGTCACGTTTGTATATTGTTCCCCCAGCATGCATAAAAGCCAAGCCATCACCTTCAAGCTTTTGCATAATGAAGCCTTCCCCGCCAAAGAAGCCTGTGCCCAGCTTTTTTGTGAACTCAATGCCGATAGAGACTCCTTTTGCTGCGCAAAGAAATGCATCCTTTTGACAAATAATCTTTTCGCCGTATTGCGTTAAGTCTACTGGAACAATTTTTCCTGGGTAGGATGCTGCAAAGGATACACGGCGTTTCACGCTACTGTTATTTGTAAAAACAGTCATAAACAAGCTTTCGCCAGTTACCATTCGTTTTCCAGCACCCATTAATTTTCCAAACAGTCCTTTTGGCTCAGAGCCGTCACCAAACACTGTTTCCATGTCAATACCATCTTCCATCATCATCATCGCACCAGCTTCTGCGATGACGCTCTCACGAGGATCTAACTCAATTTCGACGAATTGCATGTCATCTCCGTAAAGCTTGTAATCAATTTCATGTGCCTTCATTTTAATTCACCTCTCCTGTTGTTTGCTGCCCTGCCTATTATCCTGTATGTATATCTCCATTTTATCGAAAAGACAGTAAGAGTGGAATGAATTTTTTGTTATTTTTTACAATTCAATCCGTAGTTTTCAGTTGACTGAATATACGTTTTCATGATAAATTAAAGTAACTATTGAACTACATATAGTCTTTCGGAAATAAAGCACGTCTTTACCCATGGTTTGATGTTTTCGTCACATGCTTGGAACAGATCGTTTTCTTTATATCCTCCTATATGTGGGGTAAATAGTTTCATTTTTTTCTTATATTTAGGAGGTACTACAATGCAAGTAGGTAAAGTAAAATGGTTTAACGGTGAAAAAGGTTACGGATTTATCCAAGCAGAAGACGGAAACGACGTATTCGTTCACTTCTCCGCAATCCAAGGAGAAGGATTCAAAACTTTAGAAGAAGGCCAAGAAGTTTCTTTCGAAGTTGTTGAAGGAAACCGCGGACCACAAGCTGCTAACGTAGTAAAGAAGTAATAAGATAATGAGCATTCCAGTAATGGAATGCTCTTTTTGTATTATGGCAAGCAACTATATTGAAAGGTGTATCGTTCATATTGTTTGAAACAACTGTCCTATTGTCTCGGATAATAACTGTTTTCTGAGAGGTCTCCTCGATAGGCTTGCTCGTCGTAGTCATCAATCATATCTTCATACAGCTCATGGTCGTCTCCAGGGTAGACCTGTGGATTTTTTCCATATATATCTGTTCCGATGAAGTTTTCAAATGACTCTACATATCCTATGGGCTCATCAGATTCATTAAACATGGAGTTATAGTGCTTACTATCGCGTCTTTCAAAATCAGAAGGCGTCTCCGATGTTCCGTAATTCGCTACATCCTGCCAGCTATCCTCGGAATCATACGCAACATTTTCCCTTTTGTTGTCCATATCATGAATACCGAAAGGCGGGTACAACACCTCTTCCTCAACTGGACGTATATCCAATCGGAGCTTATTATGTGTATGTTCTATCAGCGTTGTAGCAGTCGGCATAGCTTCTAAACGCTCAAAAGGAATCTCTTCGCCAGATACCTCGCAAATACCATATGTGCCATTTTCGATCTTTTCTAATGCATATCTTACATCCGCTAGTTGCTTTTCACGAAATTCAATGATGCCAAAATCCTTTTCTCGCTCAAATAAATCGGTCGCTGTATCGCCTGGGTGGTTGTCGTATAGAGAAAGCTCACTTGTAGCGTCGCGCATGCCATCTTTATCGTTATTGTGATGCATTTGAATGCTGTATTCCAGTTCTTTTTCTTCATGGAGCAGCGTTGCTTTGAACTCGTCCAGCTGTTGTTGAGAAAGCATACTGGTCACCTTCCTCTGTGTAATCTCTTTTGTAGTATGAACCATTTTGCTAAAAATATAAGGAAGGGAAGCGTGTAAGCCAACATTCAATTCGGTTGCTAAAATTCGTTGATTGGCGAGCCGTTAGGCAAAGAGAGAAGCATAGCTGTATTTACACTTTATTTCTAAAACTTTCTAACGATTCAATACGCTTCCAGTTGGAATTTTATCCTCCTAAAGTGTAAAAAAACGCAGGTAAGGCCTGCGTTTTAAAAGAGATAATCCAATAATAAACCAAGTGCAAACAGGAATCCAAAAATGGTGTTCGTCTGCGCAGTCGCTTTCATTGCCGGCATCATTTCAAGCGGAATGCGTTTGCCAATGAAGCCTTTTGTCGCAGCGATTGCTTTAGGAATACTCAGAAATACGATAAAAATCCAAGCCGATACCATGCCTGTAAAAACAAGTGCGACACACCAAATATAAGAGATGATGAACATCCCAGCTAGCACGCGAATCGCATTTTGACGCCCGACGAGAATAGCCAGCGTCTTACGGCCATTTTCTTGATCCCCGTCTAAATCGCGAATGTTGTTCGAAAGCAGAATAGCTCCAATTAAGATAGAGGTTGGAACCGACAGGATGATAATCTCCGGTACAATCGTTCCTGTTTGGATAAAGAAAGCGATCCCGATAATAATAACGCCCATAAATAATCCAGCTGTTACTTCACCAAACGGTGTATAAGCAATTGGCAGAGGACCGCCCGTGTAAAAATAACCGACGGCCATACTAAGAAGACCGATTAAGGCAAGCCACCAGCTCGAATGTATACAAATGTAAATGCCGATTAGCATAGAAGCAGCAAAGAAGCTATATGCCAAATATAAGACTGTTTTTGCTTGGATGCCTTCGCGTACAATCGCGCCTCCAATTCCTACAGAGCCTTCATGATCCAAACCTCTTTTATAATCGAAATATTCATTGAACATATTCGTTGCCGCTTGTATGAGAATACAGGCAAGAAGCATCATAAAAAAAAGAGGAAGATTTATCTTATCGATCCCTCCGATGTGAAGTGCATAAACAGTTCCGATAAAAACCGGAATAAATGCAGCTGTTAGCGTATGTGGACGAAGTAAGTTCCACCATACATGCCAGCTTTTTCGCTGCTTTGTTTTCGGCTCTGTAAAAGAGGAGTTCGTTTCTATTTTCATATTCATAAGAATCCTCCTTTTTGTCACATAAAGTACAAAATTAAGTTTAGGTAACCGACGTATACAGTGTCAACGTTTTCCTTCAGGAGGCTGTAATTTCCGCAAAAATGCTAAAGATTGACACAGGTTTCGTTCGGGGTGTATCTTAAAAATACAAGGGTAATTTCAGTATGTTTACCCGAGTAAGGGGGAAATCAAAGTGCTTCGAACAGAACACAAGGGATTACATCAATCGCTCCTTACTGCTATACAACAAGCTGCAATAGACACGAAAGTATTAGTCAGTGCCGTAAAGAAGGTAGAGTGGACAGATCCGCTTCTTTTTTATGCGGCCGCAAAACAATTCGGGTACACGGAGCGGTTTTATTGGTCCGATCCAGAACAACATATAGTTTTCGCAGGAATTGGATCTGCTTTCACTATAGCAAATTCTTCTCAAAAGCGCTTTCAGGATACGCAGAATCGATGGCAGCAGCTTCTAAATGGTGTCATTGTGCACGGACCGGCCTATTCGTTTGGGACAGGACCTCTGCTGTTTGGCGGATTTTCCTTTGATCCGCTAAAGCAGAAAACGCAGCTTTGGGAGACGCTTTCCGATACAGTCTTAGTATTGCCGTCCTTCCTGCTTACAATGAAGGAAGGAGAATCTTGGCTGACAATTAATCAGCTTGTAGGGCATGATGATTGTGCAGAGGATCTGTATGAGCGTATGCAAAATATGGAGGAACAGCTGCTCCAGCATAGCAGACAGCCTTTGTCAGAACAAGGAAGCGTTATTGTTAGCCAACATGAGGTACAAACGAAAAGCTGGATGGAAGCAATTCAAGCCGTTCAAAGTGAAATGAAGCAAGGACGTGTGCAAAAGGTTGTATTAGCGCGTGAATTGCGATTAACAGCAGAAAATGAATTTGATTCGGCGCATATTGTTCAAGCATTACGCATCGGACAGCCGGATTGCTATATTTTTTCAATTGATTATCAAGATACCTGCTTTCTTGGTGCAACGCCTGAGAGGCTCGTTAAAAAGGAAGACCAATTGTTCACCTCTATGTGCTTAGCCGGTTCTATTGGACGCGGCAATACGGAAGAGGAGGATGAACAGAATGCAGCAGAACTGCTGCAGGATGAGAAAAACTTAGTAGAGCATCGCTATGTTGTAGATATGATCCGTAAGGTTATGACATCCGTTTGCACTGAGGTAAATATTCCGCATCAGCCCGGAGTTATGAGGACAAAGAACCTAATTCATCTCTATACGCCAGTAGAAGGGAGGGGGGTGTGCAATTTGTTTGAAATGGTAGAGAAATTGCACCCCACTCCTGCTCTGGGAGGTACCCCGCGCGAAGAGGCGATGGAGCTGATTCGTGAACAAGAAGACCTAGACCGCGGTTTGTATGCAGGTCCAATTGGTTGGATTGACTATAAGGGAAATGGAGAGTTTGCGGTTGGGATTCGTTCTGCACTTATACGGGGGGCGAATGCTTCCTTGTTTGCAGGGTGCGGTATTGTAGAAAGCTCACAGCCGCACATGGAGTATGAAGAAACAAAAATGAAGTTCAAACCTATGCTATCCGCATTAGGAGGAAGTATGAAATGAGCTATACAGAAGCGTTATCCTATTATTTAGGGGCTTTTGTTGATGAGTTAACACGTCTTGGCGTGTGCGAAACCGTCATCAGCCCCGGTTCCCGCTCAACGCCGTTAGCTATGCTAATGGCAGAGCATGAAAGCATGAAAACCTATGTACATGTGGATGAGCGATCGGCTGCTTATTTTGCGCTTGGCATTGCCAAGGCAAAGAGGAGGCCTGTAGCTATTCTTTGTACATCTGGTACAGCGGCAGCCAATTATTGGCCGGCTGTAAGTGAAGCATTTCACTCCCGTGTGCCGCTGCTGATTCTAACGGCCGATCGACCGCACGAGCTGAGAGATGTAGGGGCGCCGCAAGCCATGAATCAGCTGAACTTGTTTGGATCCTTTACGAAGGAGTTTATCGAAATGGCGTTGCCTGAAGCATCAGAACGAATGTATCAATACGTTCGTACGACGACGGCAAGAGCCATTGCTGTCATGAACGGGGCGCCAAGCGGTCCTGTTCATATGAATTTTCCGCTTCGGGAGCCGCTTATTCCGAATTTCTCTCTGCCAAACCTTTGGGAAGGAGGGAAGGCTGGGCGCGCGAATCAGTATACATCTGTTACGTTTGGGAATTCAGTCCTTCCACCCTTCCATGCGGGATCGCTAAGTAAACGTCTTGCATCTATGGAAAAGGGGCTGATTGTCTGCGGTGAAATGAATGATCCTTCGTTTGCTGAAGAGGTTGCTGCCTTCGCCGCAGCATATCAATACCCGATTTTGGCAGATCCGCTCTCTAATGTGCGCAGCGGTAAGCACGAGAAAGAAAATGTGTTAGAGTGCTATGATGCCTTCTTGCGTAATGAGGAGATTCAGAATTTGCAGCCGGACATCATCATTCGTTTTGGAGCTATGCCTGTTTCGAAAGCATTAACACAGTATATACAGTCCAGAACGTCAGCAGTCCATCTCGTGATTGAAAAAGGGGGCTGGCGTGACCCTGCTTTAATTGCATCCGAGATGATATATGCGGACGAGGTCTCTGTTTGCAGACAATTAACCGCATTTGCTTCTGCAAATCAGAGGGAAACAGCCTGGCTTCGTATGTGGCGTGAGCTGAATGCACTTGCACGCGAGCACCTATCCTACGCTGGTTTGGATGAAGAGCCATTTGAAGGGCGTGTGATGATGGAGCTGGCAGATGTATTACCGGATCAATCGGCACTCTTTGTAGGTAACAGCATGCCGATTCGAGACGTGGACACTTTCTTTTTGACGAGAGATAAAAAGATCAACATTTTGGCCAACCGCGGCGTGAACGGAATTGATGGAACTGTTTCGACCGCTTTAGGTGCTAGTACGCATTATGAGCCGCTTGTGCTTGTCCTTGGCGATTTATCTTTTTATCATGACTTAAATGGATTATTGGCGGCAAAACTGCACAACTTAAATGCGACAATCGTTGTGATTAACAATGATGGCGGGGGGATTTTTTCATTTTTGCCGCAATATGCAGAGAAGAAGCATTTTGAAGCATTATTTGGAACGCCGCTCGGACTTGATTACGAGCATGTTGTCAACATGTATCATGGGGTTTTCAGCCGTCCAAAAACATGGGAGCAATTCCGGAGTGCAGTAGCTAACGGCATTTCCTCTAACGGCTTACATGTGATTGAGATTCGTACAAACCGTGAATCCAATCTGCAAATGCATCGTGCTTTGTGGGCAACCATTTCCACGTCTGTAACAGAGAGGCTGCGAGGGAACCGTAATGCTGATTAAGCTTGGTGGCATGCATTATGAATATGAAATTACAGGAAGCGGTGACGCGCTTTTACTGCTGCATGGCTTTACCGGAAGTAAAGATGTGTGGCGCCGCTTTCTTCCCTTGTGGAGCCATGACTTACAGGTCATTACTGTTGACCTGCCGGGTCATGGGAAAACGGACAGCCCGAGCGATTGGGCGCGTTACAGCATTGAACAGACTGCTGCTGATATGATTGCCCTTCTTGATGCCTTAAAGATAAAACAGGCGCATGTGCTCGGCTATTCAATGGGGGGACGGCTTGCTATTACGATTGCTTCTTTATATGCAGAACGGGTACGGTCGCTTGTGCTTGAGAGCTGCACCCCGGGTTTAGAAAGTGAAGAGGAGCGCGAGGAACGCAAGCGGCAAGATCAGCAGCAGGCAGATTTTATCATGGAGCATGGTCTAGAGGCTTTTGTGGAGAGGTGGGAGAATATCCCCTTGTTTGCCTCTCAACAGCAGCTGCCCTATTCTGTGAGGGAACAAATGCGGCAGCAGCGTTTGCAAAATAACACGCTCGGTTTAGCAAATAGCTTGCGCGGTATGGGGACGGGAATGCAGCCCTCTTGGTGGAGTTCCTTGCATAGGCTGTGCATGCCCGTTTTATTGCTTGGGGGAGAATATGACGAAAAGTTTCTCCGTATTTTACAATGTATGGAGCAGCGGCTTCCTAATGCTGAATTTGTACAAGTTTCTGGTGCGGGTCATACAATTCATGTGGAACAACCAGAAAAGTTTGATACAATAGTAAGGAGCTTTTTCCAAGCACAATATTTAGAAGGAGGTTTATAACATGGCTTTTGAATGGGTACAACAAGGAAAGTATGAAGATATTATTTATTCTACATACAACGGTATCGCTAAAATTTCGATCAATCGTCCAGAAGTACATAACGCATTTCGTCCAAAAACAGTGTCTGAGTTAATTGATGCATTTGCGCGTGCGCGTGATGACGCTTCTATTGGTGTGATCATTTTAACAGGTGAAGGCGGTCGTGCATTTTGTTCCGGCGGTGACCAAAAGGTACGCGGTCACGGCGGATATGTAGGAGAGGACGAAATTCCTCGTTTGAATGTACTTGATTTACAACGCTTAATCCGTGTGATTCCAAAACCGGTTATTGCAATGGTAGCAGGATATGCAATTGGCGGAGGCCACGTTCTTCACATCGTCTGCGATCTAACGATTGCAGCGGATAATGCGGTATTTGGCCAGACTGGACCGAAGGTAGGTAGCTTCGATGCTGGCTACGGATCAGGTTATTTAGCTCGTATTGTTGGCCATAAAAAGGCGCGTGAAATTTGGTATTTATGCCGTCAATATAACGCGCAGGAAGCGCTGGACATGGGCCTTGTAAATACAGTGGTTCCGCTTGAACAGCTAGAAGAAGAAACAGTAAAATGGTGTGAGGAAATTTTAGAGAAAAGTCCAACAGCAATTCGTTTCCTAAAAGCAGCCTTTAATGCAGATACAGACGGTCTTGCAGGTATTCAGCAATTTGCTGGAGATGCAACATTATTGTATTACACAACGGAGGAAGCAAAAGAAGGACGCGATGCGTTTAAGGAAAAACGCAAGCCAGATTTCGGTCAATTCCCTCGTTTTCCTTGATAGAAAAAAGGCTTGATGCATTGTCATCAAGTCTTTTTTTCACTGTAAGAAAGTAGAAATTTCCAGCTGGAAGCCAGTCGGCGTAGTCGGAAATTTTAGGAATAAAGTATAAGTGCAACTACGCCGCTGTCTTCGCCCAAGAGCGGGGCTCGCCAATCGGCGTGTTTTCGTTACTATCAAAATTTTACCGCAATCCGTAGAAAGGAGTGATGATGATGGAGACAATGCCAAATTGGCTCAAGCAACGAGAATTTTTAACACCGGATCGCATTGCTCTTGAAACAGAGAGGGAGCGGCTGACATTTCGGGAGCTTCATCAAAGAGTTGCTTCACTTGCCGGTAAGCTATGCAGCGCTGGAGTTGAGAAAGGAAGCCAGGTTGCAGTTTTAATGCGTAACAGCATGCAAATGGTGCTGACAATTCATGCCTTAGCCTATGTCGGAGCGACTGCTGTGCTGCTAAATACGAGGCTCTCAGAGGAAGAGCTTGCCTGGCAAATGAACGATGCTGAAGTGTCCCTTTTGCTAACAGACGAGGCTCTTCGGCATTATGGGAGACATGTGACTACATATACAATAGGGGAGCTCTCCTCCCTTCAGGAGCAACCTTATGTTATACAAGAGGATTTTTATTCGGATACCGTCATGACGATCATATACACATCCGGCACGACAGGGAACCCAAAGGGTGTATTGTTGACATATGGAAACCATTGGAGCAGCGCTGTCGGTTCTGCGCTTAATATAGGGTTTCGGGAGAATGATTGCTGGCTTGCCTGTCTGCCTTTTTTTCATGTTGGAGGTTTGTCGATTCTGCTGAAAAGTGTTATATACGGCATGCGCGTTGTACTTATGGAGAAGGTCGATGCAGCCGCCCTAAATCAAGCAATTCAAGAAAGGGGCGTTACGATCATTTCCGTTGTAACGAAGGTGCTTACAGATATGGTGCGCGGTCTTGGGGAGAATACGTATCCAAAGGCGCTGCGTTGCGTGCTTCTTGGCGGTGGGCCCGCTCCGAAGCCTTTGTTAGAGGAGTGTATGAAAAAAGATATCCCTGTATACCAAACGTATGGTATGACAGAGACCGCTTCGCAAATTTGTACTCTGTCCTCGGATTATATGCTAACAAAGGTGGGTTCAGCGGGTAAGCCGTTATTTTTCTGTCAACTACGGATCGAAGCAAACGGAGAGGCAGCTCCTGCAAATGTACCAGGGGAAATTGTTGTTAAAGGGCCGAATGTCGCAAAGGGGTACTTTAAGCGAGATGTGCAGCTAGAGGAGGGTTGGCTGCGAACGGGTGATATTGGCTACGTGGATCAGGAAGGATTTTTGTATGTACTTGATCGCCGGAGTGACCTGATTATCTCTGGAGGAGAGAATATTTATCCTGCCCAAATTGAAGAGGTGCTTCTCGCTCATCCAGACGTAGAAGAAGCAGGCGTTGTTGGACGAAAGGATGAAATATGGGGACAAGTGCCGGTTGCGTTTGTTCGAAAAGCAGGAACGAGTCCCGTCACGGAGGAGGAACTTCTTGTGTTTTGCGACAAAAGGCTGGCCCGCTATAAGGTTCCTCGGGAGATTCAATTTGTAGACGAGCTGCCGCGCAATGCTTCCAATAAGCTGTTGCGTCGCGAACTGAAGAAAAAGGTCGAGGGAGAATTCGTATGAACATTAAGCGAGTCACGCTCCATATTACGGAAATGAAGCTCGTTTTTCCTTTTGCAACAAGCTACGGAACATATCGGGAGCGGGAGAGTATTTTAATTGAAATAGAGGATATGGACGGCTGCATTGGCTGGGGAGAGGTCGTTGCCTTTTCGCAGCCATGGTATACGGAGGAGACTGTTCAAACCTCCTTACATATGTTACGTGAATTTCTTGTTCCAAGCTTACTGGGGAGGACTATTGAACATCCAAGCGAGCTGCCTCAGCTATTTTCAAATGTGAAGCGAAATCGTATGGCAAAGGCAGGACTTGAAGGGGCTATTTGGGATATATATGCACAGCATAAAAATCAACCGCTCGCAGCAGTGCTTGGCGGGGTACGAAGCGACATTGAAGTAGGAGTAGTAATTGGAATCGATACGTTGCCGCACATGCTCCAGCAAATTGAACGCTATGCTGCGGAGGGGTATCAAAGATTTAAAGTGAAAATTAAACCAGGGTATGATTCTGAGCTGCTGCAAGGGATTCGTCAGGCGTTTCCAAATCTCCCTCTCATGGCTGATGCTAACTCGGCTTATACACTGCAAGATAAGGATCAGCTAAAGAAGCTTGATGATTTCGGACTGATGATGATTGAACAGCCGTTAGCTGATGATGATATTTTGGATCATGCATTGCTGCAAAAAGAGCTGCAAACACCCATTTGTTTAGATGAGAGTATTCATTCTCTTGAAGATGCCCGCGTGGCGATCACGCTTGGAAGCTGCCGCGTTGTAAATATTAAGGCGGGGCGAGTGGGAGGATTGACCGAGGCGATTCGTATTCATGATTATTGCC
Organism: Bacillus sp. OTU530; assembly: GCF_038440375.1. Classification (NCBI taxonomy): domain Bacteria; kingdom Bacillati; phylum Bacillota; class Bacilli; order Caryophanales; family Bacillaceae; genus Bacillus; species Bacillus sp. OTU530. The sequence continues at coordinate 21,155 of NZ_JASATP010000043.1, forward strand.
AAGCTCATCATATTCCAGTTTGGTGCGGGGGGATGATTGAGACCGGCATATCTCGTGCTCAAAATGTGGCGCTTGCGGCTCTCCCAAATTTCACGATTCCGGGTGATATCTCTGCATCTTCACGCCATTGGGAAGAGGATGTGATTATTCCTGACATAACATTGTCCGATGGAAGAGTGCCTGTATCATCTGTGCCGGGTCTCGGGTATAAGGTGAACCGGAAAAGGCTAAGGAATATCACAATGCAAACAATCGTACTTGAAAATCACTCATGAGTAAGTTCGACTTCTTCCCATACCATCTGATTTGTTGTATAGTGAAGAAGTGAGCATTTTTTGTCGAAAGTGTTACAGAATCTTGTGAATCATGGTGTTTTTTGTCAGCTGTAAAAAGTAGAGGGTCAGTTCTTAGCTATTTTTAACCTCTTCCTCTTGACTTGTTTTCAAGCAAGGGAAGATTAAATAAAGGAGGAATTAATGTATGAGTTTATTACATGAAGTGTTAACTTTTAACGAGAAGTTTGTGCAGGAGAAGGAATATGAGAAGTTCCAAACAGATAAATATCCTGAGAAAAAGCTCGTTATTATTTCCTGCATGGATACGAGACTTGTTGAGCTTCTTCCAAAGGCAATGAACATTCGCAATGGGGATGTTAAAATTATAAAGGTGGCTGGAGCGGTTATTGCCCATCCATTTGGTAGTATTATGCGCAGCGTCCTTGTTGCTTTATACGAGCTTGGCGCTGACGAGGTATGTGTTATCGGCCATTACGATTGCGGTATGGCAAGTCTGCAAGCAGAAAAGACAATCGAGAAAATGAAGGCTCGCGGTGTTTCAGAAGAGAAACTGGATACACTTCGCTTTTCAGGCATTGATTTAGAGCGCTTCCTACATGGCTTTGAAAATGTAGAAGATAGCGTGAAGCATAGTGTCGATATTATCCGCCAGCATCCATTAATGCCAGAGGGCATACCGGTTCATGGCTTGGTTATTGATCCGAAAACAGGACGTCTTGATTTGGTTACGGACGGGTACAAAGCCTAATGATATTTTTCCGTTTTTTCCGGCACAGGGTCAAAGCCGCCTGGATGAAACGGATGACATTTACAAATACGTTTGATTGTGAGCCAGCCTCCTTTTGCCGCGCCGTGACGGCGGATTGCCTCTAAACCATAGTGTGAGCATGTGGGATAAAAACGGCATGACGGCGGCTTTATCGGAGAGATTACGAGCTGATAAAAGCGAATCAGTGCGAGAAGCATAGATTTCATGGGCTGGCTCCTTTTCATTGTCATTATTTTAGACAGTATTCTTTACTAAAATCCAACTTTCAAATATCATTATGGAGTGTATGTGAATACAATGCAGCACATCCAGAAAAAAGGAGGATTTGATTATGCCATCAGTAGAAAGCTTTGAGCTTGATCATAATATTGTAAAAGCGCCCTATGTGAGACATTGCGGTGTTCACCATGTAGGGAGCGACGGCGTTGTGAATAAGTTTGATATTCGCTTTTGTCAGCCGAATAAGCAGGCGATGAAGCCGGATGTTATTCATACATTAGAGCATTTGCTTGCTTATAACTTAAGAAAGCATGTAGAAAAATACGGTCATTTTGATATTATCGATATTTCTCCAATGGGATGCCAAACAGGCTTTTATCTTGTTGTCAGCGGTACGCCGACTGTTCGTGAAATCATCGATTTATTAGAAGACACGATGAAGGACGCGGTTGAAATAGTAGAGGTTCCAGCTGCAAACGAAACGCAATGTGGGCAGGCTAAGCTTCATGACTTAGAAGGTGCAAAGCGTCTTATGAATTTCTGGCTACAACAAGAAAAAGCCGAGTTGGAAAAAGTATTCGGTTAATGACCTGAGGGTTTATCCTCGTCTTGTTTTACATAAGGGCTATCTTCGGCACGATCGACAGAGTGTTTGTAAGAGTAGCCCTTATTAATTGTGACAACAGATAAAAGCAGCACAACAATCACAACTATTACAGCAATAACTAGTATATGAAACATTCCTCTCTCCTCCCCTTTCCTGCTTTAAAGGATAAGAATGTATTTCTTTTTACACTGTAGGAGTATAAAATTCCAGCAAGAAGCCATTCGACATAATCGGAAATTTTAGGAATACAGCGTAAGTGCAGCTACACCTCTATCTTCGCCAATCGGCGAGTTTTCTTTACAAGCAAGATAAGAAAGTATAACTTTTCGGGGTGATATCTAGCTCCCAAGGCCCGCCTTTTTTCAGTTATTGGCCTTCCCTTTTCTTTGAGACAGCGAAACAGGCTTTTCTTACATAGTACCATGTCCGCAGCGTTCTGCATATTTCTTGTATGAATTAGGAACAATTAGGAATAGAGACATTATCAGCGCGATGGCACTGTTTAAGGAACCGTAGTATTTCGCAAAGTGAGGGATAATAAATGGAGAAACAAACATACTATGTATCGATTGCAGACGGTGAGATTTCTAAGGTGAAATCCGCGAATACGTACAGCTTTGAAATTCAAGCAAGCGATATAGAAATTGTGCAGCTTCGTCAATATTTCGATGAAGCATATCAGGCAGATTTAAAAACCTTTGTTAGATCACATATCCCATTCCTTGAGTATCATCATGACCCAGAAAACCATGAATATGACGATAGCCTTCAAAAAGCATATCAAATGATTTATAGCCTGAGCAATCAGGAGACACAAGAAATCATCGCACAATTGGGCATTATAGACGGACTGTAATAATAGGCATAGGCGCGAAGAATGTGCTACAATTTGTGGTAAGAAAAATTCGCCACAATTGTTAGGGGAGCGTGTGAATGTACACTTTTAAAGATTATTACCACAATACAGTACAGTTATCCTTTGAAGATCGTCCGTTTTCCCATGAACCTAAGCATGTATGGGTTGTTTGCCGGCGTGGAGATGAGTGGCTGCTGACGCATCATTTACGACGCGGATTAGAATTTCCGGGTGGAAAAGTAGAGGACGGAGAGAAACCTGAAGAAGCCGCTGTACGTGAAGTGCGGGAAGAAACAGGCGGGATTGTATCCTATTTGCAATATATAGGACAATATAAGGTCTCAGGAAGGGATAAAATTATTATTAAGAATATTTATTTTGCTACAATTAGCGATTTGCAGGATCATACACATTACAATGAAACAAACGGATCTGTTCTGCTTAAGAAGATACCGGATGACATTAAAGAGGATAAGCGCTTTAGCTTTATTATGCGCGACGATGTGCTGCGGCACAGCCTGGCGTATATTCAAAAACATTGTTTACATGGCACAGGGATGCTAGAGAGCAAAGTACAGGAATTCTAAAGCAGATATATATCTATATACAAACAGACCGAGTCATTTATAGGCTAGGTCTGTTTGTATTACATTGTAGGAAGCATAAATTCTCAGCTAGAAGCGAATTTGACGCAGTCGGAAATTTTAGGATTACAGTGTAAGTGCAACTACGCCTCTGTCTTCGCCAATTGGTGAGTTTTCTTTACATATATTCATTCGATATGTTGACTTAATATACGTTCAAACCACTCGACAAGCACATACATAACAGTAGCCAATACGCATGTAAGCAAAACGCTCATAAGAACAAGGGTAAAGTTGAATACTTGAAAGCCATAGCTAATTAAGTATCCTAAACCTTGCTTAGAAACAAGAAGTTCACCAAAAATAACGCCAACCCAAGAAAGACCAACGTTTACCTTTAAGGTTGAAATAATGATTGGCAATGAAGCAGGAAGGATAACCTTCTGATAGCATTGCCATCTATTAGCGCCGAATGTTTGCAGCACCTTTAAATAATTTGGGTCCACCTCACGAAATGCAGAGTAAATAACAAGAATTGTGATGATGATGGAAACGATCACACCCATGGCAATGGAGGATGTAATGGTCGGTCCGAAAATAACAATAATAATTGGCCCGAGTGCTACCTTTGGCATGGCATTTAATACGACGAGATACGGATCAAGAACCTTAGCAAGAAACGGTAAGGCCCATAATATCGTTGCAATAAGTGTTCCGAGGGCAGTACCAAGAAGAAAGCCAGTAAATGTTTCTAGAAGCGTCGTCCAAATATGAGGATATAATGAGCCATCCAGTAGTTTGTCAGCCAGCATGTTAAAAATCCTGGAAGGGGAGCTGAAAAGCAGCGGGTCAATCCACTGGCTGCGGCTTCCGATCTCCCAAAGAACAAAGAAGATAACTAATATGAAAGCCTGTAACAATGCGATGGCTCGCCTTTTCTTTTGTTCTTTTTGTATATACGCTCGATGCAGGAAGGATAAATCTAAGTTTTTATACTTCAAGTTTTTCCAGCTCCCTCCATATAGATTGAAATAGATTCCTGAATTTTGGATGCTGGCGTGCCTGAAATGGAGAAAGTAAACGAATATCTTCTGGGACGAGAATGGTTTTAGCAATACGGCCGGGATTGGTGTGGAGCAAGAAAATGCGGTCACTCATAGAAATAGCCTCTTCGATATCATGAGTGACAAGGATAGCTGTTTTTTTAAACTGCTTCAGCAAGGTGCACACGAGTTCCTCCAGCTTGATTTTGGTTTGATGGTCTAGAGCTGAGAATGGTTCATCTAGCAGCAGTATTTTGGGATTGGTGGCAAGTGTACGCACGAGCGCCACTCGTTGGCGCATACCGCCTGACAACTGGCGCGGATACAGCGTCTCGACATTTTTGAGTCCAACTTCACTAAGCAGCTTCAGTGCTTGCAGCCTTTTGTCTTCATTATATGCCTTAGTAATGCGAAGACCCGTCATGATATTTTCCTCGATTGTTTTCCATGGAAACAAGTAGTCCTGCTGGAGCATATAGCCGATTGAGGAGGTCGGTCTCCATACACGCTCTCCCTCAATCTCAATGGTTCCTTCTAGCGGCCGAAGCAATCCGGCGATGATCGAGAGAAGAGTTGTTTTGCCGCAGCCGCTTGGTCCTAAGAAAGAAATGAATTCTCCCTGCTCCACCTGAAGATGAATATCAGCCAGCACGAGCCTCGCTTCCTTGGCATCGAAAAAGCAATGGTATAAATTTTGGATCGTCAAAAAGCTCATGCGGAATCACTCCTATTGATTAATGACATTTTCCGCAATCGAAGTGTCCACTAATATGTCATATGGCACTTCTTTTGGCAGTTCTCCAGCTTCCTTCATAATACTTTGCAGGTTGTTCCACTCTTCTGTATCTAAAATCGGATTTGTTGCATAAGAGTTTTGGTTTTTATAGCGCTCAATGACCTTAACGATAATATCCTGTGGTGTATCCTCGAAGAGTGGTGTTACTACTTTTGCGATTTCTTCCGGACTATGTGTATCCACCCATTGCTGCCCTTTATAGAGGGCTCTTGTGAATTTTTCGATGACCTTCTTGTTATCTTTTAAGTAGCTTTCTTTTGTCATAAAAGATGTATAGGGAACTTTACCGGATTCCTTGCCAAAGGATGCTACGATATAACCTTTTCCTTCTTTTTCGAAAATACTTGCGGTTGGTTCAAATAATTGAACGAAGTCACCTGTACCAGAAGCAAAGGCGTTTGCAATATTGGCAAACTCAACGTTTTGAATTAAAGTTAAATCTTGCTGCGGGTTGATCCCGTATTTCTTCAAGACGTATTCCCCAACCATTTGCGGCATACCGCCTTTTCTTTGCCCCAAAAATACACTTCCCTCTAAGTCGCTCCAGTTAAAGGAGTCGAGTTTCTTGCGGGAAACGAGAAATGTTCCATCTGTTTGTGTGAGCTGTGCAAAGTTAATAACAGGATCTTTCGCCCCTTGATTATACACATAAATCGATGTTTCCGAACCAACGAGAGCAATATCAATGCCATTTGAGAGAAGCGCAGTCATTGTTTTGTCGCCGCCAGCTGTTGTTTGTAAATCAATGTCCAGACCCTCATCTTTGAAATATCCATTTTGTAACGCCACATATAATGGTGCGTAGAATAAGGAGTGTGTTACCTCTCCGACACGAACTTTTTGCATATTTACTTGTTTTGTTTGATTGCATGCGACAAATGTAAAGAAGCTTAACATTATAATTGTTAATACGCTAACCAGCTTTTTCATAGATGCACCTCCTAAAGTAAGCCTATTTTACTGTATGTGAAAAAACGCCCATATGTGAGCGCCTAGAAAAATTTTTGCTTGTCCCAGAACGGAAATAGCCAAGATTGTATTAGAAAAAGAGCAGCCACGATAGGCTGCTCTTTTTCTAATATAATTCGTTTCCAACAAGCCAAGGTTTTGTTAGAAGAGTAGGCTTTCCCTAAGCGGTATGAGACAACAGGTTACATCATGGGACCGCCAAGCTTCACGATACGCTCAGGAACCGTTTTGAACTTTTTGAAGTTTTCTTTGAATTGTGCCGCAAGCTTTAATGCTGTTGCCTTGTAGGCAGCTGGATCAGCCCATGTTTTTTTCGGTGTTAAGACATCATCTGGTACACCTGGCACATGAAGTGGAATGTCTAGACCGAAAATATCGTCTTTCACCGTTTCCGTACGGTCGAGCTCACCGCTTAGCGCGGCCTGCACCATTGCACGCGTATACGCAAGATTCATTCGTTTTCCAGTTCCGTATTCTCCGCCCGTCCAACCAGTATTCACAAGGAATACCTTTGCCCCGTGCTTTTCAATCTTTTGACCAAGCATATCTGCGTAGCGGGATGCATGTAATGGCAGAAACGGGGAGCCAAAGCATGTTGAGAAGGTCGCCTGCGGAGATGTAACACCGCGTTCTGTACCGGCAAGCTTACTTGTGTAGCCGCTTAAAAAATGGTACATGGCTTGCTCCTTTGTTAATTTACTGATAGGAGGCAGTACGCCAAATGCATCCGCGGTTAAAAAGACAATTGTATTCGGATGACCGGCAACACTTGGAAGTACAATATTTTCAATTGCATCAATCCGATACGCGGCACGTGTATTCTCTGTTAAGGAGGTATCATTATAATCTGCAAATCTAGTATTCTCATCTAACACAACATTCTCTAATACAGAGCCGAAAGTAATCGCGTCGAAAATTTGAGGTTCCTTCTTGCGGGATAGGTTTACGCATTTTGCATAGCAGCCGCCTTCAATATTGAATACGCCGTTGTCAGACCAACCGTGCTCATCATCACCGATTAATTTACGGTTTGAATCGGCAGACAAGGTTGTTTTTCCTGTACCGGATAAACCAAAGAATAGTGCAACGTCTCCTTCTTCCCCTACATTGGCCGAGCAGTGCATAGAAAGGATATCTTTCTCTGGAAGTAAATAGTTCATAATGGAGAAGATGGATTTCTTCATTTCTCCTGCATATTCTGTACCTCCAATCAGTACAATCCGCTTTTCAAAGGAAATGATAATGAATGTCTCCGATTTTGTTCCATCGAGTGCTGGGTCTGCTTTGAATGTCGGAGCAGACACGATGGTGAATTGTGCTTCGTGGTTTGCAAGCTCCTGTGTTGTCGGGCGGATGAATAGCTGCTGGGCAAATAAGTTGTGCCATGCGAATTCATTTACAACCTGGATGGGAAGGCGGTAGTTACGGTCTGCGCCAGCAAAGCCCTTGAATACGAAAAGCTCCTCTTTTTCTCTTAAATGCTCCAGTACCTTTGTGTATAAGTGGTGAAAGGTTTCTTCAGCAATTGGCTGGTTCACTACGCCCCAGTCAATTTTATCCTTGACGGATGCTTCGCTGACAATAAATTTGTCCTTGGGAGAACGCCCTGTATATTTTCCGGTTGAAACAGAAACAGCACCTGTTGAAGTTAGGCTTCCTTCTTCTCGGATTAAAACCTTTTCTACCAATTGCGGTACGCTTAATTGAACATGTGCATTGCTTCCGTTTAATAGTTCATTTAACCCGATTTGGACATTCACAGTATTCATCATCAAAACCATCCTTTGTTTGAATTATAGAAAAATATCTCACATTACCCATAAAAAGTATAACACATTGTTTTAAATAGTGTATACTATTTATTGGTTTATGTTTGTGTGTTTACACTTTTTGGGGATTTTTCCTGTTATAAAAATTGATCAAGATGTTATTAGATGAATTGGTGTGTACTATTATTCGTTTTAGAATACATGTACCAACACATAATAAGCAGGATTTTTTTGCTGAAATTTAAGGGGAATGAATTGACAAAGTAGTGTTATTTCTATACTATAGCTTTAAGACGGATACTCTCTTATCCCGAGCTGGCAGAGGGACAGGCCCTATGAAGCCCAGCAACCTGACCGAAAAGGTAAAGGTGCTCAACCTGATGCAAGGCAGCAATGCTTTGAACGATAAGAGTGAAAGGCAAGAAATGACACATTCAACCTTTCCTCAGATGGAAAGGTTTTTTATTTTGCTTTCTTGGGAATTTTAAGAATGTCGTATGACAATTTAATTTAGGGATGAGTTCCGTACATAATAGATTAGGGGAGGTTTACCAATGACAAACAAGCGTCGTCTTTTCACGTCCGAGTCTGTAACCGAAGGGCATCCGGACAAAATTTGTGACCAAATTTCAGATTCTATTTTGGATGCGATTTTAACAAACGATCCAAACGCACGTGTAGCTTGTGAAACAACGGTAACAACAGGTTTAGTGCTAGTAGCTGGTGAAATTACAACTTCTACATACGTGGACATTCCAAAAATCGTTCGTGAAACAATCCGTGAAATTGGCTATACTCGTGCAAAGTACGGCTTTGATGCTGGAACATGTGCGGTATTAACTTCTATCGATGAACAGTCTGCTGATATCGCAGCGGGTGTAGATAAAGCGCTGGAAGCGCGTGAAGGCTCTATGTCTGACGAAGAAATCGAAGCAATCGGTGCTGGTGACCAAGGTTTAATGTTTGGTTTTGCATGTAACGAAACGAAAGAGCTTATGCCTCTTCCAATCTCTCTTGCACACAAGTTATCCCGCCGTTTAACAGAAGTGCGCAAGGATGATACATTACCGTACCTTCGTCCGGACGGTAAAACACAAGTAACGGTTGAATACGATGAAAATGGAAAGCCGGTTCGCGTTGATACAATCGTTATTTCCACGCAGCACCATCCAGAAGCAACGCATGAGCAAATCGAGCGTAATCTTAAAGAATATGTAATTAAGCCAGTTGTTCCAGCTGAGCTTGTTGATGAGAATACAAAATACTTTATTAACCCAACAGGCCGCTTCGTAATCGGTGGACCGCAAGGGGATGCTGGTTTAACAGGCCGTAAAATCATTGTTGATACATACGGCGGGTATGCTCGCCATGGCGGCGGTGCGTTCTCCGGTAAGGATCCTACAAAGGTAGACCGTTCTGCAGCATATGCCGCTCGTTACGTTGCGAAAAACATCGTAGCAGCAGGGCTTGCGGATAAAGCGGAAGTACAGCTTGCATACGCGATTGGTGTAGCGCAGCCAGTATCTATTTCTGTTGATACATTTGGAACAGGAAAAGTGTCTGAGGATGTATTGGTTGATTTGATTCGTAAAAATTTTGACCTTCGTCCAGCAGGTATCATTAAAATGCTTGATTTACGTCGCCCGATTTATAAGAAAACAGCAGCGTACGGTCACTTTGGCCGCAACGAGCTTGACCTTACTTGGGAGCGTATAGACAAAGCTGATACGCTTCGTCAGCAAGCAGGGGTATAATCATGAAAAAGATCTATGCAGCGCATGGGTCTTTTTTATTTGAAAAAGTATAAATTTCCGGCTAGAAGTGAGACGTAGCCGGAAATTTTAGGAATACAGTATAAGTAGAGCTACGTCAATCAGCTACACGATCAACACGGGCTGTTCGGTTCCCTGTAGTTGTGAAAAAAAGGAATGAGTGCATCGTTTCTTTTCCTCAAACAATAAGCCTGCAGATGCATTTTCTGTTCGTTCCCTTTGTGGAGCATAACCAGTGTAAAGGGGAAAGGAAGGATGGACTGCAATGATTAATAAAATTGCGTGTTTGTTTTGGCTGCTTTGTCTGAGTGTATTCTTAAGCGGGGTGGTTTGGACTACCTCCAAAGGATCCGAACATGAAAGAATTATGCATTCTGTTGTACATAAAGTACAAATACAAAGGATGTATGATACGAGGATATATGATACACAGCTATAAACTAGAGAGCAACAGCAGAATGACAAGTGCATTCGGATACAATTCCATCACATATGTGTGAAAAGCCTTGGGTCAAAGAACGTGACTCAAGGCTTTTATTACACTTTAAGAAAGTATAAATTTCTAGCTAGAAGCCAATTCGACGTAGTGAGAAATTTTAGGAATACAGTATAAGTAGGGCTACGCCTCTGTTTTCGACCAAAGGCAGGGCTCGCCAGTCGGCGGGTTTTCTTTAGTGAAACGAGTAGCATTGTTCTGGCTGTATGTTATATGCTTGAAAGGTGTTATACATAGCAAAGATCGATCTACAATTGTGTAAAGGGCGGGAGATAAAAATGGAACAAGATACTGTACAGTCTGAGCTTCGCCTCATTCGAGATCACAGGTACGCGGTGCCTGATGATACGGATGCTTATCCGTATACGCAAATAATTATGGAGGAAATTGGTTCAACTGATGCTGATTTCCGTGAGTTGATTTATGAGGTGTTAGCAAGCTGGATTGCAAACGGGGTGTTTCGTCATAAGGAGCTAAGAGGCCTATTGCTTCAAGCGTTAAGTCCAGATTATTTATTGTATGGAATTGGTGAGGATGGAACAGATTCTGTGTTTCGGCGAGCTGCTTCTGCTTCTATTTTGGCTGCTATTCTATCTTTTCATGAACGTGATCCGTTTTTATCAGAGGAGCAGCTAGAGAGTGTTGCCGAGCAAATGATAGAGTATCTGTATTTGGAACAAGATGTAAGAGGATATATAAAAGAAAAAGGAAAAGCACAGGCTGTTGTGCAGGCAGCTGATGCTCTTGCTGCAATTGCTCGTTGTTTAACAAAGGAGCAGGCATCTCTTGCATATGCGATGTTAGAGGTGATTAAGGAAAAGGTGTGTCAGGGAGAGCAAGTGTATGCTCATTTCGAAGATGAGCATTTTGTACGTGTGGTACTTGCGCTTTGGGAAAAGGGACTTATTAATGAAATGTATATGGCAGCTTGGATTGTAAACTTTGTTGAGCTAGAAGAGGCAGTGCAGCCGGCTCGAGATATTGTAACGCAAAACATCAAGATGTTTTTGTGCAGCTTATATTTTCGAGTAACAGATGATAATATTGCATCCATGTTACGTGAGACGTTGCAGCAGCTAAGATTACGGGAGCATGAATGAAAGGAAAGACTGTTCCTGCTAAATGGGACAGTCCTTTTTAAATATTTACAGTATTATGAAAAGCAGGACCTGGTAAGCAAAAAAGGGCTTCTAATGTATAGCTAATATTGGAGTGTGTATGATGAAGAAAATCTCTGGCTATGGTTATTGGATTGTATTAGTGATTGTTGCGGTTGCTCCACTTCAATCGATTTATCAATGGATAACAAATAGACAAAATTTTAAAACACCGGATTATCTCTCCCTAGGATTTGGAGTAGTTGGTTTTTTAGCTATGTTTTATTTGATCGTTGTTATGCAAAAGGCTAAGAAGAAACAGATGTAAATCGTTTTATTTATAGAACCGATGAAAATCCCCGCTTGGCGGGGATTTTTTTACACTGTAGGAAAGTATAAGTGCAACTACGCCTCTGTCTACGCCTCTGTCTACGCCTCTGTCTACGCCTCTGTCTTCGCCTCTGTCTTCGCCTACCGGCTCGCCAGTCAGCGAGTTTTCTTTAAAATCTCTGCTCCGCCTCTAATACAAGCGCCTCCCCATGAAGGGTTGCTTCCCCTTCTGAAGTAAGTAATGTGCAGCTTGTAATTGCAAATGCCTCTCCTTCCTTGCTCATTTCATACTCCAATAAAATACCGCTTTCAAGAAGTTCGCTGTTCGCGTATACATGGACATATTCTCCTTGAGAGGAGTGCAATTTTTTCTCATGTAAAAAGCGGCTCCACTCATCCCAGTTTGTTACGATGTAAGCAGGGGTGCCATCTTGCAAATAGCCGAGCATGCTGCCTTTATCGAAGATGCGTCCATTTATTTTTTCTGCCAGTATAATAAGAAAACGATGGATTAAGGCGTATTGTGCGTATGATAGCTTTTCGGAAAAAGAAACAGAAACCTCCTTCGTTTCCTCACGTACCTCTATCGTAACCAATTTATCTAAAGCGCTTGTGGTAAGCGCTTGGATATACTCCGCGGGATTGCCAGTCTGATATGTAATTCTCGTCTTTAACATCGTAAAGCCCCCTTCATTACTATTGTAATTTTATTATGGCTTACTGGTGATGAATATTCTGTGAACATGGTCACAGGTAAGCCTGATTTTGTGATAAATATCACATTTCTTTTTCTGCAACCACTATAAGATAAAAGCATAGAGAGCGCACTCCATACTATCAAAATTGAAATGAAAATAACTCAAATGCAGAGAGGGGAATGTATATGGCCACTGTTGTAGAGAAACAGTTTAAGAAAAAACAAGGTCGTATCGGTGCTAACTGGGATCCTGAAAACCCAACATTTTGGGCAGCGGAAGGAAGGCGCCATGCGACAAGAAATCTTTGGATCTCTGTTCCAGCGTTAATGCTTTCTTTTATTGTTTGGCAAATTTGGTCTGTTGTTGCAGTAAGATTAAATGATATCGGTTTTGCCTTTTCGCAAGAGCAATTATTTACATTAGCGGCAATTCCGGGCCTTGTCGGCGCAACACTTCGTTTCGTATATACGTTCGGTGTGGGACAGTTTGGGGGACGTAACTGGACTGTATTCTCTACAGCTATTCTCGCAGTTCCGGCAATTGGAATTGGAGTGGCGGTGCAAAATCCAGACACGCCATATTCCACTATGCTTCTATTAGCAGCGCTTTGTGGACTTGGCGGCGGAAGCTTTTCTTCTTCTGTTGCAAATATTAGCTTCTTCTTCCCAAAAAAAGAAAAAGGCACAGCACTTGGTATTAATGGCGGTCTAGGAAACATGGGTGTCTCCGTCGTACAGTTTGTTACACCTTTAATTATTACAACAGGCACATTCGCAGCAATTGGCGGCGAAGGGCAAGTATTGCAAAATGGTCAAGAGCTTTGGCTGCAAAATGCAGCATTTATTTGGGTCATTCCAATTATCATTGTAACGCTTGCAGCATTGCTCGGAATGGATAATGTTCCGGGGGTGAAGCAATCTCCAGCTGCACAATTTGTGATTGTAAAGCGTAAACATACTTGGATTATGACTTGGTTATACGTTGCAACATTCGGTTCCTTTATTGGGTATTCTGCAGCATTTCCGTTATTATTAAAAGCACAATTCCCTGAAAAATTATCGCTTGCCTTCTTAGGTGCATTGTTAGCAGCAGCAGGTCGTCCGATTGGCGGCTGGATTTCTGATAAATTTGGCGGCTCTAGAGTAACGGCATTTACGCTTGTTGTGATGACAATCGGGGCGCTAGGCGTTATTCATTTCTTGGCTCAAAAGGATTTTAATGGCTTTTTAGCATCCTTCCTTGTATTATTTGTGGCAGCGGGTATTGGTTCTGGCTCTACATTCCAAATGATTCCAAACATCTTTCCTGTTAAAGAAGCTGCACCAGTACTAGGATTCACAGCAGCGTTTGCAGCTTACGGCTCCTTCTTTATTCCGAAATTGTTTGGATGGTCTGTAGAAACGACAGGAACACATGCAACAGCGTTCTACGTTTTTATCGTCTTTTATATCATTTCCTTTGGTTTAAATTGGTATTTCTATCAAAGGAGGAATGCGAAAATAAAATGTTAATGCTAAAGGGAAAGAAGTACTCTTTCCCTTTTTTTTCAATGTAAGAAAGCATAAATTTCTAGCCCGATGCCAATTCGACGTAGTCGGAAATCTTAGGAATATAGTGGGGGTGTGTCAGATTTTCTCACGCAACAAAAAGGGGATTTTTGGATTGCTATCTAGCTCCCATGGCTTACTTCTTCACAAAATAACTTCAACACCAAAGGAAAAAGGCGCCTTCTGTGGTGAAAATAAAGGGAAAGCCTCCATGAAGGATTAATTTCGCTAAAGCCGTGCATTTTATGCAAAGGATGTTTTACTGCGGGAGTAAAAGCGGGATGTAGCCGCTTTTCTTAATAACTACAACGTTTATGTTGGAATTTCTAACGTTTCAGCGTTACAATAAAAGATGTTCTAACAAGAGTAAGAGTGACAGAAAGGAGAGCGCTGCGATGGAAGAGAGAAAAGTACAGGATACGCATAAACGTTCGCTCCGTGATTTGCGCATTTCAGTGACAGACCGCTGTAACTTTCGTTGCATTTATTGTATGCCGATTGAGGAATTTGGTCCGAATCACTGTTTTATGCCGCGTGAGCAACTGCTCACCTTTGAGGAAATCACTCGGCTTGCCAAACAATTTGTCCGCCTTGGTGTAGAAAAGATTCGCTTGACTGGAGGAGAGCCTCTCCTTCGCAAGGATTTACCCGTGCTCATCGAGATGCTTGCAGCAATTGATGGAGTGAAGGATTTGTCTCTTACAACAAATGGTCTTTTGTTAAAGAAATATGCACCGATTTTAAAGCAAGCGGGTATCCAAAGGATTAATGCGAGCCTTGATGCGCTCGATAATGATATATTTACGAAGATGAACGGAGTAGGTGTTCGTTCCGAGAGAGTATTAGAAGGAATTGAGGCAGCCGTGCAAGCCGGGTTAAAAGTCAAGGTTAACATGGTCGTGAAAAAAGGTATGAATGATTCGCAAATATTGCCGATGGCCCATTTCTTCAGGGAAAAGGGAATTACACTTAGATTCATTGAATTTATGGATGTAGGTTCAACGAATAATTGGAAGCTTGATGAGGTAATTACAAGCAAACAAATTCACGATATGATTCATAGCGAGACGCCGATTGAGCCTATTGCTCCTGATTATGCAGGAGAGGTAGCGAAGCGGTATCGTTATGTAGGTACTCAAGCAGAAGTTGGTTTTATTTCTTCTGTATCCGCAGCTTTTTGTTCTTCGTGTACACGTGCACGTTTATCGGCTGATGGTCACCTATACACATGTTTGTTTGCCGAAAAGGGCACGCCGCTTCGTGAGTTTATCCGTTCCGGTGCTTCAGATGAGGAACTGTTTGCAACAATATGCGGGACATGGGAAAAGCGTGATGATCGTTATTCTGAGGAGCGGTCCTCCTATTATGAGCAAGGAAAACAAAGAAAGCCGATTGAAATGTCGTATATCGGCGGGTAAGAAGGGGATAGTGTATGAGCGTACAAGAGCATAAAAGACGAGGAGCGGAGCATGTTCGCTGTAAGGTGATTACAATTTCGGATACAAGAACAAAGGAAACGGATAAAAGCGGCGCTGCTATGATTGGACTGCTGGAAGAGAACGGGATAACTGTCGGTGCTTACGAGATTGTAACAGATGACAAAGAAAGCATTCAGCAGGCTGTGTTGTCCGGCTGCCATGATCCTCATATTGATGTCGTTCTTACAAACGGCGGTACAGGTATTACGCGAAGAGATGTAACGATTGAGGCAGTGCGTGAACTCATTGAGAAAGAAATTGTAGGGTTTGGCGAATTGTTTCGGATGCTAAGTTACACGGAGGATATCGGCAGTGCAGCGATCATGAGCCGTGCGATTGCCGGTACGATTGATAGAAAGGCAGTGTTTTCCATGCCAGGCTCTACAGGTGCTGTCCGTCTTGCGATGAATAAGCTTGTTTTGCCGGAACTTGGGCATGTTGTATGGGAATTGAACCGTCAATGAGGACGGTTGGCATTGTTTTAGCTGGCGGACAGTCACACCGATTTGGGGAACCGAAGGCGCTTCAACATTGGAAGGGGAAGTCATTTCTAACCTATTCTATTGATGCGCTGCAGCCTAGCGTAGATGAAATTGTCGTGATTAGTCATCTTAAGGAACTAGTTCATCTACCTGGGGTTGTTGTCCGCGAGGATTTGGAAGAGTATAGCGGGATGGGGCCCCTTGCTGGTATTTTAACCGGAATGGAAGCATCAGCCGGCGATTGGTATATTGTCTTGCCTTGTGACGTTCCGCTTGTAACAAATGAAATTATAATGAAAATAGTCGGCAGAGTAGAGGAAAACGTGGATGCGGTTGTTCCGATTGTAGCGGGACGGATACAACCATTGTTCGCATGCTATCACAAAAGTGTAAAAGAGAAGCTGGGGTTGCTTTTACAAGAAGGTAAACGAAGCATGAAGGAGCTTCTTTCTCTATGCACAGTTGCGTACGTGAAAGAGGAAAGGCTAGGAATAGACACGCGAGCGTTCGTAAATGTGAACACGAAGGAAGACTATATGAATTTACCATGAGCCGATTTCGTATGAAGGGATCGGCTGTTTCTTTACACTTTAAGATTGGATAAAGGGCCAGCTAGAAGCGAACTCGACATAGCAAGAAATTTAAATGATAATACGTGCAAAAGTAAATCAATGCACGTATTCCGAACGCTCCCGTCTTCATAAGCATGGGATAGGATGTTTTCTTGGCTAAGGAGATAAAAGATAATACAATACAAATAGGACAAAGGGGTGGTTCTAGTGACACTGTTTCGAAAGCCAATTCCGATTGAAGAAGCGTTGATAAAGCTGATGCAGTTTCCAAAACAAATAGAAGAAGAATACATAGAATTAACAGCGAGTGCGGGCAGGGTGTTGTCCCGTGATGTGTATGCACCTCACCC
This sequence comes from Bacillus sp. OTU530, assembly GCF_038440375.1. Taxonomy (NCBI): domain Bacteria; kingdom Bacillati; phylum Bacillota; class Bacilli; order Caryophanales; family Bacillaceae; genus Bacillus; species Bacillus sp. OTU530. Next base: position 37,885 of record NZ_JASATP010000043.1, read on the forward strand.
GGTTCCTTGGTTTATTCGTTCTCCGTATGATGGCTATGCGGTTCGGGCAAGTTCAACTAAGGAAGCAGGAGAACACAATCCAATTTGGCTGGAGCTCCTCGGGATTGTGGCTGCTGGTGATGTGTGGCATGGTACATTGCAAGAAGGACAGGCAGTCAAAATTATGACAGGCGGTGCTGTTCCTGACGGGGCAAATGCTGTAATTATGCGTGAACTTACAAAGGAAGAGGAGCGGGATGGGAAGATATTCGTTCAGCTAAAACGAAAGCTTAAAGAAGGCGAAAATATTTCCAGCGTTGGAGAAGATATAGAAGAAGGAACGCGTCTCCTTACGAAAGGGACGTATATTAATGCTGGCGTTATCGCGTTATTAGCGACCTTTGGATATGAGAAGGTTCCTGTTACCCGGAAGCCCAAGGTTGCGATTATTGCAACGGGAAGTGAGCTTCTTGGCACAGATGAACCACTTATGCCAGGGAAAATCCGCAATAGCAATGGTTTTATGCTTTACATGCAGGCGCTCCGCAGCGGTGCTGAACCGATTTCCTTCGGCGTTGTGAAGGATACATTTGAACAAACGTTAGAGACGGTGCGAGCAGCGCTGAAGGCAGCAGATATTGTCGTGACTACAGGCGGTGTTTCTGTTGGGGATTTTGATTATATACCAGCTGTTTATAAGGAGCTTGGTGCAGAGCTTCTATTTAATAAAATTGCGATGCGCCCAGGAAGTGTGACGTCGGCAGCGGTATTAGGAGATCAGCTTCTCTTTGGGTTATCAGGTAATCCATCCGCTTGCTATGTTGGATTTGAATTGTTTACAAGACCGGTAATTCGGACGATGCTTGGCATGGAGAATGTCTATTTGCAAAAAGTAGAGGCAACGCTAAAGCAGGATGTGTTAAAGGCGAACCCATTTACGCGGTTTGTGAGAAGCAAGCTGTCCTTTGAGGGAGGCCGCTTGTACGTTCAACCATCAGGGAAGGATAAATCTAATATTGTTTCCTCACTCCCAGGAGCGGACTGTTTTATGGTTCTGCCGGGCGGTACAAGAGGCTGGCAGGCAGGAAGCATGGTTGAGGTTGTGCTGATTGAGGGGCAGGATGGTATGAGGGAATGGAAGTGAGACCTGTCATCTTGCAAATTGCCGGCTATCAAAATAGCGGCAAAACAACAGTAGCGGAACAGATTATCTCTTCTTTGACGAAGGAGGGCTTACGTGTTGCTTCTTTTAAGCATCACGGTCATGGCGGAAAACCAGCCCTTCCTGAGGGGAAGGATTCGACACGTCATATGCATGCGGGTTCGCTTGCTGCTGCGGTAGAGGGAGACGGAACATTTGCGATAACGATTCAGGATGAACAATTTCAATTAGAGCAGTGGATAGAGCTATGCGATTCCATTAACATCGATGTGTTGCTCATAGAAGGATATAAAGAGAAGCCGTATGAAAAAATTGTCTGCATTCGCAGTGAGGAAGATCGGAAGTTATTACGGCTTTCTAATGTTATTGCGGTTATATCGTGGATACCAATTGAGAGCGATTTTCCTGTTTTCTCCGTTCAGGAGGAGGAACTGTATTGTACATGGATGAGCGGCTATTTAAGGAGGAAGAGGCATGTTTGAAATTATAGCATCTCCTATTTCTGCTCAGGAGGTAACGGAGCAGGTGATGCACCGAAATGCTGGTGCGGTTGTAAATTTTATCGGTACGGTGCGCGAGATTACGAAGGGCAGAAAAACTTTATATTTGGAATATGAAGCGTATGTTCCAATGGCAAAGGCGAAGCTGGAGCAAATCGGCAGGGAAATAGCAGAAAAATGGCCAGGAGCAAAATCTGCAATTGTGCATCGCGTTGGCCGCTTGGAAATTGGTGAAGCAGCGGTTGTGATTGCTACGTCTTCTCCTCATCGCGCCGATGCATATGAAGCAAACCGGTATGCGATTGAGCGGATTAAAGAAATGGTTCCAATTTGGAAGAAGGAGCATTGGGAAGATGGCGAGCTCTGGATCGGCAATCAGCAAGGAACGATTTCATATGAAAATGGCAAGCCTGAGGTGAATGAAGGATGATTACAGTATTATTATTCGCTCATTTACGTGAGCAATTCGGCACACGTGATTTGCAAATAGAGGAAAATTCAATAACAGTAGCAGATTTAAGAAAGCAGCTGGAGGAGAAGTACGAATTCTTGGATACGAAAAGCATCATGATTGCGGTAAATGAAGAATTTGCTGATGATGAGGATGTTATTCAAGCTGGTGATACAGTGGCACTGATTCCACCGGTAAGCGGGGGATAAGGGGGAAAAAAGATGAGTGAATTTACACATTTCAATGCGGAAGGAAAAGCACGCATGGTGGATATTTCCGAAAAACATGAAACAGCACGTACAGCACACGCCGCATCGAGTGTCATTGTGTCTAAGGAAGTATATGAAAAAATGACCAAGGGTGAAGTGAAAAAAGGAGATGTCTTATCCGTCGCACAAGTTGCTGGAATTATGGGTGCAAAGAAAACAGCAGACATCATTCCAATGTGCCATCCTCTCTCTTTAACGGGAGTAGACCTTTCGTTTCATTGGGAGGAGCGGGACGATGAGTACGAACTGCATATTGAATCCTTCGTGAAAACAAAAGGCAGCACGGGGGTAGAGATGGAAGCTTTAACAGCAGCTTCTGTTTGTGCGTTAACGATTTATGATATGTGTAAGGCGATTGATAAGGGGATTATCATTGGTCCGACTTATTTAATGGAGAAAACAGGCGGGAAAAATGGTGACTATAAACGGTTAAAGGCGTGACCTGCATGGATAGATATTCAAGGCAAACACTTTTTTCACCAATTGGAGAGCAGGGGCAGAAATTGTTGAGGGAGGCACATGTGCTCATTGTTGGAGCTGGTGCTCTTGGCTGCGGTAATGCTGAAATGCTTGTCCGCGCAGGTGTGGGGAAAATTACAATTGTTGATCGTGATTATGTAGATTGGAGCAATTTACAGCGGCAGCAGCTGTACGAGGAACGTGATGCTGAGCAAGGATTGCCAAAAGCAATTGCGGCGAGAAATAGGCTCAGCCGCATTAATAGCGAGGTAGAGATTACAACGCATGTCTTAGATCTTACACCTGATGAAATTAACACTATGTGCGAACAGAGACTCGATGTTATGATAGACGCAACGGATAACTTTGAAACACGTCTTCTCATTAATGATGCATCGCAAGCATACAATATACCGTGGATTTTCGGGTCTTGTACAGGTAGCTATGGGCTATCGATGACAATTATTCCGGGACAAACGCCTTGTTTTCGCTGTTTGCTCCCGCATCTTCCATCCTATAGTTTAACGTGCGATACCGTGGGTGTAATCGGTCCTGCTATTGGTATGACAGTGTCTTATCAGGCAGCGGAAGCTTTAAAAATACTGACTGGAAATATGCAAGCAGTGCGACCGTCATTGGCTTTGTTCGATATTTGGAATAATGAGCATATGTTTTTACGTGTCGGGAAGCGAAAGAGCAAGAAATGTCCGTCATGTGGAGAAGAAAGAACGTATCCGGCTTTAACGGAAGAAGATAGAAGCAAGGCGGCTGTTTTATGTGGCAGAGATACAGTTCAGCTGCGGGGAACGAAGCCGTTTGAGTTAGAAAAGCTCGCTTCGCACCTGAAGCGTTCTGGACATAATATACAGAGCAATCCGTATTTGGCTATGATGCAGCTGGAAAGGCACCGTATTGTCCTGTTCCGTGATGGCAGAGTGCTTATCCATGGAACGAAGGATGTTACAGAAGCTCGTTCTATCTATCAGCGTTATTTTGGATAACGTGCAGAAGGGAGCAAATCAATGCCGACAGTTTTGAGCACCGAAAGTGTAGACTGTTTATCCAAACTGGCCTATCAAACATTGAAGGTAAGAAAAGGAGCTCATTTGTTTCAAGAAGGTCAGGATGGAGATCGATTTTTTGTGGTGTTAAAAGGGAAATTTCAAATTAATAAGCTTTCAGGTGATGGAAAGCAGCTTTGTTTGCGTCTGTGCGGACCAAGCTCCATTATGGGAGAGCTTATGATTTTTGCGAAAAACTGAAAATACTTGTTTAGCGCACGTGCACTTGAGGATAGTGAGGTACTTGCCATCAAGAATGAAGCAATCGAAAGAGAATTGCTCACAAATCCGTTGTTTGCAGCAGATTTTATGCCTGTTATGACGGATCATATTCGTAAGCAGCATACGAAGTTCCGCGACCTTGTTTTGTATGGAAAGAAGGGAGCGCTCTATTCCACTTTAATTCGTATGACCAATAGCTACGGTGTACCAGTAGAAAACGGTATATTACTTGATGTACAAATGACGAATCAGGATTTAGCGAACTTCAGCTCAACAACTCGGGAAAGTGTGAACCGTGCTCTAAATGAATTGAAGGGGATGGGTATTCTTTCTTTTGAAGGAAGAAAAATTATCATTCATGATTTAGAGTATTTGAAGCAGGAGATTAATTGTGAAAATTGCCCAACTTCATATTGTAATATCGAATAAGCAGCAGCTATCTAATGGTAGCTGCTTTTTTTCGCTTTAAGAAAGTATAAATTTCCAGCTAGAAGTGAATTTGCCGTAGTATGAAACTTTAGGTAAGGGCAACTGTCACTACATTGTCAAATAAATATGTGACATGCGTCACAGTGATTCTGCTCACTCATGTGTATAATGAAGGCAACAAGGCGGCTTTCAAAAATAAGGGGGGAAACGACATGAATATAATCGAGCGCAAGTTTTATTCAAAAGCGCGGTTTTATTCATTTGTTATAACAGTACTGTTAGTTTTGACAGTTTGGTACGCTACCGATCAATTTACCCATATTGATTTAGCGACGCTCGGGTATTTACTTTCTTCTATTATCGTGAATGTTATATCGTTACAGCATACGATCGAAGCGTACTACGGCAGGGAATATGGCGCAGTGGCAACCTGTATGATTGTGAGTATAGCCTCAGTGATTGTAGCATTGACGGCATATATCAACTGGAGAAAATTAGAATATAATTAATAAAAAGCAAAGGTGAGCGGCCTTTGCTTTTCTGCACTATAAGAAGTATAAATTTGCAGCTCGGAGTCAGATCACTTGGATAGATAGGAATTTTAGGAATATAATATAAGTGCAACTGTGCCTCTATCTTTGCCAATTGGCGAGTTTTCTTGATTGAGAAAAGAATTGAATGAACATGCTTTTAACTATGCTAACAATTTATTTTGAGGTGCTTGAATGACATCCTTGTAATGACCGAGAAGCTTTTCGAAAATCGTATCCCAATTTTGTGACAAGGCGTATTCTCGTCCGGATTGTCCCATCTTCTCAATTATGGGACCAGAATCGAGAAGATCCTCGATTGCAGCGCAAAATGCATCAGTGTCTTTTGGGTTACATAGATATCCTGTTGTGCCATGCTGCAAAATATTCTTTACACCCCCCGCGTTCGCTCCAATTACAGGCGTACCGGAAGCAAGAGATTCTAGCACAACGTTGCCAAATGTTTCTGTTGCCGATGGAAACACCATGAGATCTGAGGAAGCGTAGACAGCCGCGAGTTCTTTTCCTTTTAAATAGCCAGTGAATGTTACGTTTTCAGTTACATTTGCTTTCATTTCTTCTGTGAGCGGTCCATCTCCGACGAGGAGCCAGTGAACAGAGTCTCCAAGCGTTTGGTTTATTTTTTGAATAATTTCTGTCAGTGTATCGATATCCTTCTCGGGAGCCATCCGTCCCACGTATGAGAGAATATACTTCGCTCCGATGCCGTATGTATCACGCACGGTTTGTTTCTCATAATGTGGATGGTAGAGGTTACAATCAACACCGCGTGCCCAAATATGCAAGTCCCGGAATCCTTTGTTCTGTAGCTGTTTTAGTGTTTCATGGGAAGGAACGAATGTTTTTTGAAGAGAGCTATGGAACCAGCGTAAATAATTCCAGAGAAAGCGAGAGAGAAACTCAACCTTGTAGTATTTTAAGTAAGCATCAAAATCAGTGTGATACGATCCGACAAGCGGGATTCCTAACCTCTTCGCGTAATACATGCCAAACAGTCCCATGTTGAAGGGGGTTGCGATGTGAATGAGGTCAGGCTGAAAACGTTGCAATTCTTTTTTTATAAATACTGGATTTGGAATCGCCAGTCTGCATTCCGGATAGATAGAAAGTGGAAGGCTTTTCATCTTTTTGACATTTGTAACAAAGCTGTCCTCGGTGGTATTTTCAGGCGCAAATACATAGTATTCTATACCGTTACACTGCAGGTATCTTGTGAAGCGTTCTAATGTTTTCGCAACCCCGTTTACTTGTGGTATAAAGGTATCAGTAAAGATAGCGATTTTCATAAGACGCCCTCCCCACTTACAGTAGTTGTATAATTTGAAAGTAAGACAGAATGCCAGTGAGCGTTCCAAGAAACATGCCTGCCAGCACATCGGATGGATAGTGAAGACCAAGATAAATACGAGATACACCGACACTTAAGGCAAGAGGAAGAAGCAAAAATACGGATGCAGGTACATCAACAATGAATGGGATGACGACCGAAAAAATAGCAGTCGTATGCCCGGATGGAAAGGAATGGTCTTGCAACGGATTCAAATGATGCTTTGTTCCAACAATCATCATATACGGGCGTTTTCGTGGATACAGCTTCTTGAAAATCTGCACCGGAATATGGCTGATAGCAAGGGAAGCCATGCTTACTATTGCCGTTTTGTGAATTGTGCCCTTTGATAGGAGCATGAGGAGCAATACAGACAGAATGGTGCATCTTGCCCCGCCCGCGTGTGTGATTGTGCGAAAGTATATGTTTAGCACCTTTCGCTCAAAATAACGGTTAATTCCTTTGAAAATGCAACACTCTATTTCATATAAGGCGTTGATAGAACGTGCTATCATCAGCAGCTCCTCCCTAATGTCAGTATATTTCGTATTGCATTTCCATTGTAATAAGAATTTGTTGAGAAAGTGATAAGGGATTGTAAAAAATAGTGGACAGCTTCTAAACAGTGATAGGGGAAAAGGGGAAGAGAATTTGTTGGACATAAGATCGATGTCTAGCTCCACGGCTTACTCCCTTCCGCAAAATAACCTTCCCCACAAAAGGCAAAAAGCGCCCTCCGTGGTGAAGAACATTTTACTTCGGGAGTAAAGGCGGGCCATGTCCGCTTTTCTTACACTTTAAGAAAGCATAAATTCCCAGCTAGAGTTCAGTCGAGGCAGTGGGGAATTTTAGGAATAAAGTATAAGTAGGGCTACGCCTCTGCCTTCGTTCGGGAGGCAGGGCTTGTCAATCGGCGAGTTTTCTTTATATTGATTTATTTCTTTTGTACACTTTTATAAAATTGTCCTTTTTCTACATATTCGCGACGAATGCGGGCCATATCTTGTTTATCTTCTTCTGTTAGTTCGCGGACTACCTTTGCTGGGCGTCCAAATGCCAATGTATTCGGAGGAATGATTTTTCCTTGCGGTACGAGGCTGCCAGCACCGATAAACGCACCTTCTCCAACTTCCGCTCCGTCAAGTACGATAGAGCCCATGCCAACCAACGCGTTTTTTCGGATTGTGCAGCTATGTAAAGTAACCTGATGGCCAATTGTTACATCATCTTCTAAGATGAGTGCACATCTTGGGCTTTGGTGGAGTACACATAAATCTTGCACATTTACACGATCACCGATAATTGTAGGAGACACGTCACCGCGGATAATAGTGTTAAACCAAATGCTGGAGTACTCGCCAATTGTCACATCTCCTGTAATTGTGACATAATCAGCAATAAAAGCACTGTCTGCGATGCTTGGGTATTTATCCTTATATGGATAGATCATCAATCGAAACCGCCTTTCTTTTTATGTACTGTTAGTGTATCAACAATATCCTGAAATGAAAATAGGGGGATGCACATGTGGAAATGGGAAGCTGAAGCGGCCAAAGCTGTTGTGGTAATTGTTCACGGAGCGATGGAGCATCATGGCCGTTATACAGCGCTTGCCGATATGTGGACAGCTGCCGGCTATCATGTTGTCATGGGGGACTTACCGGGGCATGGGACATCTTCAAGACAACGAGGACATATTAACAGCTTTGAGGAATATATACATACGGTGCGAAAATGGATTAGAGAAGCAGGACACTACCATCTTCCTATTTTTTTGCTTGGTCACAGTATGGGGGGATTGATTATCATTCGTCTTCTTCAGGAAATCGAGCTGCGGGTGCAGGGCATCATTTTAAGCTCGCCATGTTTAGGAGTATTGGCAGAGCCCTCTATGCCGTTAAAGGCTGCAGCAAAGGTATTGAATGTGCTTGCACCAAAAATGAAGTTTTCTTCCCGATTAACAGCCGAGATGGCAACGCGCAATAGGGATATTCGTGATGCTATGGAGAACGATTCTTTACTTTTGCAAAAGGTATCGGTGCGCTGGTTTATTGAGCTGAAAAAAGCGGTCTCGATTGCGCACGAGAGGATTTTGAACTTTCCGGATATTCCGCTCCTGATTATGCAGGCGTACGAGGACAAACTGGTGGACCGGATGCAAGTACGTAAATGGTTTAATGAAGTGGACAGCAGTGATAAAGCGTATAAGGAATGGAAAGAGTGCTATCATGAATTGTTTAATGAATATGAACGTGAACAGATTTTTACGTTTGCGAAAGCTTTTACTGAAGTGCATGTAGTAAAAGGAGTGAAGTAAAGTGAAGATTCCTACAAATCCTATATCTCTTATGTCGAAGGTATATCGGAATGTAATGCCGCCAGTGCACCAGGAGCTGATGAGATGGACGGAGCAGGCGCAGTGTATTCCAAATGAGGAGCTGCGTAAGCAGGCGCTCGCAAGCATTGAACATAAAACGTTTCATTGTGAGGGGGGCGGCATTCTTGCCATTTTGGCAGGCCCGGGGATGAATGAATGCGTTCGTTTTATTGTTGCCTATCAAACCATCAGTGATTATTTAGATAACTTATGCGACCGCAGTACCTCCTTGGATCCGCTTGATTTTGAAGCATTACATGAGTCGATGCTTCATGCGCTTACTCCGGGAAGCGCTACAGAAAATTATTATCGCTTCCGTGAAGATCAGAATGATGGCGGTTATTTGGAGGCACTCGTCCGAACGTGCCAGGACGTTTTGCAGCATACGAAGCATTATCCGAAAATAGCTGGCATATTGCAGGAGCTTGCTCGTTACTATTGTGACCTGCAGGTGCACAAGCACGTAGCTCTCACAGAAAGAGAAGGGCGGCTTCAGGAATGGTTTGCTCTACATAAAGAACAGCTTCCTGCGATGAGCTGGTATGAGTTTTCCGCTTGTGCTGGTTCAACACTCGGTATTTTCTGTTTAGTAGCATATTCCTTCCATCATGAGTTAAGTGAATCACAAATTACCAAAATTAAAAAGGGCTACTTCCCTTATTTGCAGGGACTGCATATTTTGCTTGATTATTTTATTGATCAGGAGGAAGATCGGCTCGGTGGCGATTTGAATTTTTGCAGCTATTATGAAAGTCGTGAAGAAACGCTTGAACGCCTAAAACATTTTGTGCAAGAAACAGATAGATATCTACAGGATTTACCGCATTCAAAATTTCACCGTTTGATCAGCAAAGGGCTGCTTGGCATCTATTTGTCTGACCAAAAGGTGTCGGAGCAAAAAGAAATGCAGCAAATGGCGCGTCGCATCGTCAAATATGGCGGAGCTGCCTCCTATTTCTTTTATGTGAATGCGAGGCTGTACCGTATGCGGGCTTAGGAGAAAGGAGTACATTAGTTTCAAACGTTATCGACAATTTAAAACAAATTGTAGAAAGAAGCTCGCTGATTAGCGAGCCGTTAGGAGAAGCTAGAGGCGTAGCTGCACTTACACTGTATTCCTAAAATTTCCGGCTACGTCGAATTGCACTGCTAGCTGGAAATTTATACTTTTCTACAGTGACAGAAAACACTCGGCGCCGATTCGTTTACCGAGTGTTTTTTACGTAAGATACGCTCCTGACTAACTATCGCTTTTCAATCGCAATGATAAAAGGCGGATGGTTACTCTGGTTAATAAATTCATATCGCAGTACGTGCGCCATTTGCTGGTCAAGATTCATCGCAAATTCTACGACTGCATCACGCTCTGCTTGTCCTTCTTCATGACCATGATAAATCACGAGCACAATAATTCCTTCCGGAGCCATGATTTGCAGCAGCTGTTCAATTGCATCAATGGTTGAATTTGGCTTTGTGACGATGCTTTTATCACCACCTGGCAAGTAGCCGAGGTTAAACACAGCGCCTGTTACGTTTCCCTTTGCATCGGCAGGCAGCATTTCTAGCAGTCTGCCGTGGCTTTCATGAAACAATATCGCGCGGCTCAGCAAGTTTTGTTCAGTAAGCCGAGCTTGTGTATTAAGAATTGCTTGTTCCTGAATATCAAAGCCGAACACCTTTCCAGCTTCTCCGACAAGTTGGGCGAGAAGTGCTGTATCATGTCCATTTCCTATTGTTGCATCGACCGCATAGCTTCCGTCCTTTACTGCCATTTGCAGCAGGGTACGCGCAAACGGCAAAATGCGTTCAAGCTTCATAGGTTCATCCCCTTTTCCGCAAATTTTCCTTGCCAGCTGCCCCGGCGTACAAATTCCGCATCAATTGTATTGAGCACTTCCCACTTGCGCAGACTCCACATCGGGCCAATCATTAAATCAGCCGGACCGTCCCCTGTAATGCGGTGCACAATGACCTCCGGTGGAATAATTTCGAGCTGATCAACGACAAGCTTTATATAATCGTCAAAGGAGAGGAGTTCCAGCAGTCCCTTTTCATATTGCTTGACCATCGGCGTGCCTTTTAATAAATGAAGCAAATGGATTTTAATGCCTTGAATATCAAGCTTTGCGACTTCGCGCGCTGTTTCCATCATCATGTCATAATTTTCAAGAGGTAATCCGTTAATGATATGAGAGCAAACTCGAATATGATGCTTGCGCAGCTTTTCCACTCCTCTTACATATGTCTCATAATCATGCGCACGGTTGATGAGCTGAGCAGTTCGTTCGTGAACCGTCTGTAAACCGAGCTCAAGCCATAAATACGTGCGTTCATTAAGCTCCGCCAAATATTCCACAACATCATCGGGCAAACAATCGGGACGGGTTGCGATGGAAAGGCCAACAACCCCCTCTTCTTCTAAAATAGGTTCAAATGTTCGCTTCAGTACATCGAGCGGGGCATGCGTGTTTGTGAATGCTTGGAAGTAGGCCATATATTTGCCTGTCTTCCATTTTTCGTGCATTTTCGTTTTAATGGTATGAAATTGTGTAATTACATCCTCGGTACGATTACCCGCAAAGTCACCAGAGCCGGCAGCGCTGCAAAACGTACAACCGCCGAAGGCAACTGTACCATCGCGGTTTGGGCAATCAAAGCCTGCATCTAATGATACCTTAAACACCTTGCTGCCAAATGTTTGGCGCAGATGGTAGTTCCATGTGTGATAACGTTTGTTATCGGTTGAATACGGAAATGGGTTATTCATCGAATGTCCCTCCTTTGAGCAAGTACTATTTATGTGAGCGATTCGATCCATTCAAAAGGAAACAGTATTCATTATAGCACACGGGCTCATATAGTTTGCAGGATGGGAGATAATAAAACGAGACTTCCATCGGCGCATCCTGCCGTTTGGTAGTTAGTGATATACAGAAACATTAGGGGGGTTAAGCATGACGACACGTGATTCGTTAAACCAATGCATTGACAACGCGGAGCAAGCATTGCAATATGCAAAGGAGCAGCTTGATCGAGGTAAGCAACAGGAGCACTACAATATGATGGAATATTCAGACGCGCAATTGCAGCTTGAGCAAGCTGTGATAGCTCTTGAAAAAATGGAGCATAATGCGAATGAACAGCAGCGTGAGCGGATTGACCGTGCGCTGATCCAACTGCGCAACATGCAGCATGAAATGATTACCACACTTCACTAAAAGGAGAAATGGAACAATGAAGAAACGCTCAAAGCAAAACAATCCAGAACAAAAAACACAAAACGGTCATAACCAGGAGTTTTCCAATGAGATGGACCCAGTTGTGCAAGCAAAGAAAAACTATGCACGTCAAGGACAGCCTCAAAGAGCAAAGCAATAATATCGTACTGACGATAAACGAAACGGCAGTTCACCTGCCTAATTATTAAATGAAAAGAGCCCTCAGAGAAACACTATTAGCACTTAAGGTTCCTCTGAGGGCTTGCCAATTGTTTTTATATTCCTCCGTCACTTGATAAGCTAGAGTATCTAGATAGTGAGGAAATAACGAACTCTAGATCCATTTCGAGCCGTGTGTTATGTCGCATTCTTTATTTGAAGAGGATCGAGCGGAAATTATAAATATTGTAAAATTGGGGCAAAGCGCTAAGAGAAGCAACTATCAATATTTCTGTAGATATAACAGATCCATGGGATCTATCAAATAAACAAAGAGAAAGGAGTTCCCATTCTTTAAAGGAAGAATGGGAACTCCTTTTTATAATGGAGGTGCATTACTGGTAAGCGATTTTATCCCTCTATAGTTATTTATGAGAATTTAGCCCGATTTTTTGTTTTGAGGAACAACCTATTTCTTAAGTTGATAGATGTGGAGAAGGATCCCCATAAAAGAAGGGATAGAAGCTATGCCTAAGGCCGCGAATGAGTTGAGAAAACTTTTTTTTTATTATAAAAGCTGTAAACGCTTAAATTTTTTAAAAATAGTTTTGAAGGTTTTTGTCGTTTTTTGTAGATCGGTTTATAAGATGATTTCAGATTCATTAGTTCTAAATGAAAGCGTTAACAAGGAGGATGTACATGAAAAAGTTTGGCTTAGCTACACAAATTTTTGTTGCACTTGTACTAGGTATTATTGTTGGAGCTGTTTTTTATGGAAACCAAACAGCAATTGCTTATATTGTACCAATTGGTGATATTTTCATTCATGCAATTAAAATGAT